>NZ_CAKJTL010000069.1 GCF_917627385.1 Protofrankia sp. CiT1
TCGGCGGGGGTCAGAGGGTCAGGATGTGGAGGGCTCGCTTGGGGTCACGGGCGTTACGGCGGGTCTCTCGGGTGAACTGTGTTACTCCCAGTAAACGAAACAGGTTGATCACGAGGTTCGTGATGGCGGCCCAGAATTGGGGGTTGTCGCCGGTGCGGAGCAGGAGGAGTCCTCGCCCCAGATGACATTCCGTAGCCAATGTGTGTGCTCTATCGTCCAGGGGGTGTAGCTGCCCGCGGTGCCGGCGGTGGAGGGTTCCCACTGTCGTAGACAGTGACCTTCAGGTTCGTTGTCCCCGAAAGCGGGAACCCTCCAATCTGTCATGAGCTGAGCTGGCCTCGGGCGACGAGTTGGTGGAGCAGGGGCCGCAGCGTGGTGGGTATCTGCGGCTCGTAGAGGGTGGTGGAACGCTGTCGGCCGGTGGGGTCGGTGACTGTGAGCTGGTACTGATAGTAGTCCGCGCCTTTCGGGGATGGGGGCTGATCGTCCCACCTGATGGTGTTAAGTGCGACTTCGGTCTTTCTGGCCTGGTCCGGGGGGAGCTGGTCTGTGTCGAGCACGGCCCGCAGGGTCAGGCCGGCGAAGCCGCCGCTGCGTTCGAGTTCCACGCGCATCTGTTGATGGTCCCGCGGTCGCGGAGGTCGGGCAGCTCGAGCCTGGGTGGGGGACACAGCGGATGAGGGCTTGTCAGGCTATGGGGACCTTCACCGCCTCCCAGCCGTTTTGGACCGCCTGTGCTTCGTCGCTGGTCGGGCCGTAGATCTGCCGGGAGTGGCGGAGAGTGATCCGGGCGAAGTCGCGGAACTCGGCGTTTGGGGGTAGCTGGGGGTCCAAGAGCGAGGTATACCAGATGGTGCCGGGTACTTCCCAGGCGAAGCCGCCGAGGGCATCGGCGACGAGGTAGAAGGCGCGGTTGGGGATGCCGGAGTTGCGATGCACCCCGCCGTTGTCGTCGGCGGTGTGGACGTAGTGGTTCATGTCAGTGGGCTGGTTGTCGTGTGGGTTGGCGGTGCCGGGTGCTTTCATGGACCGCAGGGCTGGTTGGAGGGCGGGTCCGACGATGTCCGCGCCGATCAGCCAGTCGGCGTCGGAGGCTTTCTGGCTGAGCCGGAACTGTTTGACCAGGCTGCCCATCACGTCGGAGAGGGACTCGTTGAGGGCTCCGGACTGGCCGCTGTAGGTCAGGTTCGCTTCATGTTGGGTTACGCCGTGGGTGAGTTCGTGGCCGATCACCTCGATGCCCGCGGTGGTCCGAGTGAATATCTGGCCGTCGCCGTCGCCGAAGAACATCTCAGCGCCGTCCCAGAAGGCGTTGTCGTAGTGCTCGGCGTAGTGGACTGCGCCGTGCAGGCATCTCTTGGCCGTCGATGGAGTCGCGTTGGAAGACGCGCCAGTAAAAGTCGTAGGTCATGCCGAAGCCGTCGTAGGCTTCGTCGACGGCTGGGTCGCCGGTTGCTTGCTCGCCCTCGCCTCGTACCCGGGTGCCTAGCGTCTGACTCTGCTGCTGCTGGTCGTAGATGGTGCGCTGAGGCCGGCCGCCCTGCCGGCCGAAGGTGATCCGCCGGGCTGTCGGGCCGCCGGACCGGGCGGCTGTCTCGGCGCGGGCCAGCCGGAACGAGTGGTCTAGCTGCAGGGTGCGCAGCGCCGCAGCCCGCACCTGCTCGGTTTCGCCTTCACCGACAAGTCGGGCCAGCAGATCGGGGGGATGATGCAGTGCAGCGGTTGGTGAGGTGTCGTTCCCGAACCGTAGGTTGCCATGAGTGTTCCTTTTTAGGTTTCCGTGTCGGTAAGTATTCGGTCATGCCGTGGGGCGCCAGGACGTCTGCGCAGGTCAGCCGGGGTGCGGGCTCGAAGATCCCACGGGTTTACCGAATACTTACCCGTGTCGAGTGGTTGCCCAGTGGCATACCACCTATGTGACCGATCGATTGTGGATTCACATGTGTGGTCGTCTTTCGATGTGTCCTAGGAGCAAGTCGTGGACGAGGTGCAACCCGGGGTGTTGGCAAGGGGCGAACCAGAAAGTGCCGCGTCCGGGCATCTCTCGGACAGGCGTGAATGTTACCGTCATACGGCGGGTGGCATCCCGCTCTGGTTCATCGGCTGTTGCAAACAAAGATGTTGCAGGGTAAGGGGATGACCATGTCCCACTACTGATCGTCAGGGTAGGGGTAGCTCCCCGAACTCATTCCTTATGCCTGGCGGAATAAGGGCCGCAATATAGTTTTGCGGCAGGTGGTCAACGACCGAATACTGAGGATGCAGGTGCCGTAGCAGCCACATCTGGCGTTCCACGAATCCGAGAAGCGCCTCGGGGGCTATGAAGAGGTCGTTCGTCTGCGACGATGCCGGACTCTCGATCCACGGCCATTTCCTACTGTACCTCAACTCGTGCTCAGGATAGTGGGCGAAATGACCGGATGCCGAAGGAGGAAGACGCGGTACAGGGTCGTTACGATACACGTAGCGGATTACGTTTCTGCCCAGGAACTCATGCCTCTTACATGCCAAAGCCAGCGCGGGTGAGCCGATCATTGGCTGGCCGAAAGTATATACTGCATGGAGTATCTGGCCGACGTCCTGATAGCGGGCGTTGTTTTTCAGCATGATTCCCATCATCGAGGCGATGGCTGCGCCGTAGCTGTGGCCTGTTATGTAGAGCCGCTCCAGCGGTTGAACCTGCCGGTCTCTCTCCCCTAGGATGTTTACCGCACCCTCATTCGTCACAGGTTGCAGGGCGGCACGCAGAATCTCTACAATCTTATCGCTGGTCGCCCGTGTGTTCCGGTAAAATCCGGCGTGCACGTCGAAGTAGTTCTTTGGATCTTGTTCGTTGCCGACGCAGATTTTGAAGTCCTCTGGCTCGATGTCGGCGACGGCGAACCAGTTTAGAAGATTTGTTGGCTCTGTGCCACGGTAGGCGAGAATTCCAATTCTACCATCTTGACTTTGTAGAATAAAGGCCGTGGACCACAGCAGCATCCCGTCAACATAGTCTGCGACAATGCGACAGCGGTTACCTTCGAGTCCCAGTCGGGCCATGGTCTCCGAAAATGTGCTGCCGCCGTCCTTTGTCCGTGCGGAGTCTACCCTCTCATATGCGTACCCTGCGCAAGTCGCCAGCACATGAGCGACAGTATCGTTGGGATGGACTTGCACCTGTAGGAGATCAGCAACCAAGTTTGGGTAGACAGGTAGCCCGTCTGGCTGGCTAGGACTGGGTTCGAGCGGTGATGGCGCTTTGACAGTAGTGACCAACATGGGTCACCTCCATAGATTTACCCGCAACGAGACGCTGCGGGAAGGGATGGCATGGAGACATCTTTCTGTTGGCGTGGGCCGGATCCGTCAGCACTTGGCTGTGTTCCTGCTATCAACACCTACCACGGCAGGCCGCCACCAATCCTCGACAATGAAAGAAACTTGGTAACTTTTGGGGGCTTCCAGCCTTCGATGTCGCCTTTCGGTATATCTGCGCCCCGGTCCGGCTGTCGATTGGCTGGACGCTGTTGCGTTGGCTGGGCACGGTGGCCGGGCTCGTCGGGCATGATCGGGTGGTGCATCGTCGTCGTGTCCATCCGGCGGTTCCGGTCTCGGAGTTCGCCGCGTTCCGGTTCCCGCCAGAAGTGATCGTGCTGGCGGCGCTGGTATTTGCCTACGCCTTGTCCTACCGAGAGGTTGAGGAACTGCTCGCCGAGCGCGGCATCGTTGTTGACGCTGTCACGCTGGGTGCAGCGTTCAGCCGCTTCTGATGGACGCCGTCCGGCCGTGTCGCCACCTGCCTGGGGATCGATAGTTCGCCGATGAGATGTACGTCATAGTCGTCGGCTGACGGGCCTACCTGTACCGGGCAGTCGACCAGTTCGGCCAGGTCATCGACGTGCTTGCCTGCGAACGTCGGGACCTGGCCGCGGCCCGCCGGTTCTTCACCCGGGCGCTGTCCCACGGCCGCCGACACGTTGAGGCGACCATCGACCGAGCCGCCGGCTACGTAGCCACGGGTGCTCGAGGAGCAGCTCCCCGCCGCACAGCACGTCGACGCCGCCAGGCAACAACCCGACCGAAGCCGATCACGGCAGGTTGAAAGCCCGGCTCCGGCCGATGCGCAGCCTGAAACGTCTCCGCTCCGCCCAGGTGATCGGCTCTGGACATGTCCAGCACATCCGCCGCGGACACTACGAACTCGCCGTCGACACCGAACCCCGTCGCCGACTCACCGGCGCCTTCGCCGAGTTCGCTCTGGCTATCTGACCAGGGCAGCAGCCCACATCCGCCACGTCTCGCGGTGGCTCGACGCAACAGACATCCCATTAGCGATCAAGAAGCCGGCGGGTGGACAGCTCACGGACGGCCGGGAGGCTCACAACAAAACACGCAATGGCAAGCGGGCTGTCGGTGAGCGCGGGAACTCCTTACTCAAAACAACGTTCAAAGCTCTCCGCAACGTCAGCCTCTGCCCATGGAGGATCGGCCGGATCGTCGCCGCTGCGCTCATCCTCCTCCACATCGAGCACAATCGAACAACATGGCTACAGAACGCAACAAGCCGTTACGCGGAAAGCCCCACTGCTCTTCCCCGTACGATTGGCGGCCCGGTCGGTGCCTTGCTGGCCGGGATATCGGTGGGCGCGGAGATGCTCGCTGACGCGCATCCGGTCGCCGTTGCCGTCGAAGCCGGTGGGGCGTGGTCCGCACGGCCGATCCGAACGGCCTCGGACGGATCGCCGCGCCATACCGGACAGCGGTGGTCGAGGCGCTACTGGGATCGGCCCGCGGCGGGGACGCCCGTCCGTACCGCTGAGGGCGGTGAAGAAGTGGCCCGTACTTGGGCCGGGTGCTTTGCCCTGGATGTGATGCTCCAGCATCGATCCGGACGGGTCCTGGATACGTTTGCGTACCCGTATCCTGTGGGGAGCGGCCTGAGAGGAGGCTGTGGTGGCGGATGCGAATGTGCGGATTCCGGCGGAGGCGCGGGATCGGCTGGCGGAGGTGGCTGCGGCGGAGGGGCTGTCGTTGCGGGCGTATCTGGCGCGCTTGGCGAGCACGCTGCTGACGCCAGCTGAACGAGCGGAGCGCGCCGAGCGGGCACGGGCGGTGCTGCGGGAGTGGAGCGGCTACGACCCGACGGAAGAGGAGGCCGCGCAGGCCGATGCCGAGCTGGACCGTCGGCTGGCGCGGGAGTTGGTGCGGTGAGTGACGCGCTGCATGTGGTGCTGGACGAGACGGCGATGGTCTTGGCCGGCTACGGCAACAGGCTGGCCTCCCGGCTGATCCAGCGCGCCCACACCGTGCCGGGCCATTTCCTGTATGCCCCGGCGTGTGCGTTGGTGGAGGCGGACCGGGCCCGGCCGGGAACTGCGGAGCACATCGCCGCGCTGCAGGCGGTGACGATTGTGGACTTGGACTTGGCGGCCGCGGTCGCGCTGGCCCGCGATACCGGCTGGGCGTCGGCGCACGTCCGGTACGCGGCCGAGCCCACCCCGGAGTGTCCCGAGGGTGCGGTGATCGCTACGGCGGCGCCGGACCGGTGGACGGGCCAGCCGGTGCGCATCCTGGACCTCAGAGCGCCCGGCAATAGGGGAGCGGCGTCACGTGGGTGGGCCACGTAGCTCGCGGCGTTGTCGTCGGTCGACGCCCACAACCAGGGCGTCTTCCTCCTCCGCCTGGCGATCTACGTACCCCACCCACCTTCCTTGATCCACGCCCCTATTGCCGGGCGCTCCTAGCCTGTGAGTTGCTCTGGTATCCTCAGGCCTTTCAGGACGCCCGCCGCTGCCCTGTGCGCCTATGCCGGCCGTTGTAACCGCGGACATGGCCTGTCAGGTGCTGGATCTCCCGTACCTGGCATCGACGCCGTGAGCCCGTCCGATGTGCCGGTGGCGTTGCTGTCGGGAGTGATCTAGGTGGTGTCGGGTACTTCGTCGTCGTGAACGGCTACTAGACACTCCTGCTCTGCGGCGCGGGCCGGGAGCTGGTCCGGTACCGGTACATGATCCGCGGGGAACGGCTGGACTCGCTGCTCGGATCCGCGACGGTACCCCGGCTCGGTGTGCCCGCCCCGCGTACAACGAAGCGGCAAGCGTGGCGACCAGCGTCCGCTCGCTGCTGACCCCGCACTACTCCAATCTTGAGCTGGTGCTTGTCAACGACATGATGGGCGGGCCGGCAGCCCGACGGACCTGCTTCGGTGGGTTGAAGGAACGCCACCGGCAGCGGTCAGCTTCCCGCCGGTACCGGTGAGGGACGAGTGACGATCGGGATGATCGGCGGCGACGGTGCTTCGGGGAGGTTCGGGCACACCCGGCCGAAGCTGACGCCGGGGGCGATGGCCGACCATTCCGGCTGGGTCGGATTGGCCCCGGCCAGGCGGCAGGCACGGGCCACCGGGTCCGTCACCGCCGCGCGCAGCGGGGCGGTGTTCCACCTGACCACATTGCCGGACTCATCGTAGGTGGTGAGCGTGTCGCCGTGGTCGGAGAACGCCACGCCGCGCGGATAGTTCGCCAGGGTCACCGCCGTGACCCGGTGGGGCGCGGCGGTGACGGTCACGTCCCACAGCGCTACTTCGTCGCCGCCGTCGACGGTGGCGAGAATGCGTCCGTCCGGGCTGAACATGATGAAGGGCACCGACGCATCCGTGCTGACTGTCGCTCGGAAGACCGGCGCGGCGGGCGAGGAGACGTCGAACAGGTAGGTGTTCTTCAGCCCGCTGGCCGCCAGGGTGTTTCCGTCGGGGGAGAAACGGGCGCTGCCGGAGATCTGGACGTGGGGGTGGTCCGGTTCGGTGAGGCTGCTCAGCGGCTTCGGACGGCGGGGATCGGCCATGTCGTACAGGCGCCCACCGCACAGCAGGAGACGTCCCCGCGGCCCGAACGCCACCGGGCAGTTCGCGGTGTGCTTCTCGGTGAGGGTGGACACCCGGGTGGCATGACCCCGGTCGGAGATGTCCCAGACGGTTGTCGGCCCGTCCAGGAGGCTCACGGCGATGAGCCTGTGGTCAGGCGAGAACGCCAGGTCCTCGACAAAGTCAGGACCGTCGGCGGCGCGGAACCGCGCTGTCGACACCGGCGCCGCGGGGTCGGAGATGTCCCAGACAGCCACGGTCCCGTCATGCGCCCCGGTGGCGAGAGCGCGGCCGTCCGGGGCGAAGGCCACCCTCGGGTTGCCCGGGACGTCGATGGTGCCGGCGTCTTGACCTGTTGCCGGACCTGTCAGGTTCACCAGCACGGGTCGACCGCCGGAAGCCCAGGCCGCCAGCAGCCTGCCAGCCGGGTCGAGCGTGGAGAACGCCAGCGGGGCGTATGGATTCGGCGGGGATGGAGCGGTTGCGGCGATCGGCTGTGCCGAGCGTGCCGGAGCCAGCCGGTCCGCCAGCGCCCACAACAGCACGGTGTCGTCGTTTCCCCCGGTGGCCAGCGTGCGACCGTCCGGGGAGAAGCCCACCGCCCGGATCAGGTTCCGGTGCCCGGTGAATACGGCGGTGCGTACCGGTGCCGCTCGATCGGCGACGTCCCACAACACGACGCTGCGATCCGTGCTGCCCGTGGCCAGGCTCCCGCCGTCCGGGCTGAAGACGACCGCGCGTACGGCGCCGCCGTGGCCGCTCAGGCCGGCTGTCTGGTACGGGTGCGTGGGGTCGGTCAGATCCCACAGCCGTGCCTGCGCGTCGTCCGTCCCGGTGGCCAGCGTGTGCCCCTCGGGGCTGAAGGCTGCGGACAGCACCGCGGGACGGCCGGCTGGGGCGAGGACCGCCTGCCGGCGCGGGTGGGAACGGTCCGTCACATCCCATACCTCTGTGGTTCCGTCCTGCCAGCCGAGGGCCAGCAGCCGTCCGTCGGGGGAGAACACGGCGGTGTTGAGCGGGCCGTCGTGGCGGGGTAACCGGGCCAGGCGGGTCGCCTCCGGGGGACGGGCACCCACCGCCCACAGCGAGGGCACACCGAGGTCGGAGGCGAGCAGGGTGCGTCCGTCGGGGCTGGCGGCCGCGCTCTGGATGACTGTCCCCATCCCGCTGACGGTTCCCAGGCCGACGGGATGCGCGGGGTCCGCCAGGTCGAACATCCCCAGGACGCCGTCCTGGCCCAGCAGGTACAGCAGACGCCCACCGTCGTCGAGCCAGGACGCCGTCACACCCTGGGTGAACGTCGGCGGGCTGTGCGCAACCACGTCGGCGATCTTGCGACGATGGCCAGGTTGGGAGACGTCCCAGACCTGCGCGGTGCCGTCACCGGTACCGATGATCAGAATTCGGCCGTCCCGGCTGTGGGTCAGCGTGGTGACGACGTTCGGCAGGCCCTCGACAGCCACGGAGAACTGGGTTCCCGCCAGGACATCGAGCAGCGCCGCGCGGCTGGTCGCCGACGGGTCCCGCTGGTACGCCTCCACCGCGAGCAGGAGCGCGGACCGTGGCTCGGTGCCGGTAGCCGAGATCGCCGCGGCCTGCAGCTGGCGGACGGTCGCGGCCTGGCTGCTGCGCCGCGCGCTGGAACGCTGCTGGAACGCCAGGCCGGCGGCCAGCGCCGTCAGGCACAGGGCAAGTGCCAGGCCGGCAAGGATCTGCCTGAGCCGGCGGATCCGCCGGCGCTCCCGGGCCTGTTCGGCCTGTTCCATTCGGATGCTGGCGTCGAGGAACTCCTGGTCGGCCACTCGCAACAGGCGCTTGTGCCGGGCGTCCGCGGCCCATTCGCGGGCCGCCGCCAACCGGACGCCGCGATGGCAGAACGCCGGATCGCGACCGGCGCGCTGCCAGGCATCCGTCGCGTCGGCCAGCTGCTGGCGGATGAGCAGCCCGGCGCGATCCTCGTCGATCCATCGACGCAGCCGCGGCCAGGCACGCAGCAGCGCCTCGTGGGAGAGCTGCGCCCCGCCGTCGTCGACGGTGACCAGCCGGGCCTGCGCCAACCGGTCGCACACCAGCGTGATGAGCTGGCGCTGCACGCTGGAACGACCGTGGGCCATCTCGCGTAGGTCGATGCGCTGCCGCACCGCCTCCCCATCGCCGCCGCTCAGATACACCATCCGCACGAACAGTTCGCGCAGGGCCACCCGGCCGGGTTCCGCGAGCGAGTCGTGGATCTCCTCGGCGGTGCGGGTGACCGACTGCCAGATACCGCCGGTGGCCTGGTAGCCGGCGAGGGTGAGGGTGCGGCCGCTGCGCCTGGTCCAGGTGGCGCGCAGCACGTGCGCCAGGAACGGCAGGGCCGCGCCGAGCGTGGCGGCTCCGCCCTCGCGGAGGTCCCGGAGCAGGAGGTCGGTCAGCCCGGGTTGCAGGACCAGACCGCTCGCGTGGGCGGGGCGTTCGATGACTGCCCGCAGCCCGGCATCGTCCAGGGGCGGTAGCGTCACTTGGCCGTCCCGCAGCGCGCGGACCAGCTCGGGATGTTCCAGGCAGCTTCCGTAGTGATCCGCCCGGAGCCCGAGCACCACCTGGACGCGGCCCGGAGCGGTGCCGGGGCCACCAGCGTCACGGGGGCCACCAGGGCGACCAGTGTCGCTGGGGCCATCCGGGTCACCGCACAGGACACGGATGAATCGCGCCCGCTGGCCGGGGTCCGCGCACCGGGTGAAGACCTCCTCGAACTGGTCGACGACGAGGACCGCGCACCCGCCGGGCCGTTCGGCCATGCTGGGTAACCGCCCGGCCAGCAACTGCCGTTCCACATCCCCCAGGGGCTTTCCGGCCGCCGCCGCCAGGCGTTCGGCGAGCGCCCGCATCGGCTGGGCTCCCGGCGCGGGCAGCAGCACCGCCGGCCAGGGGCTCGTCCGGTCCGCCTCGTGCCGGCGGTCCAGCGCGGCCAGCAGCCCGGCACGCAGGAGCGAGGACTTGCCCACGCCGGAGGACCCCACGAGCACCAGCGGGCGATGAGCGGGGCCGTTCCCGGTGACGTCCCCGAGCAGCCGGCGGACAAGATCCTCCCTGCCGAAGAACCGTTCGTGGTCGTCTGGCTGGAACGGCTCCATCCCCGGATAGGGACACGGGGAGTCGTCCAGCGGCTCGGCTGACCCGTCAGCGGACACGTCATCGCGCGCTGGGACGGGCCGCTGGTAGGCGGGATTCGCGGCGAGGACGAGTTCACCGGCCCGGCCGTCGCTCTGCCGGTGCGGCCGCGCCGCCGTTGCCTGCAGCCGCCGGTCGAGGCGCCCGTAGATGTGGTCGAGGGTCAACCGGGCCGGGCCGGCCGGGTCACCCTCGCGCAGCAGCCGCAGCAGCTCGCCGCTGAACAGGGTGTGGCGCTCGCCCGGCGGGGCGTAGGAGACGGCGTAGTGGGATGCCGAGGTCAGCAGGTAGCTGCCGCGCGGCCGGGCGGAGGCATAGGGATCACGCTGCCGGCCGTGGGCTGTCGCGTCCGCCAGGCCGGAGAAGCAGCAGTCGAGCACGACCACGGTGCTGGCCGGCAGCTCCGCGAGAATGTCCCGGACAGTCTGGTAGGAGACGGACCGGGCGACCCGGTCGCCAGCGAGGCTGGCATGCGTGGCCAGGTACAGCCGATCCCCGGGCCCGAGCAGGCCGTGCCCCGCGAAGTAGAACAGGACGACGCCGCCCGCCTGCGCGGCCGCGGCCTCCACCGCGTCGAGCACGGCGCCTTCGTCGACGGGATCGACGATCGTGTGGATGTTCGCGGGCGCCATGCCGCACACCTCTTCCAGCGCCCGCCGCAGATCCTCGACCGTGGTTGCCACCGACGGCAGATCCGGCAGACGTGACCCGTCGGCGTGGCGGCTCGTTCCCACCAGGACCGCCCGTGCGCCCATCCCGGCGAGGTCGCCGAGCGGCAGCTGCCGCGGTGCCGCCATCCGTCCGAGCCCTCCTCCGTCCGGCCAGCCCTGTGTGCCCCTGGTGCCGGGCGTTCTGCCGGGCGTTATCCGGCCGGTGCGGCGGGAGGCCGCGTTGGCTCGCCGGGGATCGGCTCGCCGGGTTCCAGCGACCGGGCGAGCTGCTGGGCCAGCTCGTTCACCTGTCGCGCGTCCAGCCCGCGGACGTGTTCGGCCGCCACCGTGAGGGTGGTCCCATCGGGGCGGGTGATGGTCACGGTCTGGTTGCTGGTTCGGCGCTGCACCCACGCCACCAGCGCGGCGGCCAGCACGGTGGCAACCCCTCCCGGTTCCAGGACCACGGTGAGCAGATCCGTGGCCGTGCCCATGACCGCCGGCGGTGGCGCCGCGGCCGGAGCACGGCGGACCCGGCCGCGGAGTTCCCGCTCCCGGCCAAGCCAGGTCCCCAACGGCGCGACGCTGCCGTCCGGCCAGCCACCGCCGCCCTGTAACGAGATGACGACTTCCACGGTCCGTATTGTGCTCTTTGGGCTGCCACGAGGGGAACGAGAGGCTCGGATGGATATCGCTGCCCCGCTTTCGGGCATCGCTCCCAGGCGCCGCCGGTATCGCGCCCGGACCAGTGATCAGGCTTGGTGGCCCGGCACAGCTCCCGGCGCAGCTCAACGCCGCGTCCCCTATCCCTACTGCCTCCCTATGTATGGCCGGCCGGCCTACCGTTCGCTGCCCGGATTCCCACCACCACCGGCGTCGTCGTCCGGTACGGACTGGGCACCCGGATGCTGGTGGCCCGCGGGGCCCTGGGCGAATGTGGTCAGCATCGTGGTGGTGACGGTGGTGACGAAGTCCCGCACCACCGGCCCGGCCGCGCCGGACCCGCACACATCGGTCACCGCGCACACCCACGCGCTGGTACCCGCGTCGAACACGCCCGCGCCCGAGTCGGCCGTGTAGTAACTGACATCGGCATGGTCGGGCCGACCGTGACAGACCACCGGCGAATGGGCGAGAACCTCGATCCGCGGTGGTGTCGGATACGCGCGGTCGACCCGGTCGTACTCGGATCCGATCATCCCCGGGATGCGGCTGCCGGCCGTCACCGCGGCGCCGGCGAGCAGCCAGTGCCCGGGGTCGCGGACCACGAGGTCGGCATGTACCGGATTGCACTGGTACATGCCACCGGTGAGCGAGCTCTCCGGACTCGCGTCCGGCGGGGACGGCCAGTTCGCGGTCACCGCGGCGTTGTCGACGCCGTTCAGCGGATCCTCGGCGGCGATCTTGTAGCCGGTTTCCAGCCGGTCCGGCCCGACGCGCGTCGGCCCGAGCCTGATCCGGCGGAACACCGCGTTCGCCCCGAGAAAGGCCAGGTTCACCCCGCGGTCACGGGCCCGTGTCAACGCGTCCCGCATCGCGGGCGAGTAATACTCGTCATGCCCCATGGAGACGACCGCGCGGGCGCCGTCCAACAGCGCCGGGTCGGCATGCAGGTCGATGTCGGTGGCATAGGCGACGGGCAGGCCGAGTTTTTCCGCGAGGATGATGACGGGGGCCTCGTTCCCGGTGAAGTCCGCGGCGCCGTCACCGTAGTCGTACGGCCGGTCGAACGACACGGCCCGCGCCCGGTCGGCGAATCCCTTCGGACCGTGGTAGAGGCTGTAGCCGCCCCACGCGTTGTACGCCTGCCAGGTTGTCACCGCCGCGAGCAGCACCACCCGCCCGGACATCGCCGGGTTGCGAACGGTCAACGGGACGTAGGTCTGGAAGCCCTCGGAGTCGTCCAGGCGGATCAGATACGCGCCCGGTGGCCAGCTGTTCGTCGCGAACGTCGTGGTCGGCTCCCAGGCCGTGCTGACGGTGTTGGTCGACGGGTCGCGGGACGCGGGGGCCTGCACCCGGCCGGGCAACGGGCCCACCTCGGTGACCAGGCGGCAGGTCCGTCCGCCGTACCAGCCGATCCGGAAGACGGTGGCCGTGACGGTGGCCGCGGTCGTGGAGGCGAACAGGCGAAGTTCGTCCCCCGAGCGGATGCTGGTGTGGTCAAGCCAGCCTTCCACCGCGTGGTTGTAGCCGAGCCGGGCCAGCCCGCAGTCACCACCGGGTTTCGCGTTCTCGGCCCGGACGTCGAAGTCGGCGCCCACCCCGGCGCCGTCCCGGCCGGCCCCCTGTCCGCCCGGCCCGCTCCCGTTGCCCTGGTTGGTCCCGTTGCCCTGGCTGCTCCGGCCGCCGTGGCCGGTGCCGCCGCATCCGCCGAGGAGGGCCGCGAGCACAACCATGACGGTGACGGAGGCCGCGACAGCCGTGGGCCATGCGGCAGACCCGCGCCGACCACGGTCCTGGCTCCGATGGTCCTGGCTCCGATGAGCGAACATGCCGGCCATCCTCGCCGGTGGCCTCCCACAGCCGCCACCGGCGGTGGCCGGCTGCGGGCTCCGTTGACGGGCTCCGCTCATCAAGCAGCCTGATCGTGGGATTGGGGCAGGCGATTCCCGGTGCTCCGCGCCGCGGATCCGCTTAGATTCCCCTGGGGCCGCCGGAGGTGTGCGCACAACCGCGATCCCACGTCCGTCGGCCCGGCGAGAGCAGCTCAGGCCAACAACACCAGGCCAACAAGGGAGATCAGGATGCCGACCGCCGACCCGGCCGCTCATGCATGTCGCCTCGACCGGATCGGGGCCTGCGCATGACCATCTCCCAGCCGACGGCTTCGGGCCCGATCAGCTCCGGTGCGCAGGCGGCGCGCGGCGAGCGCCCCGGCAGCCCGGTCAAGGCCCCTTGGGCGGTGCTGCCGGACTACCAGTGTTTCGGCTGCTCGCCGTACAATGATCAGGGCCTTGCGCTGCAGCTGCGGACCCATCCCGAGGGGCTGCAGGCTCGCTTCGATTTTGGGCGGGCACACGAGTCGTACCCCGGCATCGTGCATGGTGGCCTGATCGGGGTGGTCTGCGATGAGATCATGGGTAACCTGATCGTGCTCCAGACCGGCCGCACCGCGTTCACCACGGTGCTGAAGGTGCGCTACGTCTCGCCGATGTTCGTCGGCAGGACGTACGACTGCATAGCCCGTATGCGGCCGCCGCGGGAGGGGCAACAGGCCGGTACCGGGCTCACTCATGCCACCTCCGAGATCCTCGATCTGGACGGCGCCACGATGGCCACCGCGACGGCCAGCTACCGGCTTGTCAGCCTGGACGAGGCGCGCCAGCGCTTCACCCTGGCCGACAGCGACGCGGACCGGTTGCGGGACGCGCTGCCCGGATACCGCGACGGGCATGGGAACGAGGCACAACCGCACGAGTGAGTCAACTGGCAGGCAGATAAAGTTCCTGGTTCTCGCGCGGTCTTTCGGTGATTCCGGACTGCCCGCGGGTGGCGGCCTCTCCTCCAATGCTACTTTGTGTGACGGATTTCGATTGCCGTGCTTATGGGTGCCTGCTGGCGCTCCGCATTCATCTGCTTACGTGTTGTTTTCAGATTTTCTGTTCTGCCTGCTAGGCGGGTATGACGTGCGCTGCCCGGTGTCTCTCGCGGGTGAATGTTGATCAATTTATTGCTGCCGGCAGTGTCATATGTTCGTTTTGATGGTAGCTCTGCGTGGTAACTGGTGGAGATGCGCCAACAAGATGACAGGAGAGTTTCACGAAGCCCTTTGCGTTCGGCAGCATTTCATGCAAAGCTGTTCTGCGAACGGTGGATTCGAGGGGGCGCCATTTCCCGGCGCGTGGTTGAGGGTGCCACCAGCACCTCGCCGAGCGCTCGGGTGGCCAGGGCCGAGGGGGATGGGATAGATGGTACGACCTGTCTGACGGCGGCGGTTCGGGAATCCTGCTGCCGTTATAGCCGGCCAGTCACCTGCCGAGGCGTGGCAAGGCAGCAGTCCTCCGCTTGGACGGGCGATTCGCGTCGCCCGTCCGCGGGTTTTTCCACGGCTGGTCGAGTAGCTCTCATAGCTGGTTGGTGAGCACCATCCACGCAGGCCGGGGCTGCTTGGCCATGGGTATGCGCCCTTTTTGTCATGGGCGCGTATGCCTTTATGGAGAAGCTATGTTCGTGTCGCGTGCCGTCGATCACGCGTTAATTGGAAGCGCTGTTTCCAAGGTTTTCCACGTGCTGTCTGATGTGTTAGAGGAAATTGTCGGACTGGTATTCGTGCTGTATCTGGCAGCCGGCGTCGCATGTATTTTTCTGGCCATTTTCCTGCGCGCTCGCGGCCGCCTCGCGCGCGCGTCGACCGGGCGTTTCACCGTGGCCGAGAAAGTCGGCCGGCCAGCTGGGCGAAGGATCCGTTGATGAGTCGGTCAGGCCGTGTACGTGATGTCATGGTTTCGACAGGATTGCTGGGTGGTTTCGCATGTCGGTTACGGGAGGCCCCCGGACGCCGTCGGCCGGTCGCGTCCGGCCCGGTCCGGCCGCGGGTGCTGTGGCACGCGGGCCTGCTCCCGCCCGTTGCCGGGTACCTGGCTGTCCCGGCGGCCGCGCAGGCACAGGCCCACGGCACGGCGGCCGTCCGGTCCCCGGTGGCGCTACTCGTGTCCTTACCCGGCGGCGCGCTCGACGCCGCGTGGCCGCTGGCCGCCGGGTTGATCCTCATGGGTTTCCTCTACCTGATGGCGATGCTGCTGTTGTCGGGTACTCGCGAGCAGCCTCCGGCCGTTACCCCCAGCGGCCTGTTCTACGTGTTCATCATGCCCTGCCTCAACGAGGAGGCGGTGATCGGGGCAAGCGTGCGGCGGCTGCTCGCCACGGCAAGGGAGGACATCCGAGTCCTGGTGGTCGACGACGGCTCGGACGACGCGACGGCCAGCATCGTGCGCGGCTTCCGGGACGAGCGGCGGTGGCTGTTACGGCGCGAGCCGCCCAACGCGCGGTCAGGCAAGGGCGCGGCGCTGAACGCCGCCATCGCCTACCTCGCCGATCGTGATGAGATCGCCGTCCGGGACCCGGACGATGTGATCGTCGTTGTCGTCGACGCGGACGGGCGCCTCGATTCCCATGCCATCGATGCCGTCGCGCCGTACTTCAGCGACCCGCGTACGGCAGGTGTGCAGACGGGCGTCCGCATTAACAACCGGCATGGCAACCTGCTGGCCCGCATGCAGGACATGGAGTTCGTGATCTATACCGACATCTTCCAGCGTGGTCGGGCCCATGTCGACAACGTGGGGCTGGGCGGCAACGGCCAGTTCGTCCGCCTTTCGGCGCTTCGGTCGCTCGGCCCGCGGCCGTGGAGCCACAGCCTCACCGAGGATCTCGATCTCGGGGTCAGGCTGCTGCTCGCGGGCTGGCGTAACCGGTTCTGCGCACAGGCTGATGTCCACCAGCAGGGGGTGGTGAAACTACGCCGGCTACTGCGCCAGCGCTCCCGCTGGTTCCAGGGGCACCTGCAGTCATGGCGGCTGATACCACAGGTGATTCGGGATGCGCGGATCCGCACGCTGCCCGACATGCTGTTCCACCTGTCGAGCCCGTTGTTGATTGTGTTGGCGTCCCTGCTCACACTCGCGTTTGGATGTTCGACGGCCGCGGTCACGGCCGACTGGCTCGCCGGTGGGCCCAGCCCCGATCCGCGCCTGTTCGTCGGCGCCTACCTGCTGGCCACGGTTCCGGCCATGCTCTGCGGCCTGGTCTACCGCCGGCAGGAGCCGATCTCCGGGTTCGGCCTCCTACGGCTGATCGGTTATGCCCACCTCTACATGGTGTACGCCCTGGTCTGGTTCGTCGCCGGCTGGTGGGCGATCGCCCGGATTCTCAGTGGCCGCAACAGCTGGCACAAGACCGCCCGCAGTCCGGAAGAACGCCTGAGCGCAGCCGCCCTGACCGCGGGGACGAGTACGGCCGCGGTGGCGGCGAGCACGGCGAGCACGGCAAGCACGGCAAGCACGGCGGGCGCCGCTGGCGCCGACGCGGTGGCATCGCGGGACCACGCCAGCGAGCCGGTCACGGTTGATGGATGAGACCGGTGCGGCCGTTGCTGTCCGCTGAGCCGCCCGAGAGCACGGATCTCGGCCAGGGCGGGCAGCCCGCCGGATCCGGGCTGTTCGGCCGGCTGCTCATCCTCGCTCTCATTGTCCTGGCCAGCCTGCTCCTTGTGGCCGGTCTGCTCGGGCTGTGGCGGCTGACCCGCCTGTTCCAGGAGGACGACGCGATGACGCGCTGGGTGGATGGCAGCCGCCACGGCAGGTGGCTGGCTGTCTTCGACGGCTATGGCAGGACCACCGCGGGGGAGGTCGACGGTGAAGAGGTGATCTCCCTTGCCCCGAAGCCGGCGCTGGCTCCCGACACCACCCACGCGTCACTTGTGATCGGCGCGGACCATAGCACCGACGTCCGCGTGACCGCACAGCTGCGTACCCTCCGCCAGCTGCGTGCGCCTGGGCCGCATCCCTGGGAGGTCGGCTGGCTTCTGTGGCATTACGCTGATACGGGTCATTTCTATGCTTTTACCCTCAAAACCAATGGTTGGGAACTCACGAAGCAGGACCCCGCCTATCCCGGCGGGCAGCGCTTCCTCGCCAGTGGCGAAATGCCGCATGCCGCCGTCGCGACCTGGTACGCGATCGAGATCGTTCAGGTCGGCGGCGCAATCACTGTTGCCGTCGATGGCGTACCGACCGCCGATCTGACCGACGCGGAGCGCCCTTATCTCGCCGGAGCCGTGGGGCTGTACTGCGAGGACTCCGAAGTGGAGTTCCGCCGGGTCACGGTCGGCACGGCTCCCCCCGCTCCCCGCCCGCCTTCATGATCTTCCCTCGTGCTGCTTGTCCCTGCCGTGCTCTCCCCGCCGCGCTCTCCCCGCCGCGCTCTCCCCGCCGATCGCGTCAGCTCTGACCCGAAACGGACAAGGACCGACGAAAGGACACGTTATGGCCGGAAAGTTATCGACCCGTCCCAGCGGTGGGCCACACCGTACCGTCCTGGTGGTCTATGGCACCCGCCCGGAAGCAATCAAGATGGCACCGGTGGTCCGTGAGCTTGCGGCCTCGCCGTACTTTCACCCGGTCGTCGCCGTCACCGGACAGCACCGGAGCATGCTCGACCAGGTCAACACCTTGTTCGGCATCGTTCCCGACATCGATCTCGACGTCCTGCGGCAGGGCCAGACACTCGCCGGGGTCACCACCCGGTCGCTGGGCGGCCTGGAAGCCGCCATCGCGCAGGTAGGACCGGATATCGTGATCGTCCAGGGTGACACGACCACAACTTTCACGGGTGCGCTTGCCGCCTTTTACCTCGGTGTCCCCGTCGCGCACCTGGAAGCGGGACTGCGCACCAACGACCCCGCCTCGCCGTTCCCAGAAGAGATCAACCGTCGGCTCACCACCCAGCTCGCGGACCTGCATCTGGCTCCCACCATCACAAGCCGTGACAATCTTATTGCTGAGGGTGTCAAGCCGGATACGGTGCTCGTCATTGGTAACACCGTGATCGACTCACTGCTCTGGGCTGTCAAAGAGCCGATGCCGACGGACAGCCCGCTGCTGGCGGAGATAGCGCGCGGCACGTCCGGCGACCGGCCGGTGCTCCTGGTCACCGCCCACCGGCGGGAGTCCTGGGGCGAGCCGATGCGCAACGTCGGAAAGGCGCTCGCGCGGCTCGCGACGCAACGGCCGGATCTCCTGATTGTCTTTCCCATCCACCGCAACCCGGCCGTGCGGTCGGCGATCATGCCCATCGTCAGCGGCCTGGCGAACGTGATCGTCTCCGATCCGGCCGACTACGCGGCCTTCGCTCACCTGATGAGCCGCGCCACCATCGTGCTCACCGACAGCGGGGGAGTGCAGGAAGAAGCGCCTAGCCTCGGCAAGCCGGTGCTCGTCATGCGGGACAACACCGAGCGCCCCGAAGGCGTCGAAGCCGGAACGGTCGCGCTGGTCGGGACCGATCCCCAGCGGATCGTCGACAGCGTCGGCCGGCTCCTGGACGACCCGGCCGCGTACGCGGCAATGGCGGAAGTGGTGAACCCGTACGGCGACGGCGGCGCGGCGCGGCGCACCGTTGCCGCGCTGGCCCACTATTTCGGTTTCGGTCCGCCGGTTGACGAGTTCGTACCCCGGCTCGGTTCACCGGCCAGCCTGCGGACCACCGGCCAGATCCATGCGGGAAAGGACTGATGCAGGTGCGCACTCACCGGTCCCGCAGCGTCGTAATACCGATCATACTTGCCATGCTGGCGCTGGTCGTAGGGCTGACCAGCACGGCCACGACGGCAAACGCCGAGCGGCCGCACTCCAGGCGGCTGCCGGCGCGGCACGGCGGCGACGTTCTGGCGCTGGCCGGCGGCAAGCTGGTCGCTCCGCCGCCGCCACCGTCCGTGTCACCCCCGCGACGCGGGCCCCGGCCGGTCCCGCCGCCGGGCGCCGGTGCGGCGCCGACCACCCAGCCGGCGAGCCCCGCCCCTGGCGCGGCGGCGCGGATCCGCGCCGCCGCCATCACCACCGTGGCGACAGCCCCCGCCGGAACGCTCGTCCTGTACGACACCACGGGCCAGTGGGGCTGGCTCGGCGAGCAGTACGCCATCCAGACGGCGAACCTCGTCTCCCACTTCGGCACCTGGCGGGCGCATCCGGTGGCCGCCTATACGGCTGGTGAGATGGCGGGCTACGCCGCCGTCGTCTACATCGGCTCCACCTACGACGAGCAGGTGCCCACCGCGTTCCTCACCGACGTGCTGGCCGGCACCCGGCCAGTGGTGTGGATGTACGACAACATCTGGCAGCTCACCGCGCAGTCGCCGACTTTCACCGCCACCTATGGCTGGAACTGGTCCCAGTTCGACCTTTCCTCCGTCGCGGCGGTCCGTTACAAGAACACGAGTCTGACCCGGTACGCCGGCAACGGCAGCGGAATCATGAACTACGCCACCGTGGACACCACCAAGGCGACGGTGCTCGCCCAGGCTGTCCGGGCCGACGGGACGACATTCCCCTGGGCACTGCGATCGAACAACCTCACCTATATCGGTGAGATCCCCTATTCCTATGCGGATATGACCGACCGCTATCTGGCTCTGTCGGACGTTCTCTTCGACGCGCTCGCTCCGGCCACGCAGACCCGGCACCGTGCCCTTGTCCGGATCGAGGACGTCGGCCCGGACGCGGATCCGGCCGAACTGCGCTCGATAGCCGACTACCTGTCGTCGGTCAAGGTGCCCTTCTCCGTGGCGGTCTACCCCCGTTATCGGGACCCCAACGGCGTCTACAACAACGGCACTCCGGTCGACATCACCCTGGCGAACGAGCCGGCCGTGGTCAGCGCACTCACGTACATGGTGAGCAAGGGCGGGACACTGCTGATGCACGGGTACACCCATCAGTACTCGAACGTGGCGAATCCGTACTCGGGCGTCAGCGCCGACGACTTCGAGTTCTTCCGGGCCCACATCGACGCCCTGAACAATGTTGTCTACGACGGCCCGGTGCCCGAGGACAGCCAGGCCTGGGCGGCCGGTCGCATCGACAGCGCGGCCACCGCTTTCACCGCCGCGGGCCTGCCCGCGCCGACGACGTTCGAGTTCCCGCACTACGCGGGATCGGCAGCCGACTACCGGGCCGTGGTCGCCAGATTCCCCAAACGGTACGAACGCGCGCTGTACTTCCGGAACCAGCTTGCCGGGGGAACGATTGACAGTAGTACCTTCAGCGGGCAGTTCTTCCCCTACCCCGTCACGGACGTGTACGGCACCTACGTCATTCCGGAGAACATCGGGAACATCGAGCCGGAGCCGTTCAACAACCACCCGGCTCGGCTGCCAGCCGATCTGATCGACTCGGCCAGGCGGAACCTCGTGGTCCGGGACGGGTTCGCAAGTTTCTTCTACCATCCCTACCTCGGGACGTCGTACCTGCGTGACACCGTCTCGGGGATCAAGAACCTCGGCTACACCTTCGTCGCGGCAGGGGGCGTGTAGGAGCGACCGGCAACAGGTCGTTCGATCAGACAGCCGCGCCCGGGTGGCTCCTGGCACGGCCGCGGGCCGCACCGATACCGGATGGGTGGTATCGGTGCGGCCGAGAACGCGGCCAGGGGCCACCCGGGCGTGGCGAGCCGGATCTGGCAGGGTCCCGCGCGGCGCGGGCGGAGGCGTGGGTCCTATACATGGTCAGCCTCCAGATGGTGAAATTACCGGACTGTGAATGATCTGGCGCTCAACGCGCTCGAGGCGGCCGCCGCGCGTGTTTTCGCGGTTCTGCGAATCTTCGGGATCCTCTTCGAACTGGTCGCTGTCGTCGTCGGGCACAGGTGGTACTGCACGCCGGCTCATCTGATAGTGCCGGCGGTGGTCGCCGGCTGGGGGATCGTGTTCGCCGCCAGCTGCCTGCGGGCCGGGCTGCGTCGGGGGATTGCCGCCGGCGAACTGGCGGTGGCAATGCTGCTCGCGGCGACCGTGCCGTGGACGCTGCCCCCCGATGTGCTGCGGGAAGGGCTGAGCTGGGTGCTGCCGCGCCTGGTCGGGGCATCGGTCGTGGTCGCCTGGTGTGCCCCGGCCGTGATCTGGCTGCCGGCCACGGCCACTCTCGCCGGTCTGCTCATGACGTCATGCCTGGCATCGGGGATGCAAGCCAGCACGGCCGCCGTGATGGTTGCCGCGATGGCCTTCCTGTCGCTGCTGTTCACGGTGGTGTCAAGCGTGGCGCGGCACGGCGCGATCATGGCCGACCGGAGTTTCGCGCGCGCCGCGGCCCGGCAGAGCGTACATGCGCTGGCGACGGCGCGGCAGCGAAAACTCAGGGAGTCCGAACGCATCCTGCACGACATCGTGTTGAACACCCTCACCGGGCTCGCCTGGGGCGTGTCCGCCTCCTCGGCGCAGATGGTCAGGACACGTTGCCGCCATGCCGCGGCCGTTTGCGTGGATCTCCTGGGCACTGGTTATGACGGGGGCGACGAGGCCGCCAGCCCCGCCGCGCGGCTGGACCAGGTTGTCGAGGAGGCGCGCCGCGCCGGGCTGGACGTCGAGATCTCGACAACCGGTCAGCTGGATGTCCCCGGGGATGTCCGTGCCGCGTTGGCGGCCACGGTCCGGGAGGCGCTGTCCAACGTCCGCCGCCACGCGAACACATCCCGGGCCTGGGTGGACATCCAGGCGAATACGGGGGACGTAGTGATAACCGTTCGTGATGAAGGAGTGGGTTTCGAGCCGCTGGACCATGATTCCGAGCGGTTGGGCATCCGATATTCGATCATCGGGCGGATGGCCGACGTGGGCGGTTCGGCTGACGTTCGCTCCATATCCGGCCGTGGCACGACGGTCACGCTGCACTGGTCCCCGCGCCTGGCGCCGGAGCCGGCCCTGGCGGCCGACGCGGTCGCGCTGGAGTGCTCCTACGCCTGGAACGCGACGCGGGCGGTGGGCATGGGAGCATGTCTGTGGCAGATCGGTTGTGGCCTGCTGCTGCTCGGACGCCTCGCCGCATACCGCCATCCGCTGCTCGTCCTGGGGGCTTGGGGAATTTCCCTGGCGCTGCTGGCCCGCTACGTCGTGCTGGCGCTCGGTGGCCGGCTCCGCCCGGTCGTGGTCGCGCGGCTGGTCGTGGTCGTGATCGGTACCCAGATCGTCCTCGGCCTGTCGGTGCGGGACGGAGATCTGGTGGGACTCCGGCCGGTGATGTTCGCGGACGTCGGGGCGACGGTCCTTTTCGTGTTCGGCCGACCAGCCGGCCAGTGGCTGGCGCCGGTGACGCTGATGGCCGGGACAGCGACGGCTGTGATCAGTTGGCGGTCGGCGGGTGACGTCACCGTGCTGATGAGGTTCGGCGAGTTCCTTTACGCACAGGTCGCGCTCCAGACGGCCTTGTCGATGTTCTGGCGGGCCCGCCACGCCATGGCCGGGGTGACGGCACGGACCGCGCGCGCGGAGGCGGAACTGATTGCGGATCGGGCAGCTGCGGTCGCTGTGCGTCATGACCGGCGGCTGCGCCTGCTTCACCTGGCCGACGGTCCGTTGCCCCTTCTCGCCGATCTCGGTGCGGGCAGGCTGGACCCCCAGGATGACGTGGTCCGTGAGCGCTGCGCGCGGTGCGCGGCGGCGCTGCGGCGCACACTGACCCGCCAGCTGTCACCGTCGGCGCTGGTCACCGTTCTTGAGAGTGCCGCGCGTTCGGCAGAGCTGCGAGGCGCCAGGGTGGAGCTTCAGATCGCGGGAGAGGTGGAGGCCATTCCCGCGGCGGTGGGGCGGGAGATCGCGGGTACCGCCACCGCGATCCTCGCCCGGATCGGCGATGGCCGGGTCCTCATCACCCTCACCGCCGGCGCGCGGGACGGCTTTCTGTTCCTGGCATTTCCCGCACCCGCACCCGCCCTCGGCGATCCGGCCCCGGGCCTTCCCGCGGGCACACCCATGACACATCAGTGGATCGACGTCGTCGAGGAGAGTGAGGAGGGCAAGGTCTGCGTGGAGATCCGCTGGGGGCTGGACCGCGCCGTCCAGACATCCCGGTGAGCGCTGTCCCACACGGGCAGGCGAGCGGGATCGGCCCCGTGGGTCTACGGCGTGTTTCAGCAGCCGTCCTTCGATCAGGGAGCCGGACAGATGGCTTGTGAAACACGCCTTAGAGCGCCCGGCAATAGGGGTGTGGATCAGGGAACGGGGCTGGGGTGCGTGCGTCGCGAGGCGGCGGAGGCAGGCACCGGAGGTGTTGGGTGGCGACCGACGACAACGCGGCCAGGGGACGCCTGGACGCGGCGAGCCGGAATGACGATCTCACACACGCTCTTAGCGCCTGCGCCGGAAGATGCGGGTGCCGAGCCACACCAGCGGGTCGTAGGAAGCGTCGACGACCCGTTCCTTGAGCGCGATGATGGCGTTGTCGGTGATCGCGATGTTCTCCGGGCACACCTCCGTACAGCATTTCGTGATGTTGCAGTAGCCGATACCGGCCTCCTTGCGCAGCAGCTCCCGCCGGTCCTCGGTGTCGAGTGGATGCATCTCCAGCTCGGCGTACCGGACCATCAGCCGCGGGCCGGCGAAGACCGGCTTGTTCTCTTCATGGTCACGGATGACGTGGCAGACTGTCTGGCACAGGAAGCACTCGATGCACCGGCGGAACTCCTGGACGCGGCCGGCGTCCTCCGGCCGCATCCGGTGGTGCCCGTCGGCGCCGGCGGGCGGGCCGGGCGCGAATGCCGGCACCTGCGCGGCCTTCTCGTAGTTGTACGAGACGTCGGTGACAAGGTCCCGGATCACCGGGAAGGTCCGCAGCGGCGTCACGGTGATGGTGTCCGCCGGGGCGAACAGGTTCAGCCGGGTCATGCACATCAGCCGGGGACGGCCGTTCACCTCGGCGCCGCACGACCCGCACTTGCCGGCCTTGCAGTTCCACCGGACGGCCAGATCCGGGAGCTGGGTCCGCTGGAGCCGGTGCAGCGCGTCGAGGACGACCATGCCCTCCTCGACGGCGACCGTGTAGTCGTGCAGATCACCGCCGCTCGCATCGCCTCGCCACACCTGGAGTCTCAGGTCGTACCCGGTCATCACGCCTCCTTCCCGGCCGCCGCGGGCTGGTCGAACAGGTGAGCCAGCTCCGCCGGCAGCGGCGGCAGCGGCTCGGCGGTGAGCTCAAGCCTGTCGGCACGCAGCCGCAGGACGTGGTTGACGGTCGCGAACGCCGGATCGGGCCGGGGGAAGTCGTCGCGGGTGTGCCCGCCACGGCTCTCCTTGCGGGCCATCGCGCAGGTGGCGATGCACTCGGCGACGGTGAGCAGCGATCGCAGATCGATGGCAAGATGCCAGCCGGGATTGTACTGGCGGTGACCGGTGACCGCGACCCGGCGGGCACGGGCCCGCAACGCCTCGATCTCTGCCAGTGCCTGGGCGAGCTCGGTTTCGGTCCGGATGATCCCGACCAGGCTCTGCATCACCTCCTGAAGGTCGATCTGTAGCTGGTAGGGGTTCTCCGCCGCGGTTGCGCCGGTGTGTCCGTTGGTGTGTGCGTTGGTGGTGGAGAACGGCGCGAGGACCTGTTCGACGATCGCATGGACCTCCGCGTCGGTAGCCACGCCCCGGACGCCCGCCGGCACCGCCTGTGCGTATCGCGCGGCGTACAGCCCTGCCCGGCGTCCGAAGACAAGCAGGTCGGATAGGGAGTTACCGCCGAGCCGGTTCGAGCCGTGCATGCCGGCCGCGCACTCGCCCGCGGCGAACAGCCCGGGTACCGTCGCCGCCGCGGTGGCCGGGTCGACCTTGATGCCGCCCATGACGTAGTGACAGGTCGGGCCGACCTCCATCGCCTCCCGGGTGATGTCGACGTCGGCCAGCTCGGTGAACTGGTGGTACATGGACGGCAGCCGGCGGCGGATGTACGCCGGGTCACGGCGGGAGGCGATGTCAAGGTAGACCCCGCCGTGCGGCGAGCCCCGCCCCGCCTTGATCTCGGCGTTGATGGCTCGCGCCACCTCGTCGCGGGGAAGCAGCTCGGGCGGCCGGCGGGCGGTCACCTTGTCGGTGTACCAGCGGTCGGCCTCCTGCTCGGTGTCGGCCGTCTCGGCTGCGAAGACCGGGGGGATGTAGTCGAACATGAAGCGACGGCCTTCGGCGTTGAGCAGCACGCCGCCGTCGCCCCGGACGCCCTCGGTGACGAGGATCCCCTTCACCGACGGTGGCCAGACCATGCCGGTGGGATGGAACTGGACGAATTCCATGTCCATCAGCGTGGCCCCCGCCCACAGCGCGAGCGCGTGGCCGTCGCCGGTGTACTCCCAGGAGTTCGACGTCACCTGATAGGACTTGCCGATCCCGCCGGTGGCAAGCACTATCGCGGGCGCGTCGAAACGCACGAAGGTCCCGGACTCGCGCCAGTACGCCAACGCGCCGGTGACCGCTGGTTCGCCACGCTGCGGCGTGTCCGGTGAAAGCGCGGTCTGTGACGGCGTCGCCCGCGGTGGTACGGCCTGTTGGCGCCGCGTCGTCAGCAGGCGCAGCACCGTGCACTCCATGAACACGTCGACACGTTTGCTGATCAGCCGGTTTTGCAGGGTACGGATCAGTTCCAGGCCGGTGCGGTCCCCGACATGCGCGAGCCGCGCGAAGCGGTGGCCGCCGAAGTCACGCTGGAGGATCCGCCCGTCGGGCGTCCGGTCGAAGACCGCGCCCCACTCCTCCAGCTCCCAGACCCGTTCCGGCGCCTCCTGCGCGTGGAGCTGGGCCATCCGCCACTGGTTGAGCATCTTCCCGCCACGCATCGTGTCGCGGAAGTGCGCCTGCCAGTCGTCCTCGGGCCACACGTTGCCCATCGCGGCCGCGATACCGCCCTCAGCCATGACGGTGTGCGCCTTGCCGAGCAGGCTCTTGCAGACGACCGCGACGCGGGCGCCCTGCTCGTGCGCTTCCAGCGCCGCGCGCAGGCCCGCTCCGCCCGCGCCGATGACCACGACGTCGTACGCGTGCGTCTCCGATACGGACGATGACGATGACGATGACGATATGGATGGTGCGGTCATGGTCGCTCACGCCACCCAGTGATAGTCGTGGAGGTGACCGCTCGCGACCAGCCAGATGTAGAAGTCGGTTGCCATGATCCATAGAAGGCTCGCCCAGGCCCACAGCAGATGACGCCGGTTGAGCGCCGAAATCCCCCGCCACAGCCGCTGGCGGGCCGGATGCGCGGACAGGGTCCGCAGCCCACCTCCACACAGGTGCCGGAAGGAATGGCAGGAAAACGTGTACAGGCCGAGAAGCACCACATTGGCCGCAAGAATGCCGCTACCGACGCCGATGCCGAAACCGCCGTCGAAGCTGAACGCCTGGACAGCCTCGTAGGTGAGCAGACACACGAAGAGCCCACCGAAGTAGAGGAAATAGCGGTGCACGTTCTGTAGCAGCAACGGGAACCGGGCCTCACCGCTGTACCTGCGCCGGGCGTCGGGGACCGCGCAGGCCGGCGGAGCCCACCAGAACGAGCGGTAATACGCCTTCCGGTAGTAGTAGCAGGTGAGCCGGAAGCCGAGCGGGAAGAGCAGAATCAGGATGGCGGGTGAGATCCAGGGGATGTCGCCGAGCAGCCCGGAGCCGAGCGCGTCGGCCGGGCAGGAGTCGGTCAGGCACGGCGAGTAGAACGGCGACAGGTACGGATCCGCGTAGTAGTTGCCGTTGCGGAACGCCGCCCACGTCCCGTAGGCGACAAAGCCGGCGAGCACGGCCACCGTGACGACCGGGGCCACCCACCACCGGTCCCGTCTCAGGCTGGGCTGGATGATCCTCGCTCGGGCCGCGCCGCCGCTGGGAGCGGCGGCTCTGGCGGGGCCCCGATTGTCGGGAGGACGGGCATCCGTCTGCGTCGGCATGGTGCTCCTCGGTTTCCTGGGGCCGCAGGCGCGGTCAGGTGCGTTCGCGGTGCTGGGCCCCCGGCGTGTTCTCGCTGGCTGTTGCTCTCCTTGGCGTGTTCTGGTCGGTTGGAGGGACCGACGACAGGCCGCGAGTTATCGCGCGGCCCGTCGTCTCATGCTCACACCCGGACGCGGCGTCGGCGGCGCGGCGACACGGCGCGATGCCGCTGCCACCCGCCGGCGACCCCCTCGTCGTCGCATTCGGGCTGGAACTCCGGTTCGCCCTGGCGGGCCGGTACGAACACGGGTTCGTAGCGGGTTGAGCACGCTGGGCCGTCGGCCGTGCCGGCCGGGTCCAGACCGTTCGCGCCGCTGCGGGTCATGGTCTCAGCTTCAAGATCGTCAAGGTCTTCCAGGACGCGACGGACATCCGCCTCGAGCCGGCCCGCCATTCTTGAACTGGGCGCGTGGCAGCGCACATGGTGCACATGACGTTGCGCTTCCTGTACTGCTCTGATCACGGCGAGAAGCTCGTCCCGTAGGCTTGTCGACTGCACGATTCGCCACCTCCGTGGTTCCGGCTGCCGGCCGGCGACATTCCAGACAGGTATCGGTACCCATCTCCACTGCCGAGCCGGTCACATCAATGACACATTACGTTCACGCAACAGTATGATCGACGGGCGGAAGGTTGGCCGGAGACGCAGACCTTCGACCGCGCCGGAGCGCCGGAAGGCCGTGTCCAGATGCGTCAGAGACCCGCTCGCGCGGGTCATTGAGCCGGACAGCTGGCTTCCGGAACACGCCGTAGTGACGGCGAGCGCCTGGGCGGCCGGGCTACCGGCTGATCAGGTCGTCCAGATGGGCCCGCACGGCGCCAGCGACGTCCATCTCGTCAGGGGACCAGGACAGTCCGGCGAGCGTGAACAGACAGGCGACGACCCGGGCGTACCGGCCGGTCGGGGCGTCCAGCTCAGGGAAGGCCGCACGAAGGCGGCTGGCGGTCCGGGGCGCGTGCCGCAGCGCGGTGATGTACAGGTTCGCGACGCCGATGCCTGAAACGCTGCGGCCCCAGTGCTCCCAGTCAATGATCGAAAAACGCGGCGCGGTGATGTTGCCCCAGTGCAGGTCCAGATGCTCGGTGGCCGCCGGGCCGGGGGCAACGTCAGCGGGCAGCTCACCGACTCTGGCATGGATAAGATGGGCGAGCTGTTCGGGGGAGTAGGCCCACAGCTTCCGCTCGGTGGGGGTGTCCGCGAGCGCGTCGACCGAGGCACGCAGGTCGGCCCACCAGGCGTCCGGGAGGTCGGGCTCGCCGGACAGGTACTGCCCGGCGCTGTAGGCGTCCGCCGGCACGACCGTCGAGTCGGCCGCGAACGTGAGCAGCTCAGCGCGCACGGACACCGGGACCGGGTCGGGATGGGTCCATTCGGTCTCAGCGAGCAGTGTCGGCTTGGCGACGCCGGACAGGCTGGCGGCATCGTGGGTGCCGGTCCAGACCTCGCGGTCCATGTCGGACTCGATGAACGCGGCGACCCGCAGCCACGCGGTGGCGCCGTCGTGTGTGGCGGGCCCCGCGATGACGGCGTCGGAACCGCTGGCCCGTCCGGAGCCGAGAGGCCGTATCCCGAGTTGTCGTGCGCCCTCGCGGTAGATCTCAGTGAGCCACGCCGCACCGTCGATGCTGACCGGCAGCCAGCGGATCACGCGGTTCCGTCTGTTGGACGCGGTTCGCAGTCCGGGGTCTTCGGCTTGCATTGGGACTGGGTGGGGCTGCAGGCGGTGCTCGCCTTGGGACCGCAGATGTCCGGGCCACAGCCGGAGGCGGCGGTCACCGTGCGCGCGGCGTCGAGCCGGGCGACCTGGGACCGGAAGGGCGCGCCAGCGAGGACAGCGGCCAGCCCGTCACGGACGTTACCGGCGGCGGCGCGGCGGGTGAAGACGCATGGAGTCACGGTGCCGTCCGGGCCAACCGCGGCCGTGCCGTGCCCGCAGTGCCCGCAGGTGCCCGCCTCATCGTCGTGGTCGGCGGCGCGGCCGAATGGCCGGACCTGGTCGATGCTGGCGACGACGCCGAGGGCGGTCAGGTCGTCGAACGCGGCGAGAGCCTGTTCCTCGCCGGCGGTGGCGATGATGCCGGCGCGGACCGGCACCTCTGCCGCGACGAGGCGCCGCAGCTGGGCCCGGGTGCGGGCATGGCTGCCGGCACGCCCGGTGACCTTGTCATGCCGGGCCGCGTCGTCGGCGTAGTACGAAGTCGCGACCGACACACCCGGGCGGACGAGCGCGTCCCAGACCACGGCGGGAAGGGCGTACAGGTTGGTGAAGACCTCGACCGCGAGGTTAGCGTCGAGCGCCGCCGCGACGAGCGCCGGGAAGTCAGGACGGAGGGTCGGTTCGCCGCCGATGAGGCAGACCTGCTCGACGCCGACGGCGGCTGCCTCGGTGATGACCGCTTCCCAGTCGGGAAGCGTCATCGTGCCCTGGCTGCCGTGTGGTGAGGAGCCGGCGTAGCAGTGAGAGCAGGCTAACTGGCAGCGTCCGGTGATCTCCAGCCAGATCAGCCGGGGCGGCTCGGCCTGGATCACCGGGTGGACAGGCCCGGGCAGCGTCACGGTCATGATGATCTCCCTACGCCGTGTTCTGATACTCGCCGACGTGGATCACGTCGTGGCGCAGCCGCCGCTCGGGGGTGGTCAGGCCCAGCAGACGCTGCCCGCCCGGCCCGCAGATGATCATCTCTCACCGGCGGACCGGGCGATGGCAACGGTGAATTCGCCAGGCACCACTGTAGCCGGCCGGCGCCAGTCAGGCGGGCTAAGAGGCTCCGGCAATAGGGCACGCGCCTCGTGCCAGTCAGATGGCTGTCGAAACATTGCCCTATTGCCGAGCTATTGCCGGGCGCTCCTGTCGGAACCGGCTGCCCGGCCGGTCGCGGAGCGGTCCTCAGCTGTCTCGGCAGCACGCGTTTCAGTCATGGCACGCTCGCCGGCCTCGATCACCGGGACGTGGCGGCTCGCGGTCGACGAGAGCTTCGGCAGTGTCAGCTGAAGCACACCGTCGGCCGCCTGGGCCGCGGACTTCTCCGCATCCACCTCCCCGGGCAGCCGCACGGTACATTCATACCGGCCTATCCGGCGCATCTGCTGACGCATCACGCCGCGGTGTTCCCGGGCCTGGATGTCAGCGGTGATGCTCACCTCGTTCCCCCGGACGTCGATGTTGACGGTGTTGGCGGGAGTACCGGGCAGATCCGCTTCGATGATGTAGGAGTTCTCGGTCTCCTCCATGTCGATCGCGGGTGTCCACGAGCGGCCTTCCCGCGGCATGAGGTCCGGCAGTGATACATCCAGCAGGCGGCCCATCCGTTCGTAGAGATCACCGAACTCGGCGAACGGGTCCCAGCCCCGTCGAGTGACTGGCGTCGGACGGCTCATAACGGACAACGAGGTCATTGTCGGCTTCCTCCCTGGCGGTCACTGGCAGGGGGGATGGGAGCCCATCCCCCCTGCGCTCCTATCCGCTCCCCGAAGACGCAAACAGCGCCAGGAAAGTGGATCAATACCAGGGCCGAGGGGCGGCCGACGGGTGTCAACGCCTGGATGCGCGGGTGCTCAGAACACCGCGGTGCCATGCGTGGGGGACGACGCTCGCGCGTGGTGGCGCCGGGGTATGCGCCCGGCGCGGGCCGCGAGCCGTCCAGCGGTCACCGCGGCCGCCATGGCCGCCGCCATGAGGGCGGGGTCCTGCGCCCGGGTGACCGCGGAGGCGAGCAGCACGGCGTCACAGCCGAGTTCCATGGCAAGCGCGGCGTCGGAGGCGGTACCGATCCCGGCATCGAGGATGACGGGAACCTCGGCCTCGGCGACGATCAGCTCGATGTTGTGCCTGTTGCGGATTCCCAGTCCGGTGCCGATGGGCGCGCCCAGCGGCATCACCGCGGCGCAGCCGGCCCGCTGGAGCCGGCGGGCGAGCACCGGGTCGTCGTTGGTGTAGGGCAGGACGGTGAACCCGTCCGCGACCAGGAGCTCGGCCGCGTCGAGGAGTTCGACCGGATCCGGCAGCAGCGTGTGGTCGTCCGCGATCACCTCAAGTTTGATCCAGTCTGTTCCCAACGCGTCCCGGGCGAGCCGGGCGGTCAGGACGGCCTCGTGGGCGGTGCGGCACCCGGCCGTGTTCGGCAGCACCCGGACGCCGCAGCCGGCGAGCATGTCCAGTACCGACCCGGGTGTCGCGGTATCCACCCGGCGCATGGACACCGTGCACATGGCTGTCCCCGAGGCCTGAATCGCCGCCGCCATGATGGCCAGGCTCGGTGCCCCGCCGGTCCCCATGATCAGCCGGGAATCGAATTCCGCACCGGCGATGGTGAAGGTGTCGTCGGCCACGTCAACCTCCCTGGGTCGCGGTGAGAATCTCCACATGCTGGCCGGCGCGCAGCTCCAGCTCCGCCCATCCGCCGCGGGGGGCGACAACGCCGTCGACCGCGGCGGCGGTCCCCCGGCCGACGCCCGCCAAACCCGCCATCAGCTGGTACAGGGTGGTGCCGGCCGGTAGCTGCATGAGTTTGCCGTTCACGGTGAGAGTCATCCGCCATCCTCCTCAGTGACTGTCGGGTCCCGCGTGGGCGCCCGGCGCCCGGCGCCCGGCGCCCGGCGGCTCGGCGCCGACCGGGCCGGACCCGGGCGGGGCGGCCGTGGGGTCAAACCTGGCCGGCGTGAACGGCGCGACCTCGGCGGGCATGGCGCCGTCCGCGAGCAGGCCGGCGATGGCATCCGCGGTCACCGGCGTGAGCAGCACGCCGTTGCGGTAGTGGCCGACAGCCAGCACGAGGCCGGGCACCCGGGACGGGCCGATGAGCGGGGCGTTGTCGGGTGAGGCGGGCCGCAGGCTGGTGCTCACCTCCTCAAGCTCGGCTTCGCCCAGCCCCGGCACGAGGGCCTGGGCATCGCGCAGGAGCTCATACACAGCGCCGGCCCGCGGGCGCAGGTCGAATCCGGCCTCCTCGCTGCTGGCCCCGACCACGACCCGACCGTCGCCGCGCGGTACCAGGTACACCGGGCAGCCACGCACCGAGCCCCGCAACACGCAGGTAAGCAGGGGCGGCCCGACGGTCCGCAGCCGTAGGGTCTGCCCCTTGACCGGCCGGACCGCGGGGAGAGCCGCCAGCGGCAGCCCACCGATCCGGGCCGACCACGCCCCACAGGCCAGCACGACCACCGGCGCGGTCAGCTCGGTGCCGTCGGCGAGCCGCAACCCGGCGGCCCGGCCAGCGCGCAGCAGCAGTTCCCGCGCGGCCACCCGGAGCATGGTCGCGCCTGCCCGCTCGCATGCCCGCAGCAACGCGTGGTGCAGGCGCCTGTTGTCGACCTGATGGTCGCCCGGCACCGCCAGCGCACCCACCAGCCCGCTCGCGGACGCCGGGATCCGGGCGCGCAACTGGTGCCTGGTCAGCAGTTCGGTCTCCAGCCCCAGCGACCGTGCGAAGCCGTGGATGTCACGCAGGCCGGCCATGTCCGCGGCGTCCCAGGCGGCTACCAGCGTCCCGCAGCGCAGGTAGCCGATTTCGCAACCACTGCTGCGTTCCAGCTCGTCGACGAAGGCGGGGTAACGCAGCGCGGAAGCGGTGTTCAGCTCCAGCAGCGGCCGCTCGCCGTAGTGCAGCTCGCTGACAGGAGCCAGCATGCCCGCGGCCGCCCCGCTCGCGCCCGACCCCGGCGCCGGATCGACGATGGTCACCGACAGGCCACGCAGCTGGGCGCGCCACGCGACCCCGAGCCCGATCACGCCCGCGCCGGCCACGATGACGTCCGCGCCGGACGCCGATGACTGTGCTCCCCGGGCGTTGGCGCCAGCTGCCAGCATGAGCCTCCTTCTCCCGCGCCGCCATCGGTGCCGCCAACGGTGTCATCGTCAGCCGACACCGCCGGAGGCTCCGCATGCAAGTTTCGCCGGTCGTGGGGCCACGAGCGCGCGATCGTGGCCCCACGAACAGGCTCTGAGCATGTGCGGCTGCCGGGTCGGCCCCGCGTTGGGCGCCTGGTGTGGGAAGGTGTCCGGCATGATGTACCTGCCGGTCCCTGACCGGTCGGCGGCGATGTCCGCCGTGATGTCGATGGTGAGGCCAGCCCCGTGGTGAGCGGCGCCGGGAGAATCCCGCCGGAGCGGGTCGTCCGGGCCGTCGCCGGTCTCGGCGTCACCGCCGCCGTGACCTACGCGGCGCCGTCGGTGGCCACTCTGCGCCGCCTGCGCACGCGGGTGCTGCCGGTCCTCGCGGGGGTCGGCGCGCCCGACCACGTGGCGTTGACCTTTGACGACGGCCCGGACCCGGCGTCCACGCCGCTGTTCCTCGAGGTGCTCGCCGAGCTGGACATCCGGGCGACGTTCTTCGTCCTCGGGACGATGCTGGAGCGGGCGCCCGGCCTTGCCCAGCGGATGGCGGACGCCGGCCACGAGCTCGCGGTCCACGCCTGGGATCACCGGCCGATGCTGCTGCGCGGGCCACAGTCCACCTACCGGCAGCTCAGGCGTACCCGGGATCTGATCACAGCCGTCACCGGTCGGGAACCGCGGTTTGCCCGGCCACCGCACGGCATCCTGTCGGCCGGTTTTCTTGTTGCCGCCAGCAGGCTGCGGCTCATGCCGGTGTTATGGACCGCCTGGGGCCGGGACTGGACCTCGACGGCCACGCCGCTGAGCGTCCTGGCCACTCTCGCGCCCGAGCTGCGCGGTGGCGGCACCATCCTCCTGCACGATTCCGATTGCACGTCCGCGCCACAGGCGTGGCGCAGCGCCCTCGGCGCCCTGCCAGAACTCGCCGCCCGTTGCCATGAGCTGGGACTTCGCGTCGGTCCTCTCGCCGAGCACGGCATCGGTCCCCAGCTCTGCACGGTACCCGGCCCGGCCCGCGCCGGCTGCGCGGGCCGGGCCGGGTACCGCCTGGTTCAGGCCTCGGGGTACAGGGAGTAGCTCGGGAAGTTGCCGTACAGGCGTTCCCGCGGGTCCGTCCCGACGGTGACCGCGTGGACGAGGTGGTCGCCGCCGACGAAGGCGCCCTTCCAGGAGGCGCCCCGGCCGCCGAACGGCTCGGCCCGGTCGCCGCGCGACCGTGGCTTGTTGATGCCCACCTTGAAGGCATGGATCTCACTGCTCAGCCGGCGGGCGAGCACCTCGTCGTCGCAGGCCAGCGATGCCACCAGCGCTCCGTTGGAGGCGTTCATCGCGGCCAGCAGCTCGGCTTCGGAGTCGACCACCACGATCGTGTCCACCGGGCCGAACGGCTCGGCATGGTGCAGCGCGCAGGACGGCGGGGGAGCGAGGAGCGCCACCGGAGGCACGTAGGCGGTGGTGTCCTGCCCGGGAACGAAGGCACCGTCGGCGACGCTGCCCCGGTACAGCGGAACCCCGCCCTTGGCGATCGCCTCGTTGATCTTGCCGGCGAGTTCGACGGCCTTCTCCGCGGTGATGACGGGCCCGTAGTCGAGTTCTGGCAGGGCATCGTCGTCGTGCGCGACGGCCAGCGGATGGCCGAACCGCACCGAGGACACCACGGGCAGGTAGGCGGCGAGGAACTGATCGAAGAGCTGGCGCTGGACGACATAGCGGGGATAGGCGGTGCATCGTTGCTTGCCGTATTCGAACCCCTTCTTCAGGTGCGCGGCCAGCAGGTCCCACTGGGAGAACTCCCAGATGCCCCAGGCGTTGAGGCCCTCCTGCTCGAGGAAGTGCCGTTTGCCCGTGTCGACCAGCGCGGCCGCGACCTGGCCGCCGGTGGAGCGCCCGCCGACGAAGGCCAGGCAGCCGATCTCCGGTGCCCGGACCAGCGCGCCGGACAGCCTGGAGCCGGACCCGGAGACCAGGGCCACCGGCAGGCCTTCGCGCCGCGCCAGGGCGCAGGCGAGGGTGAGGCAGGCGGCGCCACCGTCCGTCGGGGTCTTCGCGATCGCCGCGTTGCCGGCGAGAACCTGGACCAGCATCGCGTGCATGAGTACGCTCATCGGGTAGTTCCAGCTGGCGATGTTGCTGACGGGCCCGGGCAGGGGGCCGCGGCCGGCCAGCATCGGGCCGATTTCCTCGATATACCAGCGGACACCGTCGATCGCCCGGTCGACGTCCGTGCGCGCCAGCCGCCACGGCTTGCCGATCTCCCAGACCAGCAGCAGGGCGAGCAGATCACGGTTGTCGTCCATGGCGTCCAGCGCGGCACGCACCCGCATCTTGCGTTCGGCCAGCGGTACGTCGCGCCATCGCTTGTGGTCGTCCAGGGTCGCGCGGATGGCCTCCCGGGCCTCGTCCGGTTCGATCATGGGTGGTCCGGTGATGGGTGATCCGTCGACCGGTGTGACGCTGCTCAGGGGCTCGCCGGTCCGGCGCCACTGGCCGCCCCACAGGTTGTGAAGCCGGTCGTCGGCGAACGCCTCAGGGGCGGCCCGGGTGCACCGGGCGTAGGCGTCCGACCATGCGGTGCCGGGTTTGAGAGACAGGCGGGGCTTGCTGGGAGAGGGTGTGACCATGGGGCCAGGTTGCCTGTGATCGGCCCCAGACGCCACTAGGGATGCCGTGTTTCCTGGACGGTGACGAGCGTATCCGGTGATTGCGGCGCTGGCCGGCGAAACGGGCGGTATTCGGCCTCGGCCGGGCTTGACGGTGTTTGTGTTGATGATGTTTGTGCTGTTCGGCCGAGCACGGCGAATGTTACTTAGAGTAGTCATATGATCTCCGTGGGGGTGTGGGGCCGCGGGGATGGATCCCGTGCGGGCCGCCCGGCGGGGCGGGCGATACGTCCGGTTCGGGGTTGATGAATCACCACGTTCGCGGGTATGGTCACGGTGTGTCGCTGGCGGTGCGATGGCCTGCCAGCGCGTACCATTCCGATATGTCGGAAGCGGTGTTCGTGCACGACTCGATCAGCGCCGACGAGAAGACCCGGCTCTACGTAGGACCGCCATCACATAGAGTGGGCACATGCGTCGATCGCATCTCGTTGGTCCGGTGGCGGCCTGTTGTCGAACCTTCCGTGACTGCTAGCTCCGGTCTCTGATGGTCAGTGTTCTGACGCCTGTGGCGCCTCGGCCCGAACCCATCCGGGTCCTCGTTGTTGACGATCATGAGCTGTTCCTACAGGGACTGGAGACTGTTCTTGATCTTGAAGAGGACATCACCGTCGTCGGTCGTGCCGCCGACGGCCGGCAGGCTGTCGCGATCGCCACCGGAACCACCCCGGACATCGTCTTGATGGACGTCCGGATGCCGCACCGAGACGGCATCGACGCGGCGGGCGCCATCAAGCGGGAGGTGCCGACGGCGAAGATTGTGATGTTGACGGTCAGCGACGACGAATCCGACCTGTTCGAAGCGATCAAGGCTGGCGCGGTGGGTTACCTGCTCAAGTCGATCCCGCCGCACGAGGTCGCGGGCGCGGTGCGTGCCGTGCACAACGGCCTGAGCCTGATCAGCCCTTCGATGGCGTCGAAGCTGATGGTCGAGTTCGCCACGCTGGCGCGGGGATCGGATGACCGGCCAAGCCGGGTACCCGCTCCGCACCTCACCGCCCGTGAACTGGAGGTTCTCAAGCTGGTCGCCGAGGGGCGCGCGAACCGTGAAATCGCCCGGAAGCTGTTCATCAGCGAGAACACGGTGAAGAACCATGTCCGTAACATTCTGGACAAACTACAGCTCCACTCACGCATGGAAGCGGTCATGTATGCCGTCCGCCAGGGCTTGTTCGAGATCGACTAAGAGCGCCCGGCAATAGGGACGCGACACCGCGTCCCCTCTTGCTGGTCGCTCTAAGTGGTCGGCGCTGGAAGCCCTTCGGGGCTGTCGGATGCCAGGTGGATGCGTCGCGAGGCGGCCCAGGCCCCGGTAGCGGTGTGCTACCTGGGCTGACGACAACGACGCGAGGCGCTGCCTGGCGCCGGCAGACCCTGGACGTTCGATCAGGCAGCGGCGTCCGGGTGGATGGATCGCGATGTGAAGGGCTTTGAAGGGCACTGCGTCAGCGCACGTTGCGCGGGTCGGCGGATCTTGTCAGAGTGTCGGTTGTCACGGCCGTCCGTCACCACCCGCATCGAGTCCTGCCGGGTCCCACCACATCGATTTTCGAGAGGGTCATGCCGAGTCCTGACATACCCAGTCATAGTCCGACGCCTGCCCCGGACCGAGCCAACCTGGGCAGGCCGCAATGACACAATGGCTTCTCATCCTGCTCAGCGTTGTTCTGGTCGGGGCCTGTGGCGTCTTCGTCGCGGCCGAGTTCGCGCTCGTCACGGTTGATCGCTCCGCCGTGGCCCGCGCGGCCGAAGCGGGCGACAAGCGGTCGGCGGGCGTCCTGTCCGCGCTCGCGAGCCTTTCCACCCAGCTCTCCGGAGCGCAGGTGGGTATCACCATCACCAACCTGGCGGTCGGTTTCCTCGCCGAACCGGCGATCGCGCGCATCCTGGACGGGCCGTTGGAATCCGTCGGCGTACCCGCGGGAGCGGCGCGGGGCGTCAGCGTGACGGCTGCCCTGGCGCTCGCCACGACCATAACGATGATTTATGGCGAGCTGGTTCCGAAGAATCTGGCGGTTGCCCGCCCGCTGCCGACCGCTCGCGCGCTACAGGGGTTCCAACGGGGCTTCACCCGGGTGGCCGGCTACCCGATCCGTCTGCTCAACGGCACCGCCAACGGCTTGCTGCGTCGGCTGGGCTTTGAGCCCCAGGAGGAACTCGCCTCCGCCCGATCCGCACAGGAGCTGTTCGCGCTGGTAGGCCGATCCGCGGAAAAGGGCACGCTCGCGCCGGAGACCGCGACGCTGCTCCAGCGATCCCTGGCGTTCGGGCACAAGCAGGCCGCGGACGTCCTGACTCCCCGGGTCCGGATGTGTACGGTCCAGGTGGACGACCCGGTCCGCGAGGTCATCGCGATGGCCCGCCGGACCGGGCACTCCCGCTTTCCCGTGGTCGGCCAGGGCCTGGACGACGTTGTCGGTCTCGTCCACGTCAAACACGCCGTCTCGGTCGGTGAGGACGACCGGGAGAGGGTCACCGTCGGCGAGATCATGATTGATCATCTGGTGGTGCCGTCCACGATCGAGCTCGACCCGCTGCTGGAGACGCTGCGCCGGGGCGGGCTGCAGCTGGCGGTCGTCATCGACGAGTTCGGCGGTACGGATGGCCTGGTCACCATCGAGGATCTGATCGAGGAGCTTGTCGGCGACGTGGTGGATGAGCATGATCGGATCGCCGCGCGCGCGCAGCGGCGGAAGGACGGGACGTGGCTGCTGTCTGGCCTGCTCCGGGTGGATGAGGCTGCGCAGACCGTTGGCATCCGGCTGCCGCTGGACGACGCCTACCAGACCCTCGGGGGCCTGATCGCGGACCGGCTCGGCCGGTTGCCCGTCGCCGGTGACGTCGTCGATGTCGACGGTGTCAGCCTCGCTGTCCACCTCATGGACGGCCGCCGGGTGGACCGCGTCCACCTGGTACTTCCCCGCACACCCCGGGACCGGCGCAGCCCGGACGTGATGGGCGCGGTGCGGTGAGCGTCCTTGTCGCGCTCTGTCTCGCCGCTGTCCTGCTGCTGGCCAACGCGTTCTTCGTGGGGGCCGAGTTCGCGTTGATCTCGGCCCGCCGGAGCGCCGTCGAACCGATGGCGCAGAGCGGATCGGCCCGTGCCCGCAGCACGCTGCGGGCGATGGAGGAGGCGTCGTTGATGCTGGCCGGCGCGCAGCTCGGCATCACGATCTGCACCCTCGGGCTGGGGTCGCTCGGCGAACCCGCGGTCGCCGCGCTGTTGGAGGGGCCGTTCGCGGCGGTCGGGCTGCCCGACGCGTCCTGGCACCTGGCCGCGTTCGTCGCCGCCATGGTCATTGTGGTGTTCCTGCACGTCGTGATCGGCGAAATGGTTCCCAAGAACATCGCCCTGGCTGGGCCCGACCGAAGCGCGCTGCTGCTCGTCCCACCGCTCGCCGGTGTCGTCCGCTGCCTGCGGCCGGCGATCGTCGGGCTGAACATGATCGCCAACCTCAGCCTGCGGATGCTGCGGGTGACGCCGCGGGCGGAGGTCGCCAGCGCCTTCACCCGCGACGAGGTCGCCGGCTTCGTCGAGGAGTCCCGGCGTGAGGGACTGCTCGACGAAGACCAGCACGGTCTGCTGTCAGGGGCGCTCTACCTCGATGAGCGCAGCGCGCGCAGCGTGCTGCTCCCCGTCGATCGGCTGGAGACGGTTCCGCTCGGGGTGACCCCGCGCGATGTCGAAGCGGTGGCCGCGCGGACCGGTTTCTCTCGTTTCCCGGTCCGTGACCCAGCCGGGACGCTCGCCGGCTACCTGCATCTCAAGGACGTTCTGGAAACCAGCCCGGGAAAGCGGTCGGCGCCGGTTCCGGCGAAGTGGGTCCGCCCGCTCGCCCGGGTTGGCGCGGACGACAGGCTGCGGACGGTGCTCGCGACGATGCAGCACAGCGGAGCGCACCTGGCCCGGGTCACCGACCGGGACGGAACGATTCTCGGGGTCGTCGCGCTGGAGGACGTCCTGGAAGAGCTTGTCGGCGAAATTCGGGACGAGGAGCGGCCGACTCACAGAATATGATCATTTGGAGTGCCGATGGTGGATCTTTTGGCAAAAAAGATTGTGCACGATGCAATCGTGTACTCTCCGAATGTGGCTGTACGGCAGCCGCGGCCATCAGATCGCCACAACGGAGGTACCCACCATGGCAACCACTCGCACCGCGCGCACGGCCTGGGAAGGCAGCCTGATCGAGGGGGGCGGGACCGTCACCTTCGCCTCGTCCCAGATCGGCGACTTCCCTGTTTCGTGGCCCGCGCGCGCCGAGGCGCCGGGCGGCGTCACCAGCCCGGAGGAGCTCATCGCGGCCGCTCACTCATCCTGCTTCTCCATGGCGCTCTCACACGCCCTGACCGGGGCGGGGAATCCGCCGCGCCGGCTGGAGACCCAGGCGGACGTGACCTTCCAGCCGGGTACCGGTATCACCGGTATCCACATCACCGTCCGCGGTGACGTGCCTGGGATGGATGACTCCGGCTTCGTCAAGGCGGCGGAGGAGGCCAAGGCGAACTGTCCGGTGAGCCAGGCGCTGGCCGGGGTTCCCATCACCCTTGCCGCCGGCCTGCTCTGACCGTGGCTGACAGCCTCCTGGCGTGTCCGTGCGCGCCAGGAGGCAACATGATCGATGGGCGAGTGGGTGCCCACCCGCTGGCAGGATGGGAATATGGGCCATGACCAGCCAGGACATCGACATGGTCGGCCACACCGAGGACGGGCGGCGGGACTCCTCGCTGCGTCTGGACGACCAGTTGTGCTTCGCCCTGTACGCGGCGTCGCGCGCCATGACGGGTGTTTACCGGCCACTGCTTGACCAGCTTGGTCTGACCTATCCGCAGTACCTGGTCATGCTCGTGCTTTGGGAGCATGAGGCGAGCCCTGTCAAGGAGCTGTGCGCCGCGCTGCAGCTGGACTACGGCACGCTCTCGCCACTGCTCAAGCGGCTCGAGTCAACCGGCCTCCTGCGGCGCGAGCGGCGGGTTGACGACGAGCGCTCTGTCCAGATCACCCTTACCGAGGAAGGCGCCGCGCTGCGGGAGCGAGCCCGGAGCGTGCCATCCGCCATCGAGCGTGCTATGGGCCTTTCCCGCGACGAGTTCGTTGCTCTGCGTTCCGCGTTGCGCAGGCTCACCGCGGTGCTGACGGCCACTGCGGAGTTACGATGAAGGTCTCGCGCGGCTGCTCTGGGTTATGGCAGACCCTTACGTGGGGTGAGTGACGGGACTTGAACCCGCGACACCCGGGACCACAACCCGGTGCTCTACCAGCTGAGCTACACCCACCACGTACCGAAGACATGCCCCGCCCACACGCAGCGGTTGCCTGCGCACGAGCGGTCGACCGGCACAACATCTCCGGACCTGGCTCATAGTACCGGTCAATCCCTCCTTCTGGCCACGAGGATTCCGGTGTCCCGGCCATGACGCTGCCGGGGCTGCCAGCGGCACCTCGGCAGCGCTCAGACCACGGTCGGCGGGGATGCCTCCCCGCTGGTCGCCGTGGTGACGGAAGCGTCGTCGGGGTGGCTGGCAACCCGGATCTCCCGGGCCACCGCCCGGGCGGATTCGCTGCTGGGACCCGGTTGTGGCACAAAGATGGCTTTCCGGTAGTAGCGCAGTTCGTCGATGCTTTCCCGGATGTCGGCGAGGGCACGGTGACCGCCGCGCTTGGGCGGTGCCGCGTAGTAGGCCCTGGGGTACCAGCGCCGGGCGAGTTCCTTCACCGTCGACACGTCGACCATCCGGTAGTGCAGATAACTGTCGAGGGCCGGCATGTACCGTGCGAGAAAGCCGCGATCAGTGGCGATCGAGTTACCGCACAGGGGAGCTTTGCCCGGGTCCTGAACCTGACGCTGGACGTAGTCCAGTACCTGTCGTTCGGCTTCGGCCAGGGTCAGCGTTGACACACGTACCGCGTCGGTCAGGCCCGAGGCGGTGTGCATCTCCTGGACCACGGCCTCCATCCCGGCAAGCGCGGCCTCCGGCGCGGACATGACCACGTCCACACCGTCACCAAGGATATTAAGTTCACTGTCGGTGACCAAGCATGCGACCTCCAGCAGAAGATCGGAGGCGGCGTTGAGCCCGGTCATCTCACAGTCGATCCAGACAAGGCGATCCATATCTGGTTGACCTTAGGGTCTCCTGGCCGGGACGTCACGCGGGGGCCAGCCGTTCGGTGCCGCCGCTGGACATTCGCCCGTGCCCGCCAGCGAGGCGCCCGCCGACGCTTGGCGGTACGGTCATCGGCGCCAGCGGGGCTTTCGGCTGTTGCCGGAGGCTCTTAGCCGGGAGCGGACCGCGGGGCTGTCTGGTTGATGACCTGGAACGTCACCGAGAGGGGTGGTATGGACTGCTGGGCGGCGGTCGCCGTGAGCATGTACAGCCCGTTCGGGAACTGTGTTGTGTTCCACGGGAGTTCCTGCGGCAGGAACAGAAACGGTGGCCCGGTGGCTACGTAGGACATCGAAGCGCTCCCGCTCAGGCGGAACAGGATGGTGCCGGGCGATCCGGAGACCGCGAGCCCGATCCGGACGACTCCGCTCACGACGCCATTCTGGATGAGCCCGCTCACGATGCTGCCCGAGACGATGCCGGTGAAGCCGAGCAGGGCCGGACTCGCCGCTGCCGCGCCGCTGGCACGGTCCGACGCAGTCCAGGGTGGGGCAGGTGACGCCGGGGCAGCCGTGTCGGTGCTCGCCGGGACGACGGCCGTCGTGTCGCCCGGCCGCGCTGCTTCGCCGGTGGTGAGCGTGCTGCCGCCAGCGGCAGGTACTGGATGATGCTGATACCACACCACCAGGACAGGCATGAGCGCGAGGGCGGTCGCGAACATCGCGATGCCAAGCCCACCTCGCCTCAGCAGTCCCACCGGCTGGCGTGCCCTTTCCGTCCGTCTGTCCGATTGGTGACAAGCTGACCATATCGCCGAACGACATCCCGGCGATGGGCAGCTTCGTGGGCAGACGGTAGGCGGTGGCCGCCAGGACGTCGCGGTGACGCCGAGGCGAGCGCGGGCCCGGCGGCCCACGCGGATGGCAACGGGCGGATCGGACCTCAGCGCACGGCTCAGCGGCGCTGAGCCGCTCGGTGGTCAGCGACGCCGAGCGGGACGTCCCGGTGGCCGGGCCGTCAGCCGGCGACGACCATGGGTGTCACGAGGGCGTCGACGGCTTCGGAGCCGGCCTGCTGCTCGCAGGCGCTCCTGCCGCAGGAAATCCGGTCGACTGCAGCTGCGGTCCACAGCCCAGACGGTAGCGGTCCGGGCGGTCCGCTGGGCTGGTTGTCACAAACCCTTAACTTTACCGGCGGCGTGTCGAGCGCTGACCGGTCCCCCCACCTGGGGGACCGTCCCAATAGTGTTAGAGCGACCGGCAATAGGGGACGCGGCGTCGCGGGGCTGGGGCACGCACCTCGCGTCGTTGTCGTCAGTCGGCGCCCAGCACCAGGGCGCCTTCCTCCGCCGCCTCGCGATGCACGCACCCCAGCCCCGCTCCTTGATCCACACCCCTATTGTCGGGCGCTCTTAGTCCGTGTCACCGCGGTCCACGCGGCCGGCCTGGCCGGCTTGGCCGGCTTGGATCATGCTGCGGTCGCCGCGGCGGGGCGGGCCGCGGCTGAAGATCCTGCCGGTCATGACAAGCCATGTACCACGAGTGATCGCTTGACACCTGCCGTCGCTCTGAACAGTCTGCACATGCCGGACGTCCGGTGGCTATCGCGGAGGTCAGGTCATGAGCACATACGGCCACTACGTCATGCCGGCTGGTGGTTCCACCTGGGACGTGCCGATGGCCGGTGCCGCGCGCTTCTCCTGGGAATACGACGAAGGCCGTGCCCGGCTGCTGGATCTCTACCAGAAGGGCAAGGACAGGCAGTGGGACGCCGCGACCAGGATTGACTGGTCCGTGGAGGTGGACCCCCACCGGGCGCTGGAGCTTCCCGACGACACCATCCCCATCCACGGGCTGCCGGTCTGGGAGAAACTCAGCGAGCGGGAGCGCGGTGAGCTCAGCCGGCATCTGACCTCGTGGCAGTTCAGCCAGTTCCTGCATGGCGAGCAGGGCGCGATGATCTGCAGTGCTCGGATCGTCGAGTCGGTGCCGGACATGGACGCGAAGTTCTACGCCGCGACCCAGGCGATCGACGAGGCGCGGCACGCCGAGACATACGCCCGTTTCCTGACGGAGAAGATCGGTATCGTTTACCCGATCAATCCCGAACTGCGGTCGCTGCTCGACTCGACCCTTGGCGACAGCCGGTGGGACATTCCGTACCTGGGTATGCAGGTGCTCATTGAGGGTCTCGCCCTCGCCGCGTTTGGCGTGCTGCGCGACGCCACGTCCGCCGCGCTGCCGAAGCAGATTCTCGCCTACGTGATGCAGGACGAGGCTCGGCACGTGGCGTTTGGCCGGTTGGTACTGCGTGACTACTATGCGCAGCTGAGTAGTCGTGAGCGTGCCGAGCGGGAGGAATTCGTCGTTGAAAGCTGCTGGCTGATGCGGGACCGGCTGCGGGGCGCCGAGGTGTGGGACAACCTCGGATTCGACGTGGCCGCCTGCCTTGCCGCGGTCGAGACGTCCAGTTACATGCGGGTGTTCCGTAAGCTCCTGTTCAGCCGGATTGTGCCCTGTGTCAGGGATATAGGCCTGTGGGGCGAAAAGGTCCGCGACGCCTATGCGCGGATGGGTGTCCTCGATCTGGCCAGCCTCGACCTGGCGGAGCTGATGAACGGAGACGAGGCCGTTGCCGACAGCCTCGACCGGGCGCGGGCCGAGGAGGCGGAGCTCGCGGCGCGCAAGCGGCAGGTGGAGCAGACGATCGCCGCGGCGTTCTGAACTGCCCATCCATGAGGCCAGGTTGTCCAGGCCAGGTTGTCACGTGGGCTGATCGGGAAGCGACCAGGGTGAGCTGGGGTTATCCTCAACGTATAGTTGCATTGGCAACATTTAGCTCACTGTCAGGAGGATCGCGATGCCTGCCGTGACCGCCGATACAACCAGCCTGCCGCGTCTTGGGACGCCGCTCGCCGGTGCCGTTGACCGTCCGGTCCGTTCGGTGACGACGGCGCCGTCGGGCCGTGAGGGCGAAGGCTTCCCCGTGCGCCGGGCCTTCGCCGGTGTCAGCCTTGCCGATCTTGATCCTTTTGTTCACATGGATCAGATGGGCGAGGTCGAGTACGCGCCGGGCGAGCCAAAGGGCACCCCCTGGCATCCTCACCGGGGCTTCGAGACCGTCACATACATGATCGATGGGACGTTCCAGCATCAGGACTCCAACGGCGGAGGCGGCGTCATCACCGACGGCGCGACCCAGTGGATGACAGCGGGCGCGGGGATCCTGCACATCGAGACACCGCCCGAAGAGCTTGTCGTCAGCGGCGGGCTCTTCCACGGCATCCAGCTGTGGGTGAACCTGCCTGGGCGCGACAAGTTCAGCCCGCCGCGGTACCAGAGCATCGAAGGCGACCGGGTCAGCCTGGTCTCGTCGCCGGACGCGGGGGCGCTGCTGAGACTCATCGCCGGGGATGTCGGTGGCCATCAGGGCCCCGGCTCCACCCATACTCCGATCGCGGTGGCACATGCGTCGGTGTTCCCCGGCGCTCGGCTGACGGTCCCCTGGAACCCCGGCTTCAACGCGCTTGCCTACATCCTCGCGGGTTCGGGACGGGTCGGTGGCGAGGGCCGTCCGGTCGGCCGCGGGCAGCTTGCCGTGTTCGGGCCAGGTGACCACCTCACGCTCGTCGCTGACGACCCACAGCCTGGGCCGGCCCCGATGCTGGAGGTACTGCTGCTGGGCGGGCAGCCCATACGCGAGCACGTCGAGATGTACGGGCCGTTCGTGATGAACACCCGTGAGGAGCTGCGCCAAGCGGTGGAGGACTACCAGGCCGGACGCTTGGGCGTCATTCCCGCGAACGCTCTGATGCCCCACCGCGCGGCCCAGCGCTCTGGCTGAGCGGCCCCGGCCGAGCGCCCTGGCAGCGGCCTGGCCCGCTCCTGCCGGAGGTGTCGCGGGCTGACTCCGCCGGAGGCGGCGCGATCACTGTTCTCCTGTCAAAGTGGCACGAACCGTTTGATGCGCAGATGGACGGTGCCAGCCAGAGGAGGACGGACAGCAGTGGTCTCGCTAACCGATCAGGTCGCTATCGTGACGGGCGCAAGCCGGGGCATCGGCTTTGAGGTTGCCAGAGAGCTTGTCCGGGCGGGTGCGAAGGTGAGCCTCACCGCTCGCCAGGCGGAACCGCTGGAAGCGGCGGTCGAGGAGCTGGGGGGCGGCGAGGTGGCCCTCGCGGTAGCGGGACGAGCCGATGACCCGCTCCATCAGCAGGATGCCGTCCGCCGGACCCTTGAGACGTTCGGAAGAATCGACATACTCGTGAACAACACCGGGATCAACCCTGTCCACGCCCCGATGCTCGACGTCGAACCGGCCGCGGCAATGAAGATCTTTGGTGTCAACGTGCTTGCGCCGCTCGCCTGGATCAGGCTCGTACGGGACGCCTGGATGGGCGAGCACGGTGGCGCGATCGTCAACATGGCCTCCGTCGCGGGCCTTCGGCCATCGCCGGGTATCGGCCTGTACGGGGTCAGCAAGGCCGCGTTGATCCGTCTGACCAGCGAGCTCGCGATGGAGCTCAGCCCGGCGATCCGGGTGAACGCGGTCGCGCCCGCCGTGGTGAAGACCAGGTTCGCGACCGCGCTTTTTGCCGGTCGGGAGGACAAGGTGGCTTCGGCCTACCCGCTGAAGCGGCTCGGGCTGCCCCGCGACGTTGCCGGCGCGGTCACCTTCCTGCTGTCGGACGAGGCTGCGTGGATCACAGGTCAGACGCTTGTCGTCGACGGCGGTCTCTCGCTGACCGGTGGTGTTGAAGCAAGTGCCCTGGGAGCTTAGAGCGTGTGTGAGATCGGGCTTTCGATCAGTGAGCCGGAATGACGATCTCACACGCGCTCTTAGCGGTCGCCGCTAGAAGTTCGTCCAGGGTCTGCCGGCGCCAGACGGCGCCTCGCCTCGTTGTCGTCGGCCCAGGTAGAACACCGCTCCTTGGGCCTTCTCCGCCGCACGATGCATCCGTCTGTCATCCGGCACCCCCGAACAACGTCCGGCGGCGACCACTTACTTAGAGCGCCCGGCAATAGAGGAGTGGATCAAGGAGTGGGGTTGGGGTGCGTGCATCGCGAGGCGGCGGAGGCAGCCATCGGAGGTGGTGGGTGGCGACTGACGAGCCGGGTACCCGTGCATCGCGCGGCGATGGACGGGGAGCGATGACGCGAGGTGCGTGCCCCAACCCCGCGACGCGGCGTCCCCTATTGCCCGGCGCTCTTAGGGCGTGTTTCGCAAGCCGTCTGTCCGGCTCCCCGATCGAACGACGGCTTGCGAAACACGCCGTGGGCCTGTGCCAGCTCTTCGGGGTGAACGAGTCGCGAATGGGTCGCTCAGGGCGTGCCTCGGGACTGGATTGCCGAGTCCCGGGTAGGGGTGGAGGAGCTACGGGTGTTCGTCCGCAAGATTTTTCACTGACGGACGCTGTCAGTAGTCAGGGGTGGCAAATCGGACGTCGGCATACCGCTGCCACGGGCCGGTGCCGCACTGCCGCGCCGGAGTGGTCCACAAAGAAGCCGCTGCCAGCCGGCCAGCCGTCAGTTGGTCAACTGTCAGTTGGTAAAAATTGGGGCGATCGTGAAGGTTCCCGGGGCCTCGGGCTGATTGGTGGTTTGTTGAGGGAGAATAGCGCCCGGAGTGTCAGAATATGCCCCGCCGATCTGATCGTGGGGGGATGATCATTTGACGACTTCAGTACATGCCGCTCGCCGATTGCGAGTGGTCCGAGCGGGCCGCGTGGCGCTCCTGGCGGCTGCGGTATTCTTCGTGGCCACCACTCTCGCCGGCCTGCGCGACACATCGATCATAGTCAACGGGGTCGATCGCTGGCTCGGCAACTGCTTCAGCCTGGCGGCGGGGGTCATGTGCCTTGTGCGCGCCAATCTTGTGCGTGGTGAACGGGCCGCGTGGGTCGCGATCGGGGCCGGTCTTCTGTGCTACGGCGCCGGGACGATTTACTTCACGACACGGGTCGCCAATCGCAATCCGCAACTGTCGCCATCGCTGGCCGACGCGGGCTGGTTGTTGTTCTATATCGCGACATATGTAGCTGTGATTCTGCTGATGCGCAAACGAGTGTCCCGGTTTCATCCCAGCGTCTGGCTTGACGCGCTGGTGGGCGCTCTCGGGGTGGCGGCGCTTGCCAGCGGCCTGGCTGTCGGTGCCATCGGTAAGGTCCGCGCGACCAATATGTCGACGGTGGAGCTCAATCTCGCCTATCCCCTTGCCGATCTGATGCTGCTCGTGCTCGTCGTGAGTGTGTTCGGTCTGCTGGGCTGGCGGCTCGAAAGGGTGTGGTATCTCCTCGGCGGTTCGCTGATTATCTTTGCGGCCGCCGATACGGTCGTGGTCGGCGAGGTCGCCAGCGGTCACTACTCCCCGGGCGGGCCGGTCGAGGTGCTGTGGGCACTGGCGCTGGTTCTGCCCGCGTACGCCGCCTGGCAACGGCCGTCGCGGGAGAAGACGGAGGGCCTCGTCGGGTGGGGTGTGCTGGCCATCCCAGCCATCTTCGCGATTGCCGCGCTTGGGCTCCTGGTCTTCGGAGCGGTAACGCGGCTGCCGCCCGTGACCGTCACGCTCGCGGCCGCCACGGTTCTGGCCGCGCTCGTGCGGACCGGGATCACCTTTGCCGAGGTCCGTCAGCTCGCTGAGACCAAGCTGCAGGCCCGCACCGACGAGCTCACCGGGCTGGCCAACCGTCGTGGCTTCTTCGAACGCCTCAACGGGCTGGACTCTGGCGCTGGCGCCGGGGCCCGTCGGTTCGCGCTGCTCGTTCTTGATCTTGACCGTTTCAAGGAGATCAACGATTCCCTTGGCCATCCCGTCGGCGATGATCTGCTGAAGCTCGTCGGGCGGCGGATCGCGGCGGCGCTGCGCCCGGAGGACCTGTTGGCCCGCCTCGGTGGGGATGAGTTCGCCGTGCTCCTGGAAGATGCGGATGCGGCGGTGGCCAAGATGGTCGCCGAAAGGGTGCTGGCCACGCTCGAGGGCCCCTTCGAGGTCGGCGCGGTCACCCTGCACGTGGACGCGAGCATCGGGGCCGCGCTCTACCCGGACGACGCGGTCGCCGCGAGCGTTCTGTTGCAGCGAGCGGATGTTGCGATGTACGCGGCCAAAGCCGCCCGCTCCGGGGTCGAGTACTACCAGCCTGGTGTGGACGTGCACACCCCGGATCGCCTGGACATCATCGAGGCGCTGCGCAGCGGGCTCGGCGAGGATCAGCTGCGGGTCCATTACCAGATGAAGATCGACCTGCGCACCGGTGGCTGTCATGCGGTGGAGGCGCTCGTGCGGTGGGAACATCCCACCAAGGGCCTTCTCCCGCCCGATGTGTTCCTGCCCCTGGCCGAGCACACCGGGCTCATGCGTACGCTGACGCTGGAGGTTCTCGGCCTCGCGCTGGGGCAGTCCCGTCGCTGGCGGGACGCTGGTCTGGACATCGGAGTCGCGGTCAATCTCTCCGCGTCCAATCTGCTCGACACGGCATTCCCGACCGAGGTCGCGGATCTGCTCGCGCTGCACGGGGTGCCGGCGCGGGCGCTTGAGTTTGAGATCACTGAAACAGCCCTGATGCTTGACCGGATCCGTACCGCGGCCGTGCTCATGGCCCTGCGGGAGATGGGAATCCACATTGCCGTGGACGATTATGGGACGGGATACTCGTCCCTGTCCTATCTGCGGGAGCTCCCGGTGGATATTCTCAAGCTGGACAAATCTTTTGTCATGCACATGGACTCCGATCCGGGGGCGGCGGCGATCGTGCAGTCCACGGTCGGGCTCGCACACTCCCTTGGCCTGCGTATTGTGGTTGAAGGGGTCGAGACCGAGAGCACGATGCGGCGTCTGGCCGAGTTTGGTTGTGATCTTGCGCAGGGCTTCTACCTGGGTTGCCCACAGCCCGCCGAGGAGCTGACGCCGCTGCTCTGGCATCGTAATGATCACCGTTTGTCAGCTGGTTGTGCCGCATTGGCCGTTGAATCGGTGGAGGTGGAGGTGGAGGTG
>NZ_CAKJTL010000070.1 GCF_917627385.1 Protofrankia sp. CiT1
GTGGTGTGCCGGTGAGGAGTTCGTAGAGGAGGATCCCGAGGGCGTAGAGGTCGGTGGCGGGGCTGAGTCGGCCTCCGGTGATTTGTTCGGGGGCCATGTATTTGGGGGTGCCGATGATGGCGCTGGCGGTGGCGGCGGATCCTTCGACGATTTTCGCGATGCCGAAGTCGGTGACTTTGAGGAGGCCGCCGGTGTCGAACAGGATGTTGTCGGTTTTGATGTCGCGGTGCAGGACCCCGTGACTGTGGGCGTAGGACAGGGCGGCGGCGACGGCCAGGCCGACGGCGCAGGCGTCTTCGGGTGGCAGGGCGGTTCGGCGGCGGGTGAGGGTTCCTCCCCCGAGGAGTTCCATGACGATCAGGTGGAGGTCGTCGGCTTCGACATAGTCGTAGACCCGGACCACGTGCGGATGGTCTAACGCGGCGAGGAGTTGCGCTTCGGCACGGTTGCCGGCCGCGGCTCCGGTGGTGCCTGCGGCCAGTATTTTGATGGCTACGGGGCGGTTCAGCTGGCGGTGCCGGCCGGCGAGGACCAGGCCGAATGCGCCCGCGCCGAGGGTGGTGCCGAGGTCGTAGCCGGGCAGTGCCGCGGCGATCCGCGCCTCATTGACGATCATCAGGTGGGAGGTGTCCGGGGTTGACGACGGTGTCGATCGGTCATCATGGGGCGTCCTCCTGATACTTCGTATACCAGGCCTGATACTTCGTATACCAGGCGTGATCCTAAGGGTGCTTGACGCGGCCGGGTGCACCGCCGTACCGCTGGAGGTGGCGCGGGCCATCGGGTCGGGCATCGGCAACGGGCGGACTGCTTCCCTCGGGTCACCGTGCGGTGCCCCGCATTGTCTGGACAGGGGATGGGAGCGCCACGCGGGTGGTGGACGGGGAGACGATCGCGGGAGGGACCGCCCGTGCGGGCGGCCCCCCGCGCAGATCCCCGCGTGGGTTGCTCACGCACGGGGTTCCTGCCTCGGGTTGTGGCGGCGCAGCGCAGGTCGGGGAATGGATGTTTCAGGCGGGCAGGTGGTGGCCATCGGTGCGCGCGGCGGTTTATCCGGGTCCCGGTCAATCGGGTGCGCGGGCGGCGGAACGCGGCCAGTCCGGCGAGGGGGTCGACGGGGACGACGTCTTCGGGCACCCGCGTCCGCACGGCCTTGGTCCGATCATGGTTTCGCACAGCACGATCGTGCCCGGGGCGTTCTGCTGTCCCAGGTGCCGGCCGGGCCATGTGTCTGGGTCACCGGGCCGGGGGCTGTCCATGGGCGGAAGGGTGGGTCACAGCGTGGGATGACCCACCGTCACCTCGTAGGACCGACCTGCCCCGAACCGTACATCGCACGCTGAACCCAGAGATGAAAAGTCTCGTTCGTGATGTTCGTGGGGTCCGCTGACGTTCGCCAGCTCAGGTCGGCGGGCCTCCGTCGTTCGTGGTCGTCCGTCGGTGTCCGCTCGTGTTGCTGTCCACCGTTGCTGTCCGATCCGCTGTTCGATGCCCGAACCGGTATCGGGATCATCACGCCGAACGTGCGCGGCGGGCGCGGCCGACGGCAGATAATCGGCCGGTTTCTACCGTGGTGAGTGATAGTGGCATGCTGGATAGGTGACCGTGGGGGGCAGTGAGGTTACCGACCCGGACTTCTTCGTGTCGTACACGGGGGCAGATCGCGTCTGGGCGGAGTGGATTGCCTGGGTGTTGGAAGAAGCGGGCTACCAGGTACTGATCCAAGCGTGGGACTTTATGCCGGGATCGAACTGGGTGACCCGCATGCAGGATGGAGTGACCCGGGCGGCGCGGACGATCGCGGTGCTCTCTGATGACTATGCCCGGTCGGTGTACGGGGCGGCGGAGTGGCAGGCCGCCTGGGCGGCCGACCCGGACGGGCAGACCCGGAAGCTGCTGGTTGTCCGGGTAGCCGACTGTGCCCCTCCGGCCCTGCTGAACCAAATCGTCGCGGTGGATGCGGTCGGGCTCGATGAAACCGGGGCGCGGACGGAGCTGCTGCGGGCAGCGGCGCGGGCGGTGGCCGGTGGGCGGGGCAAACCCCTGTCGGCGCCGCCGTTCCCGCCGATGGTGCGGGCGATTGCGGCGCCGGTGCCGTTTCCCCGCGGGTTACCGGCGGTGTGGTCGCTGCCCTGGCCGCGCAATCCGCTGTTCACCGGCCGGGATGACGAGCTGGCCGCGTTACGGAGCCGGCTCTCGGGTGGGGACGGGTCAGCGGTGGTGCTGCCGCAGGCGCTGCACGGCCTGGGTGGGGTCGGGAAAACCCAGCTCGCCGTCGAATACGCCTACCGGCATGCCACCGACTACGACCTGCTGTGGTGGGTCCCCGGTGAGTCCGACGCGCTGGCGGTGGCGGCGCTGGTTGACCTGGCCGTCCGGGTGGGGGTACCGGCCGCGGACACCGCCGAGGACCAGATCCGCGGGCTGGTGGAGGTCCTCCGCCGCGGGGAGCCGTTCCGCCGCTGGCTGCTGGTGGTCGACAACGCCGGTGCGCCCTCGGCGCTGTTCGGGGTGCTGGCGGTGGCCGGCGGTGGCGGGCAGGTGCTGGTGACCTCCCGGGATCCCACGTGGGCGGGGTGGGCACAGGCCGTGGAGGTCGATGTGCTGCCCCGCGCGGACGCGGTCCGCCTGCTCCACCGCGGCTGCCCCCGGCTGACTGACGCCGAGGCCGGGCGGCTCGCCGCGG
>NZ_CAKJTL010000071.1 GCF_917627385.1 Protofrankia sp. CiT1
CTACAGGACTGCGGGGCTATGCGGGCTTGGGGCTATGTGGGCTCGGGGCTATGTGGGCTCGGGGTTATGGGAGGAAGTCGGGCGCGCGCAGCAGCGCGAGGAAGGGCCGCTGGAGGCAGTTGGCGGCGACCGCGGCGCTAGTGGCGGCGCCCAGATCGGCGGGCCGCAGCGTCGGCGTGTCCCGGTCGCGGCCCTGCCACGACCAGTCGTCCCGGTCCTGGCCTGCGTTCGTGCCGGGGTCGGCCCCGGGCTTCTCGTCCAGCCCGAAGCGGGGCTCGTCATCGGGCTGGCGCAGGGAGACGTACCAGCGGTGCTGGTAGTCCTTGGGGTCCTCCAAGAGCAGCTCCCACGGGTCGATTCGCAGCGCGGTGTAGCTGACGTCATCTCCCAGCGGGCGGGCCGGGAACAGCTGCTCGGCGTAGGCACCGGCGCCCGCGTCCGGGGTGAAGGAGGTCAGGCCGCCGGCGTGGCCGGGCCGGCCACGGACCGCGCCGATGATCGTGGTGGGGTACCGGCGCAGCAGGTCACCCTTGATCACTAGGATCGTCATCGCGGCTGCCCGGCCCGGCGGCGCGTGGTCGCCCAGATCGCCGGCCCAGCCGTCGAGGTCGGCCAGGTCCGGCGCGTCGCCCGGCCAGAACCGGGGGAAGCTCGACCCACGCCGGTCGGTGGGGTAGCCGCGCCAGAGCAGCTCGCGGGCGAGCTCGTGGTTCAGCCCGACGGCCAGCGCCTCGATGAACCGCCAGTTGGGGGCCAGCAGGGCGACCGAGTTGGCGGGCATCTGGTTGACGCCGCCGAGTACCCACTCCCGGCGGTCGAGCCGGCTGAGCCGGTCGATGATCGGGGCCGGGAACCGCGGCGCGGCCATCGCCGGGTGGAACGGCGAGTCTCGTCGACGGCGGACCTGCGGGCCCACGAATTCATGGGCGTAGTCGAGCAGCCGCTGATAGGCCGGGTCCGGCGTCAGGGCGCGTACCGCCTGGTCGGCCAGCGCCGGTGAGAAGCGGGTCAGGGCCGGGCCGACGGCCGTGGCGTCCTGCGAGGTGATCTCGGTACCGAACGCCGGCACGGCGGCGGCGAGCAGGTGGCTGTCCGCGTCGGTCGTGCCGGTCAGGAGCTGGGCCAGGACCCGGGAGCCCGTCGTGGCCGGCGCCCCGGATACCGGCCCCAGGGCGTCGGTGGCGATGTCTCGCAGCGTCATGGCGGTGGCGAGGACGAGGGCTGGCTGGTCTCCGACGCTGGCGTCGCGGGTCAGCGCGCCGAGCGGGCCGGCTGGCCGGGCCGGTACGAGGATCCGCAGACCGGCGGCGGTGAGAGCGGGGCTGGCCGGCAGGTGCCCGTCGTCGTCCTGACGGGCCACGGCCGCCAGGCGCTGGAAGGCGTCGATGGACAGCTCGGCGGCCTGTCCAGGACTCGGCGTGAAGGCGTCGAAGTCGTGCCGCATCTCGAGGCCCAGCTGGATCCGGCCCTGCCGCTCGAGCGTCCCGGCAGCGGTGATCAGCGCGTGGACCTGCTGCGCGGTCTCCGATCCGGCGGCGAACCGGACCTGCGCCCCGGCGCCGGCGGCCGCCGGCTGCTCGTCCACCTGCGCGGCGTAGGCGCCCAGCGTGGCGGGCAGCCCGGCGATCTGAGCGAGCCGCTGGTCCGGGGCCGCACCGAACCGGTCGGTGACGCCGCGCGCCAGCCGTGGGTCGCTGAGCAGTTCGGCGAGCACCTCCGGCTGTACCGCCCGTGGGCCGGTGAACCGGGCGGGCAACATGCCCGGATCGCCGTCGCTGAGCCCGGCGACGGCGCGCTGGGCGCAGGTCGCGGCGGTCAGCGGCAGGCCTGGCTCGACGCCGGGCTGTTCGCTTCTGGCGTCGCGGCTAGCGGCTTTGACGGCGTACCGGGTGCCACGGGTGAACGCCACGTCAGCCACTGATGGTGGGAGCGTGCTGGCCGCCAGGCCGGCGTACACGGTCTCCCGGCCCGCCGCGGCTGCTTCCGTTTCCGTGACGAGGCGCGCGAGGGCAGGGCCGGCCACCCGCAGGGCCGATCCGGTGGACAGTGCGCCGAGCCGGGCGTGCAGCGCACCGCCGGTCCGCGCGAACAGGTGCGCCCAGCGGATGCGCCGGTTGGCGGCCAGGATGTCGGCGAGCTGCTCCCAGGCCGCGCGCATCAACTCTTCCTGGTCCTGCTGCACGATCCGGGTACCGAGCCCGGCCGCGGCCCGCATCGCTGGATCCGCGTTGAGCTGGGTGATCCAGGTCTGGCTGGTGCCCGCCTCGACCGCGGCCAGCTCGGCGGCGCCGGGCGTGCCGTCGAGGCTGTTCACCTCAGCGTGCCAGTGTCCGTACAGCGGTGGCCCGACCAGCGGGACATCGTCGTCCTCCCGGGCTGCGACCGGGTCGAGCAGCAGCTTGAGGCGGCGGTGCAGGACGGCGACCTGCGGGTCGGCCATGCCGGGCTCCAGGCCGCTGGCCGGCAGGCCCGGTGGCGCGGGCTGGCCATCCGGCGCCGCGGGCGCCGCGGGCGTCGCGGGGTGCTCCAGGCGGGTGATGGCCGTGGCCACCGGGTAGGGCGCCGGGGTGAACCCTGTGTCGTCCTCCGCCAGTCTGGAGGCGCGCAGCCCGACATGGACCTGGCGCACCCCGATCGTCGCGGCCAGTGCCGCCGGCAGCGGGTTGAGCTTGCGGGCCAGCGTCTCGAAGTCGCCGGCCGGCCCGGTGTGGAAGGACCAGGAGTGGTAGACGGGCAGCGGGGCGCCGTCGTGGGTGAGATCCATGCCTCCGGCGTCGGCGGGCAGGCCCAAGCCGGCGAGCCGGCCGGCTTCGAACGCCGGCACGAGGCAGGCGAGGTAGGCCCGGTCGGGCGCCAGCCGCGTCGGGCAGAGCACCCGCGACCGGACGAGCGACCACGCCGGCGACGGGGTTTTGAGCAGGCTGACGGCTTGCTCCTGAGTATCCGCCTGCACCTGGACATGCGCCCAGGCCCACAGCCCCTCGCGCTGGTCCTCCGGCCACGGCTCCGGGCCGGCCAGCACGGGATAGGGGGCGCGTGGCCAGCGGGCCAGCCGGTCCGCGGGCACCGTCCCGGGTGGCACCTCCAGCACGAGCAGCCGCAGCCACGGACGAACCCCGCCGGGCGGCGGGGCGGTGTGCTGGTCGGGGCTGAACATCCAGGGCAGGTCCGGGTGGGCGAACTCGACCAGCGCCAGGTAGTTGGGCTCCGCCTGCCGGTCGCCGTCCGGCGGGGCACACCGGACGATCTGGGCCGGCCGCCCGGCGTCCGCGGGGCCGAGCAGCTGCATCGGCGCGGACAGCACGGGGTTTGCGGGCGGGGGGTCATTCGCCGGCACCGCGGTGACGATGACCGCCGTGGGCTGGACCCACCGGCGGGTGGGTGAGCCGAGGTCCGGTCCTGGCTGCGGGCTGGCTGCCTGCCCGGCGCCGGCGCCGCGGCGCGACCAGGAGATGAACTGGGTGCTGGTCATCGAACCTCCCAGGCGCGCGCCGGCTGCAGGTCGGCGACCGCCTCCGGGAGCAGCGCGGCGAGCTGGCCGAGCAGGTGGTGGGTGGCGGCCGGATGCCCGCCGGCCGTGGCCGGTCCCGCCGCGGCCAGGGCCGCGTCCCCGGCCGCCGACACCGCGGCGGCGAGTTGATCATTCGCGGCGAGTAGCGCCGCACGGCCGGCGACGACCGCGGCGCCGGGATCCCGCAGCCGCACCAGCGGGCTGGCCACCGCCGCGGGGGCGTGGCCGTGGCCGGTCGTGGCCGCCAGGGCCAGCGGCGGCCCGAGAGAGACGGTCGTCGGGAACCGGAACCGCCGGGCGATCACACACAGCTCGGGGTCGATCGAGCGGGATTCCTTCGGCCCGAAGACGACGGCGTTCGGCGTGAGCAGGAACCCCGCGTCGAACTGTGCGTAGCCGGCGCCGGCCAGCGCGCTGGTGGCGTCGAGGGCGAGGAATTGCGCCGGGGCGAACGCCGCGGGTGTCATGGTCAGCGGCGGCTCCGGGTCGGCCGCGCGCACCCGCAGGGTCACCGCAGCGGGCAGCGGGACCCCGTCCATCCGTTGCAGGGCGACCCCGAGCGGCACGGCGGCCTGCGCGAACCGCAGCTCCGCCAGCGGATGCACGGCGGCGGCACCGTGATCCGGGCCGGGGCGCAGCTCGACCACCGCCGGGACGGGCGCGGTGCTCGCCGTCCAGTTCGACGCGGTGCGGAGCTGGCCGAGCAGGACGTCGAGCGGGGCGCGCGGCTTCGGCAGCCGTGGCGCGTCCGACGAGCCCCAGGTCAGCTCGGGGATGTCCACGTCGACGTCCCACCACAGCACCGAGACGCTGGCGTGGCCGTGGATGCGCCACGGGCTGGGGCCGCAGAGGTGCCCGCTCAGGCCGATGCTGCCGACGCAGAAGTCGGCGCACTCCACGCTCACCCGGGCGGAGAAGTCGACGGCGAAGCCGAACGGGTCGAGCTGGATCAGCGCGTCGAACGCGAAGTGGCCCGAGATGTCGAAACCATCGATCCCGGCCCGCAGGTCGGCACGCGCGCCGAACTGGACCGATTCGGTGGTGACGGCCAGATAGGCCGCCAGCCGGGCGCGCAGCATCGGGCCTGGGGAGATCTCGGTGTGGATCGGCGTCATCCCCGCCATCCCGTCCGGCGGGGTGAAGGCCGGATGGAAGCCCCCGGCGGAGAGCGCGAACAGCGGGTCGTCCCCGGTGCGCAGGCGCAGCCGCAGCTCGCCGTCGACCGGGATGCCGACGATCCGCGAGTTCGCCAGCGTCGCCTCGATGGACAGGCCGTCCCCGGTGATCGTCCCGAAGACGAGCGCTTCGAGCCGGATCAGCGCCGCCTGCTCGAACGGCAGCGTGATGGCGACACGGCCGAGGATCACCACCCCGTCGTCGCTGGCGAGGACCGCGATGGTGGCCGCGACCACTGTGGGCGTGCCCCAGCCCAGCTTCAGCATCGGGCCGGCGACCGCGCTGCCCGGCGCGGCCGGGAAGCAGCCGTTCAGCACCGGGAGCAGCCGGTCGGCGCCCACGATCGGGACGCGGGGGAACAGCAGCCGGGACAGCTCCCCGGAGCTGGCCGCGGCCTGCAGGGCCGGGATGTCGGGGCGCCGGCCGAGGCCCACCAGCCCGCCCACGCCCACCAGCGTGAACCCGAACGACAGCTGGATGGGGACGTCGAACTCGGCCGCCAGCAGCGCCACCAGGGACAGGCCACCGCCACTCAGGTCGAGGATGCCGAACCCGCTCACCGCTACCGGCCCGAGCCGGGCCGACAGCGCGCCGGCCCACCGGTCGCCGTCGCGGCGCAGGTAGCCGCTGCCCGTCACACCCGGCAACGTCAGCTCCGCGCCGGCCCCCGCCGGCAGCATCGGTACGGCCCGCATTTCCAGGCCTGGCGGTCGCAGGCGCACGCTGAGCTGGGCCTCGACGCGCGCGTCGTCCACCCGCAGCCGCAGCCCCGGCAGGTCGAGGCCGGCACTGACGCTCAGGTCGACGCTGACAGCGCTCGCGGTCCCGTCGGGGCGCCCGGCGACGTCCAGGGTGCCGACGATCCAGCCATTCCCGCTCATAAGTGACTCCGTCAGCTCGGGCCGAGGGTGAACTGGGGGGACTCGTCCGCCACGAGCACGAGCCGCGGCGAGTACCGGATGTCCGGCGGGCTGAGGGCGACGATCGAGCCAAGCGGCCCGAGCAGGCTCTGCAGGTCGACCTCGGCGTCGAGCCCCGGCCGGCCGCCGTCGCCGCTCAGGCCCACCAACAGCCGCCACAGCGGGTGGTCCGGCGGCTGCGCCGGATACCGCAGGGCCAGCTCGAGCCGCACCTTGCCGACGCTCAGCCGGGCGGCTCCGGCGTCCTGGTCCAGGCCAGGCGTGAGCGCCACGGACAGCCGCACGCCACCGGTGCCGTCGGTGCCTTTGGGTGTGGTCACCGGGCCGCCGAACGGGATGAGCCAGGTGGCGGTCCCGCCAGGGTCGGTCGCGATGCCCACCGTGAGCGGGCCGCCGCCGGATGGGATCTGGACGCCGTCGAGCGCGCCGCTGATCTTGATCATCGAGCCATGCCGCCCGTCGCCCGTCAGGGCAAGCCCAAGGGTGACCGAGGCCTGGACTGCGTCCGGCGTCGTCGGCAGGTAGGTCAGCGTCAGCATCCGGGCCCAGTCGGGCATCTGGCAGGTGCCGACCAGCAGGTGGTCAGGGTCGAGCTCGTGGATCGCCAGCAGGGCGATCACGAGCAGGTTCCACCAGTCCGGCGGGTTGACGAGCTGCTTGAGCCGGTCGAGCTGCTGCTCGGCGAACAGCTTGATGTCGTCCACGAGCCGCTCGGGTGCGCCCTCGGCCTCCTTGAGCAGGTCGCCAAGCCGGTCGCCGCCGTCCCGCGCGGCATCCGCCGCTGCGGTCAGCAGCTGGGTGAGCACGGTGCCGATGGTGTCCGGCGTCGCCGTAGCCATCTGTCACCTCCGTCCGCTGATGGGTCGTCTCATCGGTTCATGGGCGTCTCAGCGCGCCCGGCAAGAGTGATCGATGCCCAGCCCCGGCGGGCGGGCAGGAAGCGTTCCGGCCCGGTACCAGTCCTGCCGTTATAGCGAATGAAGAACATTGTTTACCTTGATTTGCACGAAATGCTGGCGGAACTTCCTGAGCTGACGAAGCCTACGATGATCGTTCCTGCCGGCAGGGCGACCCTCGAGCGCGTGAGCAAAAGTGGCTCGAATACGGTCCAAGGGCACGACAATCGCCGCCGCCGCGGTGGCGGCGGGCCCGCGCAGGACCTCGAACTCGCGTGCGGCCGGATCGGCCGGATAGAGCGTCTGCGCGGCGTAGCGCGGATTCACGTCGGCCGGTTCGGAGCCAGCCCCCGAGAAGCGCCACACCGAGCCGACGGCGGACCCGCCCGAGGGCTCTCCCCGCGATGCGGCCTGGCCACCGCCCTCGCCGCACAATTCCCTGCCGCGCGGTGTTGTCAATGCGTATCCGGCGGACTGGCCACCGACGCAGTAATCACCCATCGGATCACCCCCCCCATAGGTATGATCGACAGCTTTTCCGCCCAGTAAGCCGCGTCCTGCGGCAGCTCGTGTCACGTTATGCGCGGCACGGTTCCATGACATCGGTGCTAGCACCAACCCGGCCAGACGGAGCGGTCTCCAGCGGTCAGTGCACCACCCGCATCGTGCTGGGATCCACGGGGTTGCGGCACGATGCGGACGCCCGGACGACGCACTGACCGACTGAGATCATCCCGTCATACGCACCTGCCCCGGGGCAGCCCGCCCGACGGGCTCGCCGCCGGGCTGACACGGCTGGCATCACGGGACCATGAACGCCGTTCGCATGCGCGCCTCGGGTGAGTTGCCGCTGCCGGCGGAGGTCGTGGCGGCGCTGCACGCTGATGAGGGTGACCTCGTCCGCTTCGACATCGTGGGTGACGGCACATCGTCCGGTTGGTCTGGGTGCCCCCCGACGGGGCGGGTTTCTGGACGGAAGGGTGGCAGGCCGGCGAGCGTAGGGCGGAGGCGGACGTGGCTGCCGGCCGCGGACGGCTGTACCACAGCGCCGAGGACATGTTCGCCGACCTCGACGGCTGACCGGCGAAGTGCCCGCTTTCCCATCCCAGCGGAGGGCTACCCGCCGGGCATCCATCAGTCCGGTCACCGTTGGGATCACATACACCGCCGGCCAGCAGCCGCCGATGAGCCGCTGCTCCGGCGCCGCGCCCCAGCCCCTTGACTGAGAGCGTGTGTGAGATCGTCATTCCGGCTCGCCGCGCCCAGGCGCCCCCTGGCCGCGTTGTCGACCACACCGAGACAACTCATCCGGTATCGCCTCGGCCTTCCGCCTTGCCAGGGGGCGCCTGGCCGCGGCTCACTGATCGAAAGCCCGATCTCACACACGCTCTGAGACAGCCGTGTTGGCATTGGTGTTGGCGCGCCACTATTGCGTTGCGTGTGCTCCGTTGTCCGCGATTATCAACCCACGGCAGGCCGCTGAGATCTACGGTCGTCCGCATGACTCTGACCTCAGAGCGAGCTCTCAAATCGTGATCCGGGAAAGCCGCATACATCGTGATCGCGCGTCATAGGTCGAGCCGAGGGGAACGGTGGGTAGCGATTACCCAGGCTGCGGTGTCCGGAGGCAATGTAATCGTTGTGCCATTGTAGGTTACTGGATTGCTCGCCAGCGCCAGCCGGCCCGGGAGCGTCAGCTGAACGTGTACATCTGCCGTTGACATAACGCAGGTAACGGTATGACCCCCGATGGGTGGCTGGGCACGCCTACTGTCGTGCATGCCACCGTCGTGGTGTTCGCCTTCGCTGTCGCTCTCTGTTGTGGGGCCAGCCCAACTACTCGGGGGTAGCCGGTCGAAGGCCAGGCAGCCGGGCGGGGTGTCCTCCCGCCACCGCAACGTGTCCGGCACCGACCCGGCGAACGCCGGTAACGCCCGGCGTAACCGCAGCCCCTCTCGGGTCAAAACGAGCGCGGAGGTGGTATCGCCAGCCTGCGCCTCGACGCTGAACGCCACCCAACCCGGCGGCTGGGGCAGCCACGGCGTCACCCCGGGTGGAGCGAAGCCGAACGGCGGGCTTTGCCCAGCCCACGGCATCGGCACCCGGGCGCCGTCGCGGCCGGGGGAGGTGCCGCCGGAACGCCGCCACACCGGGTCCTGGCGCCACTGCGCCGCGACGTCGGCCTGTGGCAGGCAGAGTTCGTCGCCCTGGTAGAGGAAGACAGCGCCGGGCAGGGCGAGCATCGTCAGCAGCGCGGCCCGCGCCCGGCGTATCCCAGCTTCGCCTGCGCCGTACCGGGTCGCTGGGCGGACCACGTCGTGGTTGGCAAGCACCCAGGTCGGCGCGCAGCCGTGCCGGGCGGTGGCGGCCAGATCCGCGCGCACAGCCGCCTGCCACGCCGCGGCCGACCACGGCGTGGTCAGGAGCGAAAACGCGAACGTCAGGTGGAGCTCGTCGGGGCGCACGTAGCGGGCGAGCCGGTCCGGGTCCGCGACCCACGTTTCGCCGACCAGCACCCGGTCCCGGCCATCCCGGTGGTCGTACTCGTCGAAGAGCCGGCGCCAGCCGCGGTAGATCTCGTGGACGCCGTCCTGGTCCCAGACATGCGGCTCGTGCTCGTCTCTGAAGGCGGTGTGGGGGGCGAACTCCGTACCGGCGGGGTTGTCCCGCAGCTCGGCGTCCTTGACCAGGCCGTGGGCGACGTCGATGCGGAACCCGTCCACCCCCCGGTCGAGCCAGAACCGCAGGGTGCGCTCGTGGTCCTCGCGGACCTGCGGGTGGCTCCAGTTCCAGTCCGGCTGTTCGGCGGCGAACAGGTGCAGGTACCACTGCCTCGGCTGCCGAGGCTGCCCGCTGGGTAGCGGGTCCGGAGGGCCGCCTGATTCGCTGCTTTCCGGCGGCTCGATCGGGAGCCGGGCCCAAGCCGGACCACCGAACACCGACACCCAGTTGTTCGGCGGGAGCGCGCCGTCCGGGCCGGAGCCATCGCGGAGGACATACAGCTGCCGTTCGGGGGAACCGGGCGGGCTGGCCAGGGCCGCCTGGAACGCCGGGTGCCTGTCGCTGGAGTGGTTGGGGACGAGGTCGAGGAGGACTTTCAGGCCGAGGGAGTGGGCATCGCGCAGGAGGGCATCGAAGGTGGCGAGGTCACCGAAGAGTGGGTCGACGTCACGGTGGTCGGCGACGTCGTAGCCGTGGTCAGCCATCGGGGATGGGTAGAAGGGAGTGAGCCAGATCCCGTCCACCCCTAAGTTGCGCAAATAGTCTAGGCGGGAGCGCACCCCGGCCAGGTCGCCAACACCATCACCGTCAGAATCGGCAAAACTGCGGACGTATACCTCGTAGAGGACAGCGTTTCGCCACCACTGGCCGCCGGACGGTATCTCGACGCTGGGTTCCATACCGGCATGAAACCCTACCAAGGCTCTGGGTGGAATACGCGGCTAGGCAGTGTTTCCTTGAGCATGCGATAGCTAGAAGTGGCAGATAGATTACCTCGAGTGGAAAATCGACATGATCTGACGGACGAGGAACGGGAACGCCTCACACCACACCTCCACGGCAACCCACGCCACGGCAACCGGTGGCGCGACCACCACCAAGTGATTAACGGGATCCTCCACCGGGGGAAAGGACCAGCTGCCCGTAGCGGGACGTCCCCGACCGCTACGGACCCCACGGAACCCTCCACCAACGCAAGCGCCTGTGGGCAGCGGACGGCACCCGGCAACGCATCCTCGACGCCCTGCACACCAGCGCCGACACCCACCCGGGAGCCGACGGGAGCGGCGAACCCGGCGGCGACACCCCTGGCGACCGGGACGCCGGCGACCGGGCCGACAGCGACGCAAGACGCCCCGACTGGCCCGCCGCCGTCGACTCCACCGTCGTCCGCGCCCACCAGCACGCCCCGGGCACCCCGCACGCAGCCACGAAGGACCT
>NZ_CAKJTL010000072.1:0-4876 GCF_917627385.1 Protofrankia sp. CiT1
GTGGAGGTGGAGGTGGAGGTGGAGGCGGGCCGGGACGCCGTGGCCGAACCTGTTCGCGCGGGTCACACATGGACCTGACCGGCTCACCCGAGCCGCCGGGGCCGTCGCCATGGGACGGGCTGCCAGCGACGGAACACGGCGAGCCAGCGGGCTTACCCATCGCGGTCGGGGGTGAGCTCACCGCGGCGGTGCTGATCGGGGCGTATCGGCGGGGAGCTTTCCCCTTCCCGGTCCCGGGCGGAGACCCGGTCGAGGGCGCGGCCACACGCCGCCGGTTCAGCGCCGCCGTCGCTGACGGGCGTATCTTCAACCTCGCCGGGGATGACCCGCCAGATCTTGACCTGCCCTGGTGGTGCCCGGACCCACGGGGCGTGTTGCCCGTCGGCGGCGTGCATGTGTCCGACTCGTTGTTCAGACGGATGCGTGCGTGCGCGTGGACCACCACGTTGGACAGGGCGTTCGCCGATGTCGTCCGTGGCTGCGGCCGCGGTGGCCGACCCACGTGGATCACGCCTGAGCTCGCGGACGCCTACCTTCAGCTGCATCGGCTCGGCTGGGCACACAGCGTCGAGGTGTGGAAGGGCGACGATCTTGTCGGCGGGATGTTCGGTGTGCTCGTCGGCGCCGTCTTTATGGCTGAGTCCATGTTCCACGCGCATACCGACGCGTCCAAGGTCGCGTTGGTCGACTTTGACGCACGCTTCGTGCGGGCCGGCGGTCGGCTCGTCGATGTGCAGTTCGTGACCGCGCACGCCGGCTCCATGGGCGCCGTGGAGATCCCGCGAGAACGGTTTCTGGCGGTTCTGCATGATGCGCGGGACACGGACGTGAAGCTGGTTCGCGACCGCTTGTCCGTGCGGCGCCTGGCCGAGCTCGCCCGAGCAAGCCGACGGACCGGGCCGGACGCATCGTGACGAGCCAGGCCGACTGGGCCGCCGGCCGCCCGGCGTGAACCGCGACTGTACGGCTGTACGGCCGTACAGCCGTCGGCCTGTCAGCGGAGGGGAGCGCTCTACACGGTTTTCGTCCATTGGCTGGGCCAGCGGCGCGGCGCAGGTCCGTCATGCTCGGACTGTTCGTATTGTTCTGGCCGCGGGCCTGGGAACATCGCGGCAACCTCGGCGAGTACCGCGAGCAGCTGGGTAATCTCTTCGTCGGTATTGGCCGCGGTCACCTGAATGCGGATTCCGACATCGGCTCGGGGCACCAATGGAAAGGGTGCCATGGTGATGTAGATCCCGCGGTCGAACAGGTGGAGGCCAAGGGCGTCTGTGTCCTCGGGACTGCCGATCGGTACTTCGATGATCGGTGTTCCGGACCGGTTCAAGGTCCGCAGCCCGAGTTGTGCCAGACCGTCGAGAACACGGGCGGTCTTGCGATGGAGATCGGCCCTGATGGTGTCGCCCCGCACCGCGTTGAGCCGGAAGCCGGCCAGCACGGTGGCGAGCGAAGCCACCGGCGACGGCCCGGAGAAGACGTACGGCGCGGCAGTCACCTTGAGGTAGTTCTTCACCGTGGTCGGGCAGGCGATGAAGGCCAGCAGGGATGAGTACGCCTTGGAGAAGCCGCCCACCAGGATGAGTCCGTCATAGCTTTCCCCGACATGGCGGACAAGGGCGTTACCGCGTAAACCGTACGGGCTGATCTCGGCTCGGCCGCGCTCACCGATGACGCCGAAACCGTGGGCATCATCGATGTAGAGGATCGCGTCGTTCGCCCGGGTGACTGCCAGCAGCTCGGTCAACGGCGGTGTGTTGCCGGTCATACTGTTCACGCCGTCGATACATACCAGTCTTGGGTAGGTGGGGCACGCCCGCAGCAGCTCATCCAGCTGGCTGGGATTCTCGGCATCGAAGTAGTACAGGGTGCCACCTCGGGCCCGCGCTATGGCGCAGCCGTCGTGAATCGTGCGGTGCGCATGCCGGTCGAGAAAGACCGACCCTTCTCCGACGAGAGCCGGAATGACCGACATATGGATGTGCGTGATCGTGGGAATCGTGAGGCTGTCTTCGGCGCCGAGGAGCTCGGTGAGTTCTTCTTCGATCTCGGTGAACAGCCGTGGATGGGCGATCATACGTGACCAGCTCGGATGGGTACCCCACTTGGTCAGGTACTCCGGCACCATCGCAATGATCTCTGAATTTACATCGAAACCAAGATAGTTGCAGGATGCAAAATCCGACAGCCAATGATCGCCTATGCGAATCCGGCGGCCATTGATTTCATCGACAATCGAGTCCACCATTGGATGGCTGTCTCGTAGCCCGGCGAGCTCCGCCAGGGGTCCGAGCGGTCGGCCCAGTATGCGGTCGTAGAGCCCCTGTTGATCTGGCGAAGCCTGGCGTGCGGGTGGCTTCCCCGGAGTTGTGGACAACGCCCCTCCTCGAAAGATGAGGGTCCCACATTACGGCGTGGCTTTCCTGGGCGACGTTGTTTTTGGTATTTATCGGCGGGTGGCCGGGCCGGCTGCCCCGCTGGCCGATTCGGGCAAATGCTATTTTATTGGTAATAATGGTTCAATATTTTTATTGTATGTGTTCGAGGGAGTGGTGGGCTGGATCCATTATCAGCTGGTATGTGCGCCAGCTGGAGTACGGCCGGCTTGCCGGGGCGCGGTGTATGCCTGCCGAGTCGTGCTGTGATGGTTCTGTCGTGGCTGGTCGCGGCTCGGCTGTTAACGATCTCGGTCGGGGTTCCGTGGAGGCGTCCGATCACAGGAACCCCGCCGCGAGAAGAGCGTGATCACGACTTTCGTGGTTCGCGGTGGGTTACGCCGCGATCCGCCCGATTGCCTCAGCCGGGCAGAACTCCAGGGCCTGCAACAACATCTCCTCTTCCTCCTCGGACGACGGCTGCCGGCATATGTAGTAGACCTCGCGAGCGTCATCGCGCTTGAAGAAATCCGGGGCAACGCCGCGGCAGTTTTCGCAGTCAGTGCATTCGGAGTCGACGAAGAAGGGGCCTTCAGCATTCATGGGAAGTCGGTTCTTTTCGCTTGCCACATCACACCTCGCGTTCGTTGTGAGCGTTGGTTGCAGCCACCCGGACGATTCTATCCGCCAGCCCGGCTGCCGGGCTGGTCGCACTTCACGTATGTTGACAGGTGCTCGGCGTGGCCATTCTGACCGGAAAGTCCATGGGTCTGAATGCCCGCCGTGGCCGGGGCCGACGGCCGGATGGCGGGATTCCCGCGAGACGCCGTGGTGACAGCGGGCGTGCGGAGGAGTGCCAGGGCATGGCGGATCGTCCAGGCCTGTCCGAAGGTGCAGGTGCTGGCCTCGGCGTACCGCGGTGTCGCTGCTCTCCGGGCAGCCGGTGTGAGGCCGGCCAACGTCCCGGGCGTCCTTGTGAGGTTGCTCTGGAAGGTTGCGGTGATTCGGTTGTTCCGTTACCTGGATGGTATTCCGTCGATTGTCGGTGGTCTCGTCATCGATTAGTTACCGCTTTGAAACATGAGGCCGATCGAAGCGGCTGCGAACGTGCCCAGTCATGCCGTCACATCGGATCCAATTCCTGGTGAGGAGACGGGCGGATATCTCGCTCCGGCAGGACCTGTGCGGGGTTCGGTATGGGCCGCTGAGCCTGTGGCGGCCCGGCCGGACAGCGAGAGTCCGGTCTGGAGTGGTCCCGGTTCTGCGGACAGCGGACCTGAAGTCCACTGCCCGAGAGGAAGAGGCGTCATGGGGGCAGCACCTCGGAAGCACACGCAGGAGTACAAAGACGAGGCGGCACAGTTGGTGTTCGAATCAGACTGGCCGTTGGCCGGGGTCGCGAGTCGCGACATCCCGAACACCGTCACCAACCGTCACCGGCTTCGGGCGCGCTTACCGTCAGCGATCAAGCTCAAGGTGATGGCATTGTTCCCGCCTCCGCCTCGCGACGCACGCACCCCAATCCCGCCCCTTGATCCACACCGCTATTGCCGGTCGCTCTCATGCGAACCTGAACCTGCAGGTCAACGACCCGGCCGTGTCCATTGAACCTGCCCATGCGAAGATCCGCGAGGCCGGCTACGCCGACAATACAAACGCCAAGGCTACGGCAGCAGAGTGAAGGCGGGGACGTGGCTTGGACGGAGCACGCTGAAGTGGCGGCGATCCAGCGTCGCGATGTGCACCGCCTGGAAGTTCTCGGCGACCGCGACGACGAAGGCGTCGGCGGTGCCCAGTGGAAGACTCGCATGCCGTTCGACCAGAACGGCGGCCTGACGGGCGTCGGCAGGCGTGACGGGCACCAGCTCGTAGACACCGTCCGCCACATCGCGCAGAAAGTCGGCCTTGGCCTTCGTTCCGGCCCGGCTGAAGAGCAGGTAGCCGATCTCGGAGAGGAGCGGGGCTGGGAGCAGAAGCGGCCCGGGAAAGTTCTGGAGCAGGTCGACGCATTGCCGGTGATGGTCGTCCTTGCGGTTGGCGAGCGCCAGCACGGGGCCGGTGTCGACGACGATCACGCGCTGCGGCGGTTCTCGTCACCCCAGGCCTCGCGCATGCCTTCCTTGGCGCGCTCGCCCAGATCTGGTTCGCCGTCGAAGAGAGCCGTCGTACGGAACTGACGACGGGGGCGCTCGCCGCGCTCCACGGCAGCCCACTGCCGCAGCAGCTCCACGGCTTCGGGTAGCCGGTCCTCCGGCAGCGCGTCAAGCAGCCGATGTGCTTCCTCGCGCACGCTCATGCAGCCGGTGTAGGAGCCTTGCCTGCCTCCGGCCGTACCACACACGTGGTCTCCATCCCGGGAAGCCCGACGTCTCATTACGGCCTGGCGGTCACAGGCATCCACAGACCCCGGCAGCGCTCAACCTTCACCGCCGCTCCGGCCGGAAATCCTGATCTTGTGAAGGGCGTGGCGGGAATAGAACCCGAATGTGCTCCCTTTAGCATCG
>NZ_CAKJTL010000072.1:5058-9425 GCF_917627385.1 Protofrankia sp. CiT1
GGACCCAACACGCCGAGACCAGGGTGCACCTCGCGATCCGCTTCCTCGGCTGGCTCTACGACCGCGACACGACGCCCACCAGCCTCGACCAGGCCACCATCGAGATCTGGCTGACCACAACCGGTCCCGCCGCCGCCGACATCCGCGACTTCCTCGACTGGGCGGCCGATCGCGGTCACATCCAGCGAATGAACGTCCCGCCCCGGCCGCGGCGGACCGGACCGGCGACCAGCGAGACCGAACGCATCACGCTACTCACCCGGCTCCTGCACGACGGCACCCTCGAGCGCACCGACCGCGTCGCCGGGGCCCTGCTGCTGCTCTTCGGCCAGCAACTCTCTCGCATCGCCGCGCTGAGCACAGACCAGATCACCGAGTCCGGCGGCACGGCACACATCCGCTTCGGTACCGAACGCGTCGCGGGGAGCTCCTTGGTCTCCAGTGGTCGGACATCGACACCGACCGGAGACCCTGACGGTTCGTCACACACTCCTGCGGGTCGGCGGGGAACTGCGGCTGTTCCCGCCGAAGACGGAGGATTCCGAACGGACCCTGCCGCTCCTGGGCCTGGTCACGGATGCGCTCGCGGAACATCGCAAGCTCCACAACGCCGAGCGTGCGGCGGCCGGCGAACGATGGGTCACGACGGACCACGTGTTCACGACGACGATCGGGACACCGATCGAACCCGACAGCCTGCGGCGGTTCTGGATGCCGCTACGGTGCGCGGCCGGTCTCGACGGCGTGGTGTTCCACGGGCTGTGCCATACCTGCGTCACGCTATTGTTGGATCTTGGTGTGCCGCCGCACATCGTCCGGGACATCGCGGGCCACTCGGCGATCGAGGTCACGATGACGATCTACGCGCATGCGTCGATGGGGGAGAAGCGGCGTGCGCTGGGCAAGCTCGATAGCCACCTGACCGAGCCCCGACCCTGACAGCCGTTGCCGCACCCGTTGCTACATATGGGGGTTCCGGGGGGCTCGGCCGCCTGGCAGGCATGACAAGGGGATCGAAAGGCCCAGCATACGGGCTTGATCCCCGAGTGCACCCAACCAGCACTAATGCGAACCTAAACCTGCAGGTCAACGGCCCGACCGTCTCCATCGAACCTGCCCATGCGAAGATCCGTCGGGCCGGCTACGCCGGCAACGCTAACGCCAGGAAGATCGGCTAGGAGTCGATCGCCGCGACCACGCTGTGAGACCCCACGATGGTATCAATGGTGATACCGTGAGGTTGTGGCGATGACACTGCGCTTGACGGATGATGAGGCAGAGGCTCTGCGTCTGCGCTCTGAGCTGGAACAGCGGTCGATGCAGGAGATCGCGCGGCAGGCGATCCGCGAATACGTCGAGGCGCACAGCCGGGCGGAGTTGCTGGATCAGGTGTTGGACGAGGAGCTGCCTCGGTACGCGGAGGCGCTCCGTCGGCTCGGCGAATGATCTATCTGACGCTTCGCGAACTGTTGTACATCGCCGAGCGGGCCATCGGCTCCGAACCGGTGGTCAGAGACCACGGCCTGCTCGAATCCGCTCTCGCGCGCCCGCGGGCGACGGTGTTCGGCCGTGACGCCTATCCCTCTCTGGACGGCAAGGCCGCCGCGCTCCTGCATTCGCTGGCTCACAACCATGCCCTCGTGGATGGGAACAAGCGGCTCGCGCTCGCCGGTCTGATCGCCTTCTACGGTGTCAACGGCCGTCGCCTGACGCTGACCAACGATGAAGCCTACGACCTCATGATGAGCATCGCCTCCGGAGCCATCGATTCCGTCGAGGACATCGCCAAGATCCTTGAAGGGGCGACCCGGAGCCGTCGGTGAGGACCTGGACATGCCTCGCCGTATCGGACTCTGCTCCTGCCTCGAATCGAGGAGGTTGTACCCAAGACGTGACCGACACTGCCCATGGTCGTCGCGTACACCGCATGTCTGCCCTGGGGTTCCTCGGTTCGCTCTGACGGCCCATGGCCGCTGTGACCAGCGGCGTACGATGCGGCCATCGTCCGCCGTCAGAATCGTGCGCGAACTCGTTCTCGCAGCTCACGTCCTTGACTATGATCTTGGGTGCGCCCGGTATCAAGGCTGGTCCAGATCGCGGCGTCGCACCGGTGTCTGCAGTCGTCCGCGGACGTACACAGCCGCTGCTACACCAGAGCTGGGCTGAACCGGCACCACCAGCGACCCGCTTCCCACCTGCGTCTATGGTCGGGGGTGAGCGGCTCTTGGAGCTGCCCGTCGAGCACCGTCCGGTCCACGACCACGATGACCGAGTCGAAGACCTTCTCGTCGTCCACGTGCAGCCGCGCCAGCCGGTGCGCGGTCCAGACGATCGTGTTCGTCTTCCCCGACCCGGCCGAGTGCTCGATCAGGTACCGGTTGCCGACGCCCTCCTCTCGCACGGCGTCGACGATGGTCGTCACGCCCTCCCACTGGTGGAACCGCGGGAAGAGCATGCTGGCGCGCCGCACCGACGTCCCCGCCGTAACGTCCCACTCCTCCCTGGTCTCCACGATCATCAGCCGTCCGATGATGGTGAGCCAGGCGTTCTTCTCCCAGACCCGCTCCCACAGGTACGCCGTCGCCGACCGCCCCTCGGCACCAGGCGGGTTGCCCGCCCCGCCGTCGTGGCCGATGTTGAACGGCAGGACGTGCGTCGCTTCAGGCTGGAATTCCCACGCCCGCTCAACGCCGAGTACAGGGTCCTGCAGGCTCACTTCCTCGGGGGCTTCGCTGCCGCGCTTTCAGAGAGCAAGCTGGTGGAGGCACGGCCCTGAACCCCGTGTCCGTGGGCGGCTGGCGTCTCGGTTCTTCCGCACCCAGCGATTGCTTCCGTGTTTGGATCCCCCGTCGACCGCCATGAGATACCCACACACGGTGGTCGACGGCCGGGCTCGCGCCGGCCATGACGCGGGCGATCACCCGAGCGGACCGTCGGCGGCCTTCTGGCACGTCCGGACCGAGGCCCGCCCACAACGTTCCCGATCTGCGCCCTGATCGAGCGCCGGACGCAGGTGGGCGCTCCCCGTAACCGCCCCCACGTCGGGTAGCCGTTCCTGGTGTGGAGCTGGTTCGTCGCCCGCGGGCCCACGTCTCCCTGTCTCGGCGCGCGCAGTCGAGGTGTCCGTGTCGTCAGGCGGTCCGGGCGCCGTGGATGATGCCGAGGTCGAGTTCGATGCGGCGTCCGTGGACGGTGACGACGATGCTGGCGGCGTCGGCGCCGGTGGCGGTGAGGTAGTCGTAGAGGGTGGACAGGAGCATGTCCTCGCGGCTTTCGAGGCGCGAGACAGCGGCCTGGCCGACGCCGAGCTTCTTGGCGACCTCTGTCTGGGTCATCTGCGCGGCCTTGCGGATCATCGCCAGGTTCATGGCGTGGACCCGGTCCATCTCCTCGGCCGCCACGTGGGCCTCGGCGACGTCGGCGGCGAGCTGGGGGTCGGCTAGAAGCCGGTTTAGGTGGTCGTTGCCACGGACGAACTTCGACGGCAGCTGCGGGGCGTTCTCTGTCATGGCTTCTCCTCGTAGGAGGTCTCGCGCTTCCACTGGTCGATCAGGGGGTCGGCTCTGGCGGCTGCTCCGTCGTAGAAGACGTCTCCCAACCTGGCCTTGTCGGCGGCGAACAGCGTGACGACCACGGTGCCGGTCCCGGGAGGAAACCAGCAGATCAGCCGGACAGCTACCCGTGGGTCGTAGGCGTGCGAGACCCGCCAGAGCGGGTAGCGGCGGGACTGCCGTACCCAGCGCAGGGTGGCCGTTTCGCTGTCCCGGGTGGGCGGATCTGTCAGGTTCCGCAACTGGTCGAGGGCACGAGCGGCGTAGGCCAGCAGGAGACGCGAGCCTTCGTCGCCTGCACGCGCCTCCTCCTCGAGGCGGTCGAGCCACCGGCCGAAGTCCTCGGGCCAGTCAATGTCCACCGCGGCAGTATTACATCAAGGAGATATTCTATGCAAGGCATGGGTGTGTCGATTGACCTGGACTCGACCTCACGCCCATGTTCGGCGACGGAGGGTGTCCACGGAGGTGATGGGTCGCATCGACAGGCCGGGCGGCGTGCTGAAGCAGCTCTGGACCGCCAGAGTGGCCGGCCGGAAATTCGGCCGCCGGGAACTCGCGGGCAGCCAGGCATCCAGGCCCAACGGACACGGGCCGTGGCCGGAATCTGCCGATACTGGCGGTGGCCAGCATGATCGCGTAGGTCGCCTGTGGTCCGGTTCGGGGTGCAGGTCCGCGCGGACGGGGTGACCGCCACCAGCCGCAACACCGGCCGGTTGATCGGCTACCTGACCAGGTATCTGACTAAGAGCGTGTTTGAGATCGTCATTCCGGCTCGCCGTGCCCAGGCGCCCCCTGGCTGCGTTGTCAGCCAAA
>NZ_CAKJTL010000072.1:9973-34500 GCF_917627385.1 Protofrankia sp. CiT1
GTCGTTGGATACCTGTCACGACGTCACCACCGACGTGCAGCGGGCGCATGTCGAGCGGCTTGCCGAGGCTCTGCGGTTCGAGCCGTGCGCGCCGACGTGTGCGAACTGGCTGCGCTACGGTGTGCAGCCGAAGAACCCGAAGGCCGGGCTGGTGCCGGGGCGGTGCACGGGCAAGGCCCACCGGCGGGAAACCCTCGGCTTCGGCGGCCGCCGCGTGCTGGTCTCGCGGAAATGGTCGGGTAAGACCCTCACCGACCATCGGGAAGATCGCAAGACGTGGGTCCGGGAACAGCTCGCGGTCCTCGGCCACACCGGCAACGAGGCACGCGGCGGTCAGGGCGGCGCGTCCGACCGGGTGATCCGGCAGCTTCTCCGGCCCGGTGATCCGGCCGCCCCACGTCGGGAACATCTCCTCCTGCGCGCAGTCGCGGACCGTCACCACTGGCGCGCCCAGCTGGACGCGGCCCGCGGACATCCCGGCCCGTTTTCGGCAACTGACCCCGGCATGCCCCGGGCGGCCTGAGCCCGACCCTGACAATCACAGCAATCACAGGAGGAACCGTGCACACGCTTCTTCTCACGACCACCGAAGCCGCCGACCTGCTCGGCGTCAGCCGCACCACTGTCTACGAGCTGCTCAACGCCGGACAGCTCGAATCCGTCCGGATCGGCCGGGCACGGCGCATCCCGCGGGCGGCGCTTGTTGCCTACGTGGATCGGCTCCGGGGGCTCCCGGAGACGGGGGCTGCGGCGTGATGACGGTCAGGTCCGGTCATCGGTGGAGGGCCGGTGTTCGGCAATCCATGCTTCTACGTCTTCGGTGTTCCAGATGTGGCCGGCTGCCAGGGTGGCGGTCGGTTTCGGGAAGGTCGGGTCTTCCTTCAGCAGCTGGTTCACTCGCGTGCGGCCTACCCCGAGCCGCTGCGCGATCTCCGCCGCGCCCATGAGGTGATCCGACATAGCCCGACATTACTGGACGACCGTCCAGAGTGTGGATATCGTTTCTCATGGCTGGACGATCGTCCAGTCGCGGTAAGTGGTCCCGGTGGGTGCTCGAACACCACACCGGGACCTTGATCCCGACCCTTCACAGACAAGGGAGCGAGACCCAATGCCCATCATTCCGCCTGCCTATGACCCGCCGCGCGACCCCTCGGACGGACAACCCTTCGTTCGCCTCGACACTCCCGGCCACGGCTACTACGAGATGACCGTCAAGCCGGGCGCCGACCCGTTCGACCTCGCCCGGACCGCTGTCAGGATCCCTACCGACGCGGTGTTCATCGAAGCGCTCGGGGATGTCGAGGTCGTGTTGGTGTTCCGGGCGATCCCGGGCACGGCCTTGCCGGCACCCCGCCCGACCTCGCCTCGTACCGCAGGGTTCCCGCGCAGACCCAACCGTCCTGATCGGTCGTCGCGGTCGTTCGTTTCTCCCCCGTTACCTTCTTCGTGGCCCCGCCGGGGCTCCCGGCCTCCGGACCTGGCATGACGAAGGACATAGGGGCACTTTTTCTTCCGTTCCTCTGGTAGGCGCCTGATCTGCCGGGGGCCGGACGGGTCCAGGGTCGGCGAAAGCCGATCATGCAGTGACACGTCAGTGCCCTGGACGCGGCCGGTTCCCCGGCAGACCCTCCCGCGCCCAGAGGACCGGGACAGTCCCGACCGTCGGACGTCACCTCGCCGAGTCTCGCTCTGACCCGGAATCGACCAAGGCTCCGCCGAGGAACTCGACGCGGTACGAACATTTCTGCCTACCAGTTTGGATCTTGACGTGCCGCCGCACATCGTCCGGGACATCGCGGGCCACTCGGCGATCGAGGTCACGATGACGATCTACGCGCATGCGTCGATGGGGGAGAAACGGCGTGCACTGGGCAAGCTCGACAGCCACCTGACCGAGCCCCGACTCTGACGGCTGTTGCTGTACCCGTTGCTACACAGACGCCGTCCCGATCAGTGTCGGGACGGCGTCTGTGATCGTGGAGGGTTCGGGGAGTTTGGCCCCCCGGCAGACAGCGCGGCTGGTGACGAAGCCAACCGAAGGTCGACGAGCGCACTCAACCGGCTCGTGCGCCCGGCAGGGATCGAACCTGCGACCCAGTGCTTAGAAGGCACTCGCTCTATCCGCTGAGCTACGGGCGCTTACCGCCTATTGTGCTTGTCGCCCGGAGCGAACGCGCAGCGCGGTTCTGACCCAGGCTGCGGGGGAATAATCGATCGTCGCGGGTCCCGTGTCAACTGGTTACTGACAGAGACAGAAGCGTGCTCCACCGTCGTCAGCTGGTTGCGTCTGTCACCGTGATGATCTCTTTGTCGAGGCGGCCATCTGGAAAAGTCCAATGTGACACAACATGGGTCTGTTGTGCACGCCGCTGGCGTCACCGCTGTGGAGGGGCGTCCCGTTGTCCACAGTTGATCGCGGGAACAGGTCGAACCGGTCGCCAACGGTCACAGTGTGACATGAGACGAGACGGCAATCGCCATCGCTGGGTTCCGCCGGACCGTCCGCCACGGAAGCAGGTCAGCAACCATGATCCTGGAGGGACCATGATCGAAGCATCGGTCACGCTGCTCGGCAACCTCGTTGACGACCCTGACGTGCGATGCACGCAGAATGGGAACTCTGTCTGCTCCCTGCGCCTGGCCAGCACCTCGCGCCGGTTTGACCGGTCGCAGAACCGCTGGGTGGACGGTCATACCGTCTTTGTCACCGTCACCTGCTGGCGTCACCTGGCTGAGAATGTCGGCGCTTCGCTGCACAAAGGGGACAGGACGCTCGTGGTCGGGCGACTCCGCCAGAGGTCGTTCGAGACCCAGGACGGAAGCCGCCGAGTCGTCTACGAAGTGGATGCGGACGCGGTCGCGGTTGACCTGACCCGCCAGTCGGCCGCGGTCCGGCGGGTCGTCCGCGTGAACCGGGAGAGCACAGGGAGCGCAGAGAGCACAGAGGTTACGGAAGGCGACGGGAACATGCTGGGATGCGAGCCCCTCGCCGAGGAAGGCAGGGCTGATGTGCACAATGGCCAGACCGGCGTCGGAACCGGTGCCGAGTATCATGACGGGGGTTTCACCCATGCGGGCGCGGACGAGTTTCTCAGCGGGTCAGTGCCCGGCGGGATGCCAACGGCGCTGGAGCCCGACGGCTCGCCTTCTGTCATCCCGGCTCAGCGTCCGGCGGCGGTGTGATGTCACGGTAGTCGGCGGTCCGCGGGTTGCCAGTGGCTCGGGCGCCCACCGTTGTCGAAACGGCCAGGAGGTGGGTGCAGGCCCGGCCCGGGTCCGGCCGGTGGGTAGCGTCAGCCCGTGACCAGCGCGCGGGGCGCCGATATGCCGGCTTCCATTCAGGTGCCGGGTGGGCGCGTCGACGGGCTGGCAAGCCTTGGCGACGGTTCGGGATCCGGGGGAGCGGGCGGTAGGAGGAGTCTGCCCGGCTCGGACGAGCCGAATGGCCGCCTCGATTCTCCGCCCGCCACCTCGCCCATCCCACGAGCGGCAGGGCGACAGCCATTGGTGATTTTGCGGTCGCGTTTGGTCGCGGTGTCTGTGCCGGGGCGGACGGTGGTGGTCGCGGCTCTGCTCAGCGCGGTCGCGGCAATCGTGATCAATCGTTACCTGTTTCCGTATTTGTCGATCAACAATGACGAGGCCCTCTACCGGCTGCAAGCCCAGACGCTGGCGGGTGGCCATCTGTTTCCGCCGGCTCCGCGGTCGGCCGCCTCCTACGCACCGTGGCTGGCGGCGGTCGTTGACGGCCACTACGTCCTGAAGTACACCCCTGTGGTTGCCGGGCTGTACGCGTTGAGTCTCGTGCTCACCGGTGGCACCGCCGTGGGGCTCGGGCTCCTCGCCGCTGCCGCGGTGGGGGTCACCTACCATGCCGGCATCGAGCTGCTGGACGATCGGCGGGTCGCCGCCGTCGCGGCCTGGCTGCTGGCGCTGTCACCTTTGATCATCCTGCACAGCGCGTTGCTCTTGTCCTATCTGCCAGTCCTTGTGCTGTATGAATGCGTGCTTGTCGGGCTGCTACGGGGGCTGCGGACCAGGCGCGGGGCGCCGCTTGCCGCGGCAGGGCTGGCGATGGGGCTGGCTGCCGCGGTCCGGCCCTACGACACCGTCCTGATGCTCGGCCCATGTGTGCTGTGGGCGGTGAGCCGAGGAGCTCGCGGCCGGCGGCGGTGGCTGCTGCGTTGGCTCGGCGCGGGGCTGGTGGTCCCGATTGCCGCATTGCTCGGTTATAACTCCATGGCAACGGGTAACCCGTTCAGATTGCCCTTTGCGCTGCTTGAGCCCGATGACAAGCTGGGGTTCGGGGATCGGCGTCTCTTTCCCGGCGACCCTCCGCACCGTTTCGGCTTGGCTGAGGGGCTCACCTCGATCGGTGACCATCTGTGGTTTCTCGGTCTCTGGGCGTTCGGCGGGGTGTTCCTGGCGGCGTTGTCGGTCGCGGCGGTTATCCGCCGACGGTTGTCCGCGGCGACCTTAGCGCTCGGGGCCGGCGCGGTGCTGCTGATCCTCGGTTACATCGTGTTCTGGGGTGCCTGGAACGCGGCCGAGCTGTGGGGTGGAATCCGGTATATCGGCCCTTTCTATCTCATGCCGATACTCATTCCACTTGTTCTCTTCGGGGCTCGGGGATTGGTCGATCTCACTGTCGCGCGGCCGCGGATCGGTGGGCTTACCGCCGCTGCCTGCTTCGGGCTGAGTGTCGTTGTAATTGTTTTCGCGGTCGGGGATAATATGTCGTTCACCCGACGTGATCGAAATCTTGCGAACATGGTCGCGGTTCAACCTGGGCGGGTGCTGGTCATGGTGTCGGCGGATCCGGCCTTTCTCATGCATCCCACGTCGGTGGTGGCCAACCCGCCTGGCATGGACACGCGAATCTTGTACGCGGTGTCACGAGGCCGTGCGGACTTCACGGTTCTTGCCGATCATCCGGACCGATCCGCCTACCTGCTCCGCTTAGCGGAGGGATACAATCGAACACTTGCGTCATCATCGGCCGCTCGGTTGGAGCGCCTGCGGGTGGTTGACGGCCCGAGCGTCGGTGTCGTCGTCCGCGCGTCGGTTCCGCCGGGGGCCCGCTCGGCCCGGTTGGAGATGACTGCCGATGGGCGTCGGGTGTCCTATCCGGTTGATCCGTCCCATTCGGTGACCGGAAAGATTACTGTCAGCCCTGACGGGGTGACGATGGCCGGTCTCGGTTCCGCTCCCACGGTCATTGCCGCTCCCACGGCACAGGTATCCGCGGCAACGGACCATTCGGTGATATTGGCGTTGTTCTACACTCCGTCCGCCGGTGGCGGCGAGCGTTTTTTCGATCGTCAGGACCTTCCGGTCCGCGTCGACGGAGGAGCGGGTGTCAGCGTTGTGGCCCCCGACGGCCAGGTCGGGGCGGTGGGGTCGGGGCCTGCGCCGGCCATTCGGCTGAGCGTCGGTTGATGGTCGGTGTCCTGTGGGAAGGAGGTTCCCGGGACACGGCCGGGAAGCGGGCTCGTACCCTGGTGTCGCACCCGTGCGGATAGTGGCCCCCGTGCCGGGAAGATCCAACGCTCCTCGGCGGTCTTCCCACCGGGGAGACTCCTGTTCCTGACCCGCGTTTGCTCCTGACCCGCGTTGCCGCCTGACCTGTCAGGTTGCCCGACTCGTAAGGTTGACCGCATGGCGCAGTATGTCTTCCAGATGCGCAAGGTGCGCAAAGCCCACGGTGACAAGGTCGTCCTCGACGATGTCACCCTGTCGTTCCTGCCCGGCGCGAAGATCGGTGTCGTCGGTCCCAACGGCGCGGGCAAGTCGTCGCTGTTGAAGATCATGGCTGGTCTTGACCAGCCCAGTAACGGAGACGCGACGTTGAGCCCCGGTTTCACCGTCGGCATGCTCGCGCAGGAACCACCGCTCAACGAGGAAAAAGACGTTCGCGGCAACGTTGAGGACGCGGTCCGGGAGATCCGTGGGGTCCTCGCGCGGTACGAGGAGATCAACGAGAAGATGGCTGCGCCCGACGCCGACTTCGATGTGCTCCTGACCGAGCAGGCGGCGCTTATCGACACGATCGAGGCGGCCAATGCCTGGGAGCTCGACAGCCAACTGGATCAGGCGATGGACGCGTTGCGGCTGCCTCCGGGCGATGCCGACGTAACCAGGCTCTCCGGTGGGGAGCGCCGCCGCGTCGCGCTGTGCAAACTTCTTCTGGAGGCCCCTGACCTGCTGCTGTTGGACGAGCCCACCAACCATCTCGACGCTGAGAGCGTCGCCTGGCTGGAGCAGCACCTGGCGCGCTATGCCGGAGCGGTTCTCGCGGTCACGCACGACCGTTACTTTCTCGACAACGTCGCTGGCTGGATCCTCGAGCTCGACCGGGGCAATGCCTACCCTTACGAGGGCAACTACACGACGTACCTGGAGACGAAGGCCGCCCGCCTCAAGGTCGAAGGCGGTAAGGACGCGAAGCGTAAGCGCGTCCTCGCGCAGGAGCTGGAGTGGGTGCGGTCGAACCCGAAGGCCCGCCAGGCCAAGAGCAAGGCACGTCTCGCCCGCTATGAGGAGCTGGCGGCCGAGGCGGACAAGGCCCGTCCCCGCGATTTCGAGGAGATCCAGATCCCGCCGGGCCCGCGCCTGGGCGCTGTGGTGATCGAGGCGAAGAAGCTGCGCAAGGGATTCGGCGACCGGGTCCTCATCGATGATCTGTCGTTCTCCCTGCCGCGTGGTGGCATCGTCGGCGTGATCGGCCCGAACGGTGTCGGAAAAACCACCCTGTTCACCATGCTGACCGGTGCGGTGGCACCCGATGCCGGCGAGCTGGTCATCGGTGAGACGGTCGATATCGCCTACGTCGACCAGAGCCGTGCGGGCCTCGACCCGAAGAAGAACGTATGGGAGGTCGTTTCCGACGGGCTCGACCACATCGTGGTAGGCAAGATCGAGCTGCCGAGCCGGGCCTACGTGTCGTCCTTCGGTTTTAAGGGACCGGACCAGCAGAAACCGGTCGGAGTGCTGTCCGGCGGTGAGCGTAACCGGCTGAACCTTGCGCTGACCCTCAAGCGGGGCGGCAATCTTCTGCTGCTCGACGAACCAACAAATGATCTTGATGTCGAGACGCTGCGGTCGCTGGAGGACGCGCTGGGGGAGTTCCCGGGATGCGCGGTTGTGATCTCGCATGACCGGTGGTTCCTGGATCGTGTCACCACGCACACTCTTGCCTGGGAGGGGACGGAGGCCGACCCGGCTCACTGGTTCTGGTTTGAGGGGAACTTCGCGGATTACGAGGTCAACAAGATCGAACGCCTTGGCGCTGAGGCGGCCCGTCCACACCGGATGACCTACCGTAAGCTCACTCGCGAGTAGGAGCGCCCCTGTTGCCTGTCGTTCCACCGCTTGGCCGCGAAGCAAAGCCATGGCCGCGTTGAACCGCTACGAACTGGTCGTACTCACGCAGGGGCGAGCGCATCCATCGTCCGGTGAGGATGCGGAGTATGACCGGCGGCATGCCGAGCACCTGGAGTACCTGGAGTCGCTTCGGGCCGCCGGGTCGCTCGTGTTGTATGGCGGGTCAGCCGAACCTGGCACGCGGTTGCGGGCGGTGCTGTTGTTCCAGGCCGGCTCGCTGGACGAGGCCCGTGCCGCTGCCGAGGCGGATCCGCTGGTGCGGGCGGGCTATCTGGTGATCGAGGTCATCCCGTTCGTCTCGGGCTTCCGTGCCCCGCGTCGGTCCGGCTGAGCGGTCCGGCCGCGACGGTGCTGTGACGTAATGGTGCGGTGACGTAATGCTGCTGTGCACCGCGGCCGGCCCCGGCCACCCGAACACCAGACCGGGCAGGGCCTGGATCGGGGCCAAGGCCGGGGCCGGGGCCGCCGGCTCATTCCGGGCGGTTGACCAGTGAGTTGGCCGCCATCGTCAGGTAATCCCACAGCGGCTCAAAGTACTCCGGAGACAGCTTCAGCTCGTCGACGGCGGCACGCATGCGGATCAGCCAGGCGTCCCGCTGAGCCGGGCCGATCGCGAAGGGGGCATGACGCAGCCGCAGGCGTGGGTGACCACGCTGATCGCTGTAGGTCGATGGTCCACCCCAGTACTGGACGAGGAACATCCGCAGCCGTTCCTGAGCCGCGGACAGGTCTTCGTCGGGGTAGAGCGGCCGTAGCAACGGGTCCTCGGCGACCCCTGCGTAGAAATGGGCCACCAGCCGGCGGAACGTCTCCTCACCGCCGACCGCGTCGTAGAAGGTATCCGTCGGGCGGGTTATGGACGGTCGCTGAGTCACGTTGACTATTCTGCGCGCCGGATCGCGGGCCGTCGGCGTGATACGGGGAACGGGATCCGTACGGACCATGAGGTTCGGCTCGCTGGGGCGGACCGCGCGATGGCGGTCGCTCGGAGCGTCCCCCGGTGGGATCTCGCCGCCATGCGACGCGCCGCCCGCCGTGCCGGTGAAGCCCTGCCGCTGGTCAGCACGGCGGTGACCAGCGGCAGGTACGGCATGCTGAAGCAATCGTGCGTTGCGCGCCCATCGTGTGGTGGGGATGACTGGCCGCGGGCCGGTGCTGAGGGGCGTGCGGGGCGGGCGGTTGCCACGCCCCCATGGCCGGCTGGCCAGGAGCAGAGGCAGGGGCAGGACCAGGACCAGGAGCGGGAGTCAGGCGGATGCGGCTTCGTCACCGTCCGAGCTGAGGTAGCGCGACCAGCGCGGATCCATCCGGCGGCTGCCAAGAATGCGCCAAGCGGCTCCGCTCGGCGCTCTGGGAGCCGTGCGAAGCCGCCAGCCAAGATCGGCTACAGCCCGGTCGGCTTTCAAATGATTGCAGCGGCCGCAGGCCGCCACCACGTTCTCCCATACATGCGCGCCCCCACGAGAGCGGGGGATGACGTGATCCAGTGATGTCGCAGGCGCACCGCAGTAGACACAGCGGTGATGGTCACGCGCCAGTACTCCCTTACGGGTGAGTGGTACCTGAGACCGGTACGGCACGCGGACGAATCGGGCCAAGCGCACTACCACGGGCACTTCGACCGTGTACGTCACGGAGTGGAGAACCCGATCTCCGGCCTCGACCATGACTGCTTTCTCAGTGAGCACGAGCACCAGCGCACGCCTCTGTGAGACCACGCATAACGGTTCATACGTGGCATTGAGAACCAGCGCTTCTGTCACGCGCCGACCTCCTCGCCCTACCGGGTGGCGGCCGTCACAAGCTAGCCACCGGTGACACTGAGACAGTCAACCGCCTTCGGGGCCCGAACGCGAGTGGGTTCGCGATTGTCGTCAGGTAATCGTTGACACACTGCGCAACTTTGCCCGCATTTGATCTACTTTGCGTGCCTGTTCGGATGCTGCGTGTTATTTCCGGGCGTCGACCTCTTGGCCCGCGGCTGTCGCGCGTCGGTAAGACTGGGCACCGTGCGGTGCCCGCGGATGCGGTCCCGCTTGAAGATCAATTATAGGATCGATTATCTGTGAGGAGCTGAATCCGGTCGTGGCCGACTCCGTCTCTGTGTTCGCTCAGTCGTTGGGGTCGTTACTGACTCCGGCGGTCGAGGCGTCACCCTCGCCCGCGGCGCCCGTGCCGACCCCGAGCCCGTCCGACGCTCCCATCACTCCCAGTCTTGATCAGATCTTCGGTGCGGTCCAGAACGCATGCGGGCAAAAGCCCGGTGTGCTGTGCAGGACGGTTTTTGATCTGACTCACAGCGAGTATCTCGCCGGTGGCGCCAATGTCTTTCTTGGCATGCCGCTGAAGATTTTGTTGATTCTTCTGATTGCTTTCCTCGTCCGCTCGATGTTGCATCGCTTCATTTTCCGGACAACTCGGCGGGCCGCGGCCGGTGGGCCGAGCGGGCTGTTCCGGTCCGGGCGCGCCATACTTCTCGGCGCCTTCGGCGATCCCACTGTGCTGCTGGAGCGACGCCGCCAACGCGCCGAGACGGTCGGTTCCCTGCTGCGCAGCATCACGTCGGTGATTGTGTTCGGGATCGCGTTCGTGACCATTCTCGGCGAGTTGGACATCAATCTCGCGCCCATCGTGGCCAGCGCCGGAGTGGTTGGCGTCGCTGTTGGTTTCGGCGCGCAGAATCTTGTCCGGGACTTCCTGTCGGGCATCTTCATGCTGCTCGAGGACCAGTACGGCGTGGGCGACGTCATCGATGTCGGACCGGTCAGCGGGAACGTCGAGGCGGTGAGCCTGCGGGTCACACGACTGCGCGACATCGAAGGTACGGTCTGGTACGTCCGTAACGGCGAGATCGCACGGGTGGGCAACAAAGGCCAGCAATGGGCCCGTACGGTGCTCGACATCCCGCTGGACTACGACACCGACGTCGCCAAGGCCAAGCGGATTCTCAAGACGACCGCGGACAAACTCTGGGCGGAACCGGAGTTCGCCACCATCATCATCGCCGAACCCGAGATATGGGGCATGGAATCGATGACCGCTGATGGGTACGCGTTGCGGGTGGTCGCCAAGACCCAGCCGCTTAAACAGTGGGATGTCGCGCGCGCGCTGCGCGAGCGCGTCCGGGCGGCGCTGGACGCCGAGGGGATCGAGCTCGGCAGCGTTCAGCGCAGCGAGGTGGTCATGGTCGACAACGACGATGACGACGTGATGCTGAGCGATCGCGATGACGATGAGGACGGTTCCGCTCCGGGTGCCACCCGTGTGATCGAGAGCGCTCCCCTCCCCGAACTCGACGGGCCGGCTCCGTCACCGGTCGGCCGATCAACTGGCCCCGCGTCGGTGGCGCGTTAGCGCACCCGGTTGATATCGCACCCGGTTGATATCGCCCGATACGGCGGCGTCCAGGGGTCCAGGCGCGCGATCGAAAGATCCAGCAGGCCTGCCCTGGCTGAACCGTGAATAAGGATCTCGGTAGACGATGCTGAGAGTCCTTCCGGACGGCCTGCGCCGCGTGACTCGGGGGGCAGACTGTGTGGTGTGCGCGTACTTGTGGTCGATGACGAGCCGGCGGTCCGGGAGTCTCTTGAGCGGTCGCTGCGGTTCGAGGGTTACGAGGTCAGTTCAGCGCGTGACGGTATGGAGGCGCTGGACGCGGTTGCTCGCGACCGGCCGGACATCGTCGTGCTGGACGTGATGATGCCCCGGGTGGATGGCCTGGAAACGTGTCGCCAGCTGCGTGGCCGTGGCGACGACCTGCCGATTCTGATGCTCACCGCCCGTGATGGGCTGGCCGACCGGGTAAACGGCTTGGACGTGGGGGCGGATGACTATCTGGTCAAGCCCTTCGCCCTCGAGGAGCTGTTCGCCCGGCTGCGCGCGCTGACCCGCCGGGCGTCGCTGTCCGCCCGGGCCGCGGCGTCGGCTGCCGCGGGTCTCACGGGAACGGATCAGGCGGGGATCGCTCCGGGGGTGCCCCCCGCGCTGCTCTTCGCGGACATCCGTCTTGATCAGAGCAGCCGGCAGGTGACCCGCGGGGGACGGGAACTGACGCTCACCAAGACTGAGTTCGACCTGTTGGAGCTGTTTCTCGTCCACCAGCGGCAGGTGCTCTCCCGTTCCATGATCATGGAGCGAGTCTGGGGATACGACTTCGGGCCGTCATCGAACTCGCTCGAGGTGTTCGTCAGCTACCTGCGTCGCAAGCTGGAAGCCGGTGGCGAGCCGCGCCTGCTGCACACGGTCCGCGGGGTGGGTTATGTTCTGCGGGACGCGGCTTCGTGACCGTTCTGCCCATGACCATCATCGGAATGCTTAGAGCGCCCGGCAATAGGGGTGCGGATCAAGGAGCGGGGCTGGGGCACGTACATCGCAAGGCGGAGGAGGGAGTCACCCTGGTCCTTGGGGTGTCGACCGACGACAACGCAGCGAGGTGCGTGCCCCAGCCCCGCGACGCCGCGTGCCTATTGCCGGGCGCTCTTAGGAGAGCCGGCGAGGGCGGGCGGGAGCAGGTCCCGTTGTGAGGGCCTCCGGATGAGAGCGCGGCCCCGCCACCCTCGTTTGTCACTTGTGCATCTGCCGTTGCGCAACCGGATGGCGTTGCTCATCGGTCTTGCGGTGACCGCCACGGTAGCGGTCGTGGCAGGCGTGGCACTCGGCGCGACCGGGATCGTGCTCGGTCGGTCCATCGACCACCAGCTGATCCAACAGGCCTACACGGCGGCTCAGACGATCAAGCCGAAAGAGTGGGGCCCCGAGTGGGACCAGGGGCTGATCGTGTTCAACTTCGGCCTGCCCGCGCAGGTCATCAGCACCGACGGCACCCCGACGGCGCCGGACAACCAGGTGGTGATGCTGCCGGTCAACTCCGCCGATATCGCCGTGGCACACGGGGTGGTCAGCCAGCAACTGCGCACGGTCACTGTCGGCGGGGGGCGCTATCGCGTCGCCACCGTTCCCATCCGCATTCCCAGCGTCGGCCTGGGCGCGCTGCAACTGGCCCGGGACATGTCCGACGTCGATCAGACACTACGCGATCTTGGTCTGGTTTTGCTGGGTGTGGGCGTGGTGGGCGTGGCCGGATCGGTGCTGCTCGGTCGGCTGATCGCACGCGCGTCTCTCAAGCCGGTGGATGCCGCCGCCGCGGCCGCTGAGGAGGTCGCCCGTACGCAGGACCTCTCCGCATTGATCCCAGTGACCGGTAGTGATGAAATAGCTCGGTTGGCCAACAGCCTCAACAGCATGCTGCGGGCGCTGGAGGCCTCCCGCGCGCGTCAGCGGGAGCTCGTCGACGATGCCAGTCACGAGCTGCGCACCCCGTTGACCAGTCTGCGGACCAACATCGAGCTACTGCTGCGGGCCGAGGCCAATCCGGCGCGCGCACTGCCCGCGGCCGACCGGGACGCCCTGCTGCGGGACGTGGACGCGCAGATCCGGGAACTGAGCGGACTGGTCAGTGAACTGGTCGAGCTGGCCCGTGATGAGGCGCCCGCCGAGGACGTCGAGCCCGCTGATCTGACCGAGATCGTCCATGTCGCGGCCGACCGGGTGCGCAGGCGCGCCAAAGCCAAGGACGTGCAGATCGTGGTGACCGCCGTCCCGTCGCCCGTGGATGGACGCCCGCACATGCTGGAACGGGCGGTGACGAACCTGCTGGACAACGCGGTGAAATTCTCCCCGGCACAAGGGCGGGTCCATGTGACCGTGGCTCCCGGCGAGGTTGTCGTCACCGATGAGGGCCCGGGGATCGCGCCGGAGGACCGCTCCCGGGTCTTCAACCGGTTCTACCGGGCGACGTCCGCGCGTGGGCTGCCCGGGTCCGGGCTTGGCCTGGCCATCGTGGCGGATGCCGCCGCCGCGCACGGCGGCTGGGTGCGGGCTGAGGAAGGCCCGGCCGGCGGCGCGCTTCTGCGCCTGTCGCTGCCGGTTCCCCCGGACGAGGCATGGCCATCCTCAGCAGGCGCGCCGTCGGCGGTCCAGCCGGGCGCGGCCGTTCCGCGGGAGCCGAGTCTCGTTCCCCAGCTGCGGGAGGAGACTTCCGTACTGGCATCGCCGCCAGCCCGGCCTGCTTACCGTCGCTCCTGGTGGACGAGAGGATCCGGTCGTGACCTCTGACAGCACCGATCACGCCGTCAGCTCGGGCGGCGGCCCCCTAAACGGCCCGGCGAACGATCCCGCTTCCGTTCCTCCCGGTCCCGCGCCGGCCCCTGCTGGTCCCCTGCCGGCCCCTGCTGGTCCCGCCGCCGCGGGCCCTGTCACCGCGGGCTCCACGATCGGCTTCGGCCCGGTCGATGAGGTGCTCGCCCAGCTGGCGGAGGCGCATGGCGTCGCTACCCGTTACATCGACGCGGACGGCCAGGAGGTCACCGTCGCGCCGGACGTCGTGCGGACCGTGCTCGGGCTGCTCAACGTCGACGTCGCGAATCCGGCGACGGCCCTTGCCCAGGCGCGCGACGCGCTGTGGCGGCGTCCGTTGCCCGCCTGTGTGGTGGTGCGGCGCTCCGCGGCCACACCGGTCGTCCTACGGGTGCCAGCCGGCTCGGTCCGCAGCGCCGAGCTGGCCCTTGAAGGCGGCGGGAAACGTCAGCTGACGGACTGGGGCGAGGCGGTCGAACGGCGCACGGTCGATGGTGTGGCCATGCTCGGCCTCCCGCTGAACCTGCCCGCCGGGCTGCCATTCGGTGATCATTTGTTGCGGATCGCGGTCGGCACGACCCTGATCGCGACGAAGGTCGTCGTCGTGCCGGACGCGCTTCCCGCTCCAGCGGGCGCGGCCCACGCCCGCGGCTGGGGATGGATGATCCAGCTGTACGCGCTGCGGTCGGCGGCTTCCTGGGGGATGGGCGACTACGGCGACCTCGCCGCGATCGCCGAGTGGTCCGGGTCGGCTGACGGCCGGCGCGCCGACGTTGTGCTGGTCAACCCGGTGCACGCGGTCGCGCCGACGGTTCCGGTCGAGCCGTCCCCGTACTACCCGACCAGCCGGAGGTTCGCCTCGGCGCTGTATCTGCGTCCCGAGGACCTGCCTGAATATCAGCTGGCGGACGCCGCTACCCGGGCGCGGGTCGATCAGCTCGCCGCCGCTGCCCGCACGGAGGCTGATCCCGATCTGCTTGACCGGGACGCGGTGTGGCGGGCCAAGAGCGCCGCGCTGGAGCTGCTGTTCACCGTCGCGGCCGAGCGGGGCAGGGACCCGGACAGCGACTCGGACAGCGCCTGGGTGGACACCGACCGGGCAGGCGAGGAGGGTCTCATCGACTTCGCCACCTGGTGCGCCCTTGCGGAACGGCACGGCCGGGACTGGCGGCGCTGGCCGGCGGACCTCCACGACCCGGCCGGGTCCGCGGTGGCCGAGGCCCGGATTGAACTGCGGGCACGGATCGCCTTCCACCGCTGGTTGCAACGGTGCTGTGATGCCCAGCTCATGGCCGCGCAGACTGCTGCCCGTCATGCTGGGATGACCATCGGTATCGTTCACGATCTTGCTGTTGGCGTTGATCCCGGTGGTGCGGATGTCTGGGCCTGCCAGGACGTCTTCGCGACCGGCGCGACCATCGGCGCGCCTCCGGATGGGTTCAGCCAGCAGGGCCAGGACTGGCAGCTGCCGCCGTGGCGGCCCGACCGGCTGGCCGAGTCCGGCTACGCGCCGTTTCGGCAGCTGGTTGCCGCTGTGCTCCGTCGAGGCGGTGGCCTGCGGATTGACCATGTCCTGGGGCTGTTCCGGCTGTGGTGGATCCCGGCTGGTAACCCGGCCTCGGCCGGTACATATGTCCGCTATGACGCCGAGGCCATGCTCGGGCTCATCGCGCTGGAAGCGAGCCGGGCCGGTGCGCTCGTCGTCGGTGAGGACCTGGGCACGGTCGAATCCTCGGTGGCGGCGACGCTGGACCGGGCCGGTGTGCTCGGGTCGACTGTCGCGTGGTTCGAACGCGACGCGCATGGTGACCCGCTCGCGCCGCGCAGGTGGCGGGAACCGGCGATGGCGAGCGTTACCACTCATGATCTTCCTACCGTCGCCGGCTACCTTACCGGCGAGCATGTGCGGGTACGCGCCGACCGCGGCCTGCTGCGACAGTCGCGGGAGGCTGAACTCGCCGCCTGGCGGCGGGAACGGGACGCGTTGATCGCGTTGCTGCGGGGCGAGGGGCTGCTCGCTGCGGATCTTGCCACGCTCGACCTGGCCGCGTCGGCGGCGTCCGCCCCCGGCCTGGCCGGCGGCACCGGCGGCTCTGGCGGCTCTGGCGGCGCCACGTTGGACCTTGCGGTGACCCGTGAGATCGCCTTCGCTCTACACGGTCTGCTCGCCCGGTCACAGTCGCGGATCGTGCTGGCGGCACCCGGCGACGCCGTCGGTGACCTGCGCCAGCCGAACCTGCCCGGCACGGTGGACTCCTATCCGAACTGGCGGCTTGCGGCCACCGACGCTGACGGCCGGCCCGTAACCATCGAGCGGTTACGGGTGGACCCACAGGTACAGCGGCTTGCGCGGCTGCTCGCCTGTGTCCGTGACCAGGCCGACAGCGGGTGACGACAGCGGGTGAAAGGACAGGCGTGGGTTCGCCCCTCCGGGGGCGCACGGGCCCACGCCACCGCGGTAGGAAGCCCTCTCGGACGACCTTGGGTCAATCACCCGGTAACCTTCGCAACGTGACTCGTCGACGTCTACGGCACACCGCTCGCCGTGCTCTTACCGTAGCGGCACTCGCTTTCCTTACGATCCCGGCGCTTTCCGGTGCCGCGTTCGCGCAGGACATCGGAGACAGTTACAGCCCCGACCCGCTCACGCCGCTCGAGGCCTGGATCGTCTACGGTGGGACGATCGCCGTCGGGTTCGCCGTCGCGATCATCCTGACGGTGCTGTCAAGCCGGGGCAGCGGCCCGTCCCGTTACCGTCCGGGAGGCCCGTGGCCGCACCCGGAGGTGTGGATCGGCGCTCCTCCCGCTGTCGCCGAGGATGAGCGTCCGCACGTGGCGGCCCCTGGCTCGGGTGGTGCCAGTGGCACCTGGTGATGCGTTCACTCATGACCAGCTTGACCGGCTCGGCCGAGCCCAGGCCGCGGCGGAGGCCCAGGCCGGCATCCGGTTCACCGTCCGGGTGGGTACGGTCGACGGTGACGCCGATCTTTTCGCTGAGCGGGCATTGGCCAACCTGGTGGACGCCACGCGCGACTCCGCCGTTCTGCTGCTGGTTTCGCCCGGTCAGCGCTTCGCCCGCATCATGACGACACAGGCGGCCAAGAGCCGCGTCTCCGATCAGGCTGCCGGGCTCACGGTTCTCACGATGATCTCCAGTTTCGCGCTCGGTGACATCGTCGGTGGGATCGTCAACGGACTCCGTCAGCTGGCGGACGTGGCCGGCCCGTCGGCGTCCGGTGGGTCCACCGCGGCTGTTGACGTGCCGACCGGGTCGACGAGCGGGGCCCGCTGAGAGCGGGTCCCGCTCGGTTTGGGATCCGTGGCGGCCGGCAGCAGATCCTGCGCTCGCACCGGCCGCGGCGGCGTGGTTAGGAACCAGCCGCGGCCTCGGCGTCTTTGGCACGGGCGCGCAGCGCGCGCACCAGGCCGTCGCGGCCCTCGACCAGGGCGCGGCGCAGAGCCGGCTGCGGGTCGTGCGCGGCGAGGTAGGCGTCCACCGCCGCCAGCGTGTCCGGTTCGATGATCGCGGATGGGAACAGCATCTGCGTAATCGTCTGAGCCGTGTCGAAGGTCCGGGTCTGCCAGATCCGCTCGATCTCGGCGAAGAAACGGTTCACATATGGTCGGGTCAGATCCTCCTGGCCGGGTATCCAGAAGCCGCCCATGGTCGCCACCAGCAGGTGGTTCGACAGCGTGTCGGAGTCCATCACCGCCGTCCACGCGGCAGCCTTCGCCTCGGCGGTGGGCCGGGCCGAGCGGGCGGTAGCGGCCCGCTTCTCGCCGGTCGCGGTGCTGTCACGGGCAAGTTCGTTCTCGATCTCGGTGACTCCGTACACGCCCCGCGCAACCAACTGGATGAGCAGGGTCCAGCGCAGTTCGGTGTCGAGGGCGAGCCCGTCGATGACATCGGCGCCCTCGAAGATGGCGCGGACCCGGCTGACCTGGTCGGGTCCTTCCGCGTGGGCGAAGGTGGTCGCGTAGACCAGCTGCAGGTCGCTGCCGGGTGCGGCGGTGCGCAGCAGCGCCTCGGCCCGCGCGGACACGTCCCGAAGCGCGGCCGACCGGTTCGCGGGATCACCGTAGGTGTCGATCGTGAGCTGAGCCTTGGCCAGCAGTGACTGCACGACTCCGATGTCATCCTCGGCGTCCACACCGGAGAGCACGAGCTTGACATAGTCCCGGGCGGCGAGCTCGGCGTCGCGGGTCATGTCCCAGGCCGCCGCCCAGCACAGCGTCCGCGGGAGCGATGCGCGGATCGCGCCGATCGAGTCGATCAACGTTGCCAGGGAACGGTCGTCCAGGCGGATCTTGGCGTAGGTCAGGTCGTCGTCATTGATCAGAATCAGGTCTGGCCGGCGGGCACCGATGAGCTTCGGTATCTCGGTCAGCTCGCCGACGACGTCCAGCTCGATGCGCTCGCGGCGCAGCAGCGACCCGTCGGCGGCGCGGTCGTACAGGCCGATCGCCACCCGGTGCGGCCGCAGCGTCTGGCTCGCTGTGGGCGGCGACGACGCCGGCTCCTGCACCACGTCGAAGGCCGTGAACAACCCGGACGAGTCAGTCTCGAAGCGGGCCCGCAACGTGTTCGCCCCGGTGGTCTCCAGCCAGTCCGCGGCCCACACGGACAGGTCCCGGCCGCTTGCGTTCTCCAGTTCGTCAAGCAGGTCCCGCAGCGAGGTGTTGCCATACTCGTAACGGCGGAAGTAGGACCGCAGCCCGGCCAGGAACTCCTCCTGGCCCACCCATGCCACGAGCTGCTTGAGCACGGATGCGCCCTTGGCGTAGGTGATTCCGTCGAAGTTCGTCCGTACCGCCTCCATGTCGGTCGCGTCGGCGACGATGGGATGGGTGGAGGAAAGCTGGTCCTGCCGGTAGGCCCAGCCCTTCTCGGCGTTGGCGAACGTTGTCCAACCGTTGGTGAACCGCGTCGAGGAGACCTGGGCGAGCACCGACATGAACGTGGCGAACGACTCGTTCAGCCACAGGTCGTCCCACCAGCGCATCGTCACGAGGTCGCCGAACCACATGTGGGCCATCTCGTGCAGGATCGTCTCGGCCCGCCGCTCCCGGCGAGCCTCGGTGACCTTCGCGCGGAAGACGTAGTCCTCCAGGAACGTCACACAACCGGCGTTCTCCATCGCTCCGGCGTTGAACTCGGGGACGAAGAGCTGGTCGTACTTGCCGAACGGGTAACGGTAGTCGAACACCCGGTGGTAGAAGTCGAACCCGGCCTTGGTGATCGTGAGGATCTCGTCCGGGTCGAGGAACTCGGCCAGGGACTGCCGGCAGTACAGGCCGAGGTCGATCCCGTCGTGGTGGTCCCGGACCTCGTGGTAGGGGCCGGCGACCAGCGCGGTGATGTAGGTCGAGATGACCGGCGTGGCCTCGAAGAGCCACAGCGTCCGCCCGGAGCCGGAGTCCGTGGCCTCCAGCCGGCGTCCGTTCGAGATACACGTCCAGCTGGCCGGGGCCACCACCGAGAGCTGGAATACCGCCTTCAGGTCCGGCTGGTCGAAACAGGCGTACATCCGGTGGGCGTCATAGGTCTCGAACTGGGTGTACAGGTAGCCGGCACCGTCAACCGGGTCGACGAAGCGGTGCAGGCCCTCGCCGGTCTTCGAGTAGGCGCAGTCGGCCGCCACCTCAAGCTCGTTGACCTCCCGCAGATTCGCGAGGGTGATCCGGTTCCCGTCGTACACCTCGGCCGGGTCCAGGCGCTGGCCGTTGAGGGTCACCGCGCCGACAGCCGTGGCGATCAGCTCGATGAAGGTGGTGGAACCCGGCTCGGTACAGGTGAAGCGCACCGTTGTCCGTGAGGCGAACGTGGTGTCGCCAGCCGTCAGATCGAGGTTCGTCTCGTAGGAAGACACGTTGAGCAGCCGGGCGCGCTCACGCGCCTCGTCGCGGGTGAGGTTGTTGGCTGACACGCGGGTCCTTTCGAAGGGCCGGACAAGTGTCCCGCTCCGGGGCGAGGGTGGTGGACGCCGCGGTCCGCGACGACGGGGCTCCCAGTCTCCCACGTCCCAGCCGCCGGCCACGTCGGCTCCACTGGGCGGAGCCTGGTAACGGACAAACAGCTATCCGGCGCACCCGCGGTCGGGTTTGATGCGGGCTTGGAACATTCGGGAGGCATGACCGGTCCAGGCGCGCCAAGTGCCGCGACGATGAGGGGGAGCACCGGTGAGGCGTGTTGCCGGCTTCGGGCGTCCTGGCCATCGGAGGGACCCGGAGCCCGCCGGCCCGCCCAGCTCGCTGGAACCGGAACCGTCCAGCTCGCTGGAACCGCCCGCGCCGGTGGGTATGCCCGGCCCGGTGGGCGTACCGCAGCGGCGGACACCCGCCGCTGCGGTCGATCCGCAGGTCCCGGCGGCGCTGCGGGTGGCCGCCGGCTGGTCCTGGCGCCTTCTCATCATCGGAGCGGCGATCTACATCCTGCTGCTGGCGGTCGGCCGGCTCCGTGTCGTGGTGATCCCAGTGATCGCCGGGCTGCTCATCAGCGCGTTGATCCGCCCGATCGCGGCGGCTCTGCGCCGGCACGGGGTGCCGAGGCTCGTGTCGTCCTTCCTGACCATCTTTGGCTTTCTGATCATTGTGGTGGGCGTGGGCGTGGGCGTCGGCTTCAACGCGGCTGATGAGTTCCCCAGTTTGTCCGACCAGGTCAGCAAGGGCGTGGAACAGGTCCGTGACTATTTACAGGACGGACCGCTGCATTTGTCGCAGAAGCAGCTGGACGATTTTACGAACGACATCACCCAGACGTTGGCGAACAACCGAGGCCGCCTTGTCTCGGGAGTGCTCTCCGGGGCCACGGTTGCGGCCGAGGTGGTCACGGGGCTTCTGCTCACACTGTTCTCAACGTTCTTCTTCGTCCACGACGGCGAGCGGATCTGGGACTGGATCGTCACCCGTTTCCCGCCCGAAGGCGAGGAACGGGTGCGCGGCGCGGGCCGGGAGGCATGGGCGACGCTGACCGGATACGTCCGCGGCACCATGTTCGTGGCGCTCGCGGATGCCGCGGGTATCACGATCGGGCTGGTGGTCGTCGGGGTTCCGCTCATCGCCCCGCTGGCCCTGCTGACCTTCCTGGGCGGGTTCATCCCGATCGTCGGAGCGACCGTGGCCGGCGGCGCCGCTGTTCTGGTCACGCTCGTCTCCAACGGCTGGGTGCCGGCTCTGGTCATTTTCGGGGTCGCGCTTGGGGTCCAGCAGGTTGAAGGTCATCTGTTGCAGCCGTTGGTGATGCGGCGGGCCGTGCGTCTGCATCCACTCGCGATCGTGATCTCCCTCGCCGCGGGTGGCGTGCTGGCTGGCATCCCCGGGGCGATCGCGGCCGTGCCGTTTGTCGCCGTGGTCAACCGGGTGGCCGGCTACCTCGCCCGGTCCAGGAGGCAGTCATCGGCTGCCGAGGGTTAGGGCGCCCGGCACCAGGGCTGTCCGGCTCGCGCCCCAGGGCCGCGTGCATCCCGGACCGCGCGGCCTGGGTCACCCGGTCAAGGACCGTCCGGTGGACGGGCGCCAGGACGGATGCGCCGCGGGCGTCATCCGGCTGGGGCACTTTTCTCAGATCATCGGAGTGGGTGGGAGTAGCGACGCCCCGGGGCGGGCATCATTTCGTCCCATGCGCGTCCATCTCGGTTCTGACCACGCGGGCTTCCAGCTGAAGACCTCATTGATCACTCGACTGACCGATCTGGGCCACTCGGTTATTGACCATGGGCCTGTCGTCTACGACCCAGACGACGACTACCCGCCATATGTGATCGCGGCCGCCGCGGCCGTCGCCGGCGAACCGGACAGCCTGGGTGTCGTCATCGGTGGTTCCGGCAACGGCGAGGCCATCGCCGCGAACAAGGTCACCGGTGTGCGCGCCGCCCTTGTCTGGAGCACGGAAACCGCTCGGCTCGCCCGGTTGCACAACGACGCGAACATCGCGAGCGTCGGTGCGCGGATGCACAGCGTCTCGGTGGCCACCGGCTTCATCGAGGTGTTCCTCAACACGTCGTTCAGTGCTGAACAGCGTCATGTTCGCCGGCTCACCATGCTCGCGGCCTACGAGCGGTCCGGCGTGGTGCCGGTCGCGTCCGCGCGGCCTGCGCCCTGACCTGGGGTCTTGACCCGGGGCACCGACCTGCCCTCGTTCGGCCGGACGGCGGGAACGAAGCCGTCGTGCGGCCCGGCGGGTCGCCAGGCCTGCCGTCGGACGCGATCTACTGTCGGCGTTGTGCCGGCGGGGCGGTGGCGGGGCCGGTCCAGGACCGCCGCCGAATCACGAGGGTGCGTTCGGCCTCGGCCAGGTCGTCGAGGCCGGGACGGGCGACGTCACGGGCTCGCATGGCCGTTCCCGGCGGCAGCCGGGAACGGCCAGCGCCGACCAGGGCACGCAGCCCGGGATCGTTCGTATCCCGTCGATGACCCGCCCGTTGGTTCTGATCGCTGCCGGAGCCGACTGGGCTCGGTGCGGCCGGCCCGTCGCCTCCGGCGGCTGTCCCGGTAGATCCGATCATCGATCGCTCCTGTTCAGCCGGGGACATCCCGGATCCAGCATGCGCCAGGACGGGGGCGGCTGCCGTGCTGGTACCTGGCGGCTGCCCGCCTGCCCCAGCCCCGCGGCGCCGCGCCCCTGTTGCCGGAGCCTCTTGTCACCGGGCGCTTGTGTCCGCGTGCCGCGCTGTTGCGCTGTTGCGCTGTTGCGCTGAAGCTTCCGGCCAGTGGTGAACTGGATGTGACGAGGTTCTGCCATGCTTGTTTCGGGTAGATGTCGGGGCGGGACACAACGCGGATCCCGCGCGGCGATTTCGTGCCATTGGGTACTGGCCCCGGTATTCCGGCGGTAGCACCGATATCGGCTAGATGATTTGGGGCGGACCTGTTCTGGCTGCCTTGCGTTCTAACGCTGCTGGAGGTGCCCGTGGGTACGAGGGGTTCGGCCAGCAGGTATGATTACGGGCTTTTACGCGCCTGGGCTCTCGGGAGCGCCATGATGACCTGCCGGCAGCTGTCTCAGCCACCCGCCCGCGGCCGGATTCCCGCGGGCTGTGCGCGAACGGACGGCTCGCGGCGGTTCGTGGCTGTGCGTGCCCGGCACTCTTGGCAAAACGACTGGTTGACAACATACGAACAACGATGGTGTTGGCGGTGGAGGTCGTCGACTATCGAGGGGTGTTGGCGTGGGCGGATTCTCGTGTTGACTTTCGAGTGGCAGCTGTTTGCGGTCATGTCGATTGGTAATCGTTTGACTCTCAAGAGTGATCTGATGTGACGGAGTCCCACGTGTCGGATGTGCGTCGCAGTGACGTGTGGGTGGCGGGCGAAGGAAGCTGGCGTGCCTGCGAGAGGATGCCGGAGGTGTACGTGCGTCAGGCGGGTGCCGACCGGCGTGCGGGCGGGTGCGCTCGCCAGTCGTTGTCTCGAGTACGACGTCCGCCGCGAGATTCCCTCGGGCCGCCGAGTACGCAGGAAGAGCCGTGATCGTGTGCCATTCGGCCTACTGGGTAACCGAGAGTGAGGTTGGGATGGCGGTGGTCGGTTCGGGGATCGCGCCGGGCCCCCGGCGGCGTGCCGGCGGTCGGCCGAGTTTCACACCGTCGAGAAACGGTGTGCCAGCACAATATCCGACGGCGCTGCGAGCATGGTCTATTGCGTGTTACCGGCAGCCCCGGGCAACGCCGTCAAAGGATGGGTGGGCGAATGTACCGATACCTGCTGTCCATCCCGCGTGACCAGTACGTGCCGACAACCTGTTGGCGGCCGAACAATGGGCCCTCGGTTGGCCTTCGCCCGGTGAATAGCGATTCGGCGGCTTCGATCTCACCGGCGTGGCGATGCCGTATCGACCTTTCGGCCGGACTTATTCGGGCGGCACGAGGTGATTCGCGATCGACAGATGATTGTAACCGCCCGTGCCGTTGCCGACGCAGCTTGGGAGTGACTCTTGGACCACGTTCCCGTCAGTATCGTCATCCCCGCCTTCAACGAGGCGCACCGGCTCCCGGAGGCGTTGCCCCGGCTGGTGGCCGTCGTGGGCAAGCTTGCCGGCGCGGAGGTGATCCTTGTTGACGACGGCAGTACCGACCGCACGGCAGAGGTTGCCGAGAAGCTGCTGAGTGACCTGCCGCGAGCGCGTGTCGTGCGGCTTCCGTGGAATTCCGGTAAAGGCACCGCGATCCGTACGGGCGTCGCGATAGCGCGGGGCGCGTCGATCGTGTTCATGGACGCGGACATGGCCTCGGACGTCAACGATCTTCCGCTGCTTCTCGCGGCGCTCCAGGAGGCCGAGGTGGCGTTGGGGTCGCGCCGGATCGGTGACAGCGCGCTACGCACCAGCGGCCGGCGGATGGGGAGCTGGGCGTTCAACCAGATCACCCGTACGCTCGCGGGACTCGACGTCGCGGACACCCAGTGCGGCTTCAAGGCCTTCCGGCATGCCGAGGCGAAGCTGTTGTTCAGCATGTCGCGGTCCACTGGTTTCGGCTTCGATGTCGAGGTTCTCTCAATCGCGCGGTCCATGGGTTACCAGATCGCCGAGGTCCCCGTGCGCTGGTCGGAGATGGCCGGTGGGACCTTCCGTGTCACCAGGCACACCCCGGCGATGCTGGTCGACGTGTTGCGGGCCCGGCGCTACCGGCGGCGACGCCCCGCCATGCCCACTCCGTTGCGCCTGCGAAGCGGCGAGGCGCAACCGTCGGTGGTCGCGCAGCCGGTGCCCACGCCGGTGCCCACGCCGCTGGCCGCGGTGCGGCGGCCGGCTGTGGCGGCGGCCGGCAGCGACTCCCATCCCGAACTGACGGCGGAGGCATCCCGGGTCCCGGTCGCGCGCGTGATCAGCATGGGCGCGGGCGCTCTGGCGGCGGACGCCTGCGCGGCGGAGAAGCCCGGGTCGGTGAGGAGCGGGGGTGGACGGGACATCGGTCTACAGCCGGCTCCGCGCGAGGTCGTATGAACTGTGCTCGACCGCGCGGTTCGGTTTTCCGGCGGCTGCGATGACGCCGGGGGCGCCGGAGCGGGTG
>NZ_CAKJTL010000072.1:34525-43973 GCF_917627385.1 Protofrankia sp. CiT1
CCACGGTGGCCCATAGCGGTGATGGCTGCCGGTTTCATCCTACTGTGTCTGCTTCAGGCGCCCGGCAGGATCGCCGCGGATACCAAGATTGACTTGGCGGTGAATCCGCTCCGCTTCCTCGCGGGGAGCACTCATCTGTGGAGTTCGGCCTCGGATTTCGGCCTGTTCCCCAACCAGTACGTCGGCTACCTGTTCCCGATGGGCTCGTTCTTCGCCATCGGGAACGTGCTGGCCCTGCCGCCATGGGTCACCCAGCGGCTGTGGATGGCGCTGATCCTGACGGTGGCGGCCTGGGGAGTGATCCGGCTCGCCGATGCGTTGCGTGTCGGTGACCGGGCGTCCCGGGTGGTCGGCGGACTTGCCTACTCCACATCGCCGTTTGTGCTGGGAAAGATCGGCTCGAGTTCCGTCGCGCTGACGGGGAGCGCGATGCTGCCGTGGATGGTCTTGCCGCTTGTGCTCGCGGTGCGGCGGGATGCGCCCGGATCGCTCCCGCGGTTGTCGCCGCGGCGGGCCGCGGCGCTGTCCGGTCTTGCGATCTTCGCTACCGGCGGCGTCAACGCGAGTGTCATCCTGGACGTTCTGCTGTGTCCGGCTGTCGGGCTCATCCTGGCCGGGACCGACCGGCGTGCCTGGGCGCTGCGGGGCTGGTGGGTCCTGGCGGTGTTGCTGGCGACCGGCTGGTGGGTCCTGGCGCTGGGTGTGCAGAGGCGGTATGGGCTCAATTTTCTTCCCTATACCGAGACCGCCGGCATCACGACCGCCACGACATCGGTCGGCGAGGCGTTGCGGGGTGCCAGCGACTGGATGGCCTACCTGCGTCTGCCGAGCCCGTGGCTGCCCGCGGCGTCCGAGTACGTCACCACTGCCGCGGCGGTGATCGGGTCAGGCCTGGTCGCGGCGCTCGGTGTCTGGGGGCTTGCCCGCGCCGATCTGCCGTCCCGGCACTTTCTGGTGTTCACGTTTGGGATCGGAGTCGTTGCTGTCTGCGCCGCTTACCCCGGGCAGCCGGGAAGCCCGCTGGCTGGTACTGTCCGTGACCTTCTCGGCAGCCCGTTCGGCTTTCTCCGTAATGTGTACAAGTTCCAGCCGGTGATCCGGCTGCCGATGGCACTCGGCCTCGCCCATGCCCTGTCCGTCGCGGCCTCATGGCGGCTTCCCGACCGGGCCGCCGGTGCCGCCGGTGCCGGCGGGGCTGGCGGGATCGCCCGGCGGAGTGCCGGCACCGGCGGGCGTGGCAGGGGGACCGGGCGGCGGGCTGGCCGGGCCGCGGTCGTCATCGCCACCGCTGCTTGTGTGATCACGGGAATGACCCCCGCGCTCGCGGGCACGATGACCCCCGCTGGATCGTTTCGTGAGGTTCCGGGTTACTGGGGGCAGGCCGCGGACTGGCTGGCGCGCAATCCGGCCGGCGGCCGGACCCTGGTGCTGCCGGGGACGGCGTTCGGCGAGTACGACTGGGGCCGCCCGCTGGACGAGCCGATGCAGTGGTTGGCACGGACACCCTGGGGGGTACGCAGCCTGGTCCCGCTCGGCGGGGTCGGAGTTACCCGGTGGATGGACGGGATCGAACGCCAACTCACGCTCGGGTCAGCGCCAGGGCTTGCCGAGGCGCTGGCCCGAGCCGGGGTCGGACAGGTGCTTGTCCGTAATGACCTGCAGAACAAGGACTGGGACGTGCCGCCGTCATCCGAGCAGATCGACCGCGCGCTGAGCGGGTCCGGGCTGCGACAGAGCGCGGTGTTCGGCCCGATGCTCCCGGCTCGTTCCGCGGCGAAGGCCAGGCTGGTTCCGGCACTGCGCAATCCGGGCCTGCGGGTGCCCGCGCTGCAGGTGTGGACGCTTCCCGGTGGTGCCAGTCCGGTGCGGGCGTACCCAGCTGACACGGCTCTGATCGTCTCCGGCGGTGCCGAGGCGACCGTGGCGATGGCGGCGCAGCGGATCCTGCCCGACCAGGCTGTCGTGCTGGCCAGTGACCTGGCCGATCTCGGTGGGCACAGCGCTGTCTCGCTCGCGTCCGCCGTCGGTGTCGCGGGCGCCGCCGGCAGCGCTGATGCCGTCGGCGGTGCTGATGCCGTTGCTGGTGATGCCGCTGCCCGTCGCGGCGCCATGGCTGATTCCGCTCCCACTGTGGATGACCCGGCCGCGGCCGAGGTCGTCGGTCCACAGAGCACCTGGGTGGTGACTGATACCTTCACTCGCCGTGACAACCGGTTCGGGCTCGTCCACGGCGGCCAGTCCTACGTCCTCGGTCCGCATGAGTACGCCGCCGGCGCCGCGGGGCCGCCCGCTCAGTGGACCGACCGGCCGGTGGCCGGGCATCAGACGACGGCCGGCTACGTCGGTGGGATGTCGGTCACCGCGTCGTCGTACGGCTTCGAACTGGTGGCCGCGACCGATCTGGCACCAGCCAACGCCGTGGACGGTGATCCCGGCACCGCATGGCAGAGCGTCAGAGACGACAAAAGCTCGGTCGGGCAGTGGCTGCAGGTCGATGTCGCGAGGATGATCGAGGTGCCGGCATTGACGGTGCAACTACTCGCGGAGAGCCAGGCTCGCCCGGCTGTGCGTGCGCTGAGGGTAACCACACAGGCCGGTTCGGTCGTGACCCCGGTCGAGCCGATCGAAGCCGCCCAGCGGCTTGCGGTACCCGCCGGCCCGACCCGGTGGTTCCGGATCAGCTTCGAACAGGTCAGCGGGGATGGCGACCCTTTTCTGGGCGCGGGAATCCGCGAGCTGACGATTCCCGGGATCACGTTTCAGCGGTATCTGCAGACACCCTTCGACGCGGCGCCGCTGTTCTCCGGGGCGAATTCCGGGCGCATCGTCTATGCGTTCACCCGGAACCGGGCCGATTCGTCCCAACCGTTCGAGGACGATGAGGAACGGCAGCTCAGCCGGCGTTTTGATGTACCACGGCCCATCGGCCTCACCGTCCGGGGCACGGTGGTCGCAAGCCCGGCCCAGCCGGAAAAGCGGGCGTTGGCTCTTCCCTGCGGATCGGGTCCGTTCGTCACCATTGACGGGCAGCGGTACGCCACCCGGCTCGATGCCTCGCGGGAGGACATCGAGGCGTCCCGGCCCGTCAGGATGGCTCTGTGCACCGATGGCGGCACGGTCTCCCTGAGCGTTGGCCCGCATCTGCTGACGACCGCACCCGGTGCGGCACCGTTCGCCGTCGACTCCATCACGCTCGCCTCCGCCGTCGCCGCATCGCCTCCGCCGTCGCCCGTCCGGGCCACCCGCATCACCGGTTGGACGCCGGAGCGCCGCACGGTCGAGATCGCGGCGGGGGAGCGCAGCTACCTTGCTGTCCGGGAGAACGCCAATGCGTCGTGGACAGCGACCATGAACGGGGTGTCGCTTCGGGCGATCAGGCTGGATGGCTGGCAGCAGGGCTGGATCATTCCAGCGGGCGCGGCCGGGAAGATCGTTATTAGGAACCTCCCCGGCCAGGCCTACCGTCGTGATCTTGGTGCTGGCATGGCCATGGTCGCTGGGCTGGCCGCGTTGGCGGTGTTCCCGAGCGTTGGGCGCAGGCGGGCCGGCCGGGTATCACGCCGGTGGGGCGCTGGTAGGCGCGTCCGCCGCCAGCCGGTTGAGCAAGCGCACGGTCAGCTCCGCTACGGCGTCATGCTGGCCGGCATGTGCGCGGTTATGTTGGTCGCCGGCCCTGCCGCGCTTGTGGTCCCGGTGCTCGTGGCAGTCGCCCGGCGTTCGTCGACAGGGCTGTCCTGGCTTGCCGCTGGCTGCGTGGGCGTCGCCACGGCCGTGGTGACGCTGACGCCCGGCAGCCTTCCCGGGTCTGGCCGGGGGGCCTTTGGCTGGCAGGTCCAGCTGTGCGGCGCCGCCGCGTTGGGGTGTGTACTGGCTTCCGTGGCCGTCCACCGTGGCGCGCGGCCAGCCGGTCTTGTCCCGGCGCCCGTCCCCGGCCCGATGGATCGCGGGTAGTGGGATCAGCACGGTCCATCACCCAGCCCGCGGGCCCGGAGCGCCGGGCTTCGCCGAACAGCGCATGGTGGTGATCGGCTGGTGGAGCCGGGCGATTGATTGTTCATTGTGTTATAGTTAGGTGTCAATTGTTATTTTTGCGTTTGATCGTGTTTTGTGGTGTAGTTTGGCCGGAAGTCCCGAAAGGCATTGCCGGTTATCGCACTATCGGTTTCTGGCGTGCGTTCGGGTGACAGGCGAGACGCCCGCCGCTGTTCCGAGCTGGATCCCAGCGGCAGGCGTGAGGATGGGAAACCGGTGCGGGTGGGGTGTGCCGTGGGGACATTTCACCGCTGGGCCGTTTTTCGAGCGGGCCAGGCGGGCAAGCCGAAGGAAGGTGTCAGCATCGACTCCCGCGCGATGCGACGGCCCACGTCGCTTCCGGAATCAGTTGTCCCGCCGCTTCCGCACCCCCGATCCGGATCACTGCTGTCCCACTCGTTGGGGCTGTTTGCCACTGGCGAGGCCAGGGTGGGATCGGCGGACCGTGTGCGGGAACGGCCTTTTTCGGTGCTGGAAGATTTGATCATGGCATCGGATCGCCGCTCCGCGCCGATCTCGCTGGGAATGATCGCCCGCACCCGGGCGGCCATCGACCCCGAGAGCCTGCGGGCGGCGGTGCGCAGTGTCCTGGCCCGACATCCCATGGCACGCGCCCGGTTGCGGACGGGTCCGTCCGGCCGCCGATGGTGGTTTCCGGATGCCTCGACCGACGACGCGGCGGTAGCGACGGTGGCGGTGCTGACCGGTGACGACGGCGATGATGTGTGGGCGCAGTTCGCGGATCTCTGTTCGCGCCCGTTCGACCTGGCCGCGGCACCCCCGCTACGGGTGCTGCACATGCGGCTTCCCGGCGGCGACGCGGTGGCGCTCGCCGCGCATCACGTCGCTCTGGACGGGCTGAGCGTGGCGACGTTGTTGCGGGCGATCCTGGAGCTCAGCGCGCCGTCGAGCGACGTACCGGAGATGGCTCCCCAAGCGGGAGGGCCGACAGCGAAGGCGGCCGAGCGGGCTGTCGCGAACCCCGTCCGCCCGGCTGACTGCCGCCCGGCCGCCGCCGGGCCGGGCCGCCCGGCCCGCGGGCGTCTGCCCGATCTCGCGGTGCCGCGGCAGTGGTTGCCCGGCCGGGTTGCCGTCACAGCCGCTCGGCGGACCCGCCATGACCGCGCTCTCGCCGAGCGTCATCACCCGACGTATGGCGTGCACAGCGAGACACTTCCCGTCCCGAAGCCCCGTCAGTCCACCTGCGGCGGGTCGGCGGCGACCGTCAATGATCTTTTGCTCGCCGCTGCCCAGGCCGCGGTGGAGCGCTGGAACAGCGCGGCTGGGCGGGCGACCGGGACGCTGCGGATGCGAATGCCGATCAACATCCGGGAACGGGATGGGGATGTCGCGCTCGGCAACCACACGGGCGAGGCGGTGATAGCCACGACGTCCCGGGAGCGTCAGCGTCCCGACATCCTGCTGGCCGCGGTACGCAGGCAGACCGTGGCCAGCAAGGCGGCAGATCGGCCGGCGGGCGCCAGGGTCCCAACCGGCGTTGTGGCCAGCCTGCCAGGCCCGGTGCGCCATGCGCTCCTGCGCGTCGCCGTGGCCCTGGCTCGGCCGCTGCTGATGCCGGCGGCCAGCGTGACGAATCTCGGCCGGATGCCCGACCTGCCGGCAGCGGGCACCGCTGGCCCACAGGTCACGTCGTTTCACTTCGCGGCGTTCGCCGGTATGCCGCAGGGGCTGGTAATCACCGCGGTTGGTTACGGCGATGAGCTGTATCTGACATTCTGCTACCACCGTGACTTATTTGATCTATATGCGGTGCGGCGCTTCGCCGCCCTGTACCGGACGGCGCTCGGTGAGCTGAGCTGATCGACCCGTGTGGGCTGATCGACCCGTGTGGCCGGCCCGGCCGACGACACGCCGCTCACCAGCCCGTCAGAAGGATGAGGACGCTCCGGCAACAGGACTGTCCGCTTGCACGGCATCGGGAAGCGCGCAGCGGACCGCGGCGATCAGCAGGTCCTCCCCGGTCGCGGTTCGCACCTCGATCGGGCCGGTGACACCGGCCCGATCGAGTGCGGCACGTGCGTCGGCGGGCCCCGCACCGTAGAGGACCGCGACCGCGCGGTCGGAGCCGTCCCCGGCCCGGCCTGTGCCGCTCTGGTAGGGCTCGTCGCGGTCGGGGACATTGCGGTAGATCAGGTCGGTACGGCGCAGGGCTGGTAGCGCCTGGGTCGACGGCAGCGGGAACTCCGCACGGGTGACCAGCAGGTCAGCGCGTCGTGACTCGCGCGGGTGACGGCCGGGCGCACGGCTGCTCAGCCTGTCGATCTCGGTGGTCACCACGCGGGCGAGCAGCTCGGCGGTGGCGTCCCAGGAGAAGCACGCGGCCCACGCACGCGCCCGGTCACGCCAGCGGGCCGCCGTGACCGGGTCCGCGAGCGCGGAGAGCGCCATGTCGATCGTGGGTCCGAGCCCATCGGCATCGTCCGCCAACCAGCCGGTATGGCCATGGCGGACGGCATCGCGCAGCCCGGGTACCCGGAATGCCACCGCCGGTACGCCATGGGCGTTGGCCTCCAGCACGGACAGGCCCCATCCTTCGCCATGGGACGGATTGACGGTCAACCAGGCCGTGGAGAGCAGCTGGTCCCGTTGCCTGTCCTCCACGTAGCCATGCCAGCGCACAACGTCGTCGCCGAGACCGAGCCCGGCCGCGTGCCGGCCGAGGCGTTCCCGGTCCGGTCCGTCGCCGACCAGGTCGACGACCAGCCCGGGGTGGGCTGCGCGAAGCGCGGGAAGGGCGTCCAGCAGCAGATGCAGTCGTTTGTGCGGGACGAGCCGGCCCACGCAGACGATGGTCGGCCGGTCAGCGGGCCGGCTCGGCCCGTCATCCCGGGGCGTATCGACACCGCCGGGCACGATGAAACGCGGCCCGCGCAGCCTCAGGATCTCCCACGCTTCGTCCCGCGTCGAGGGTGACACGACGGCCACCGGACACCGCCGGTACACCCACCGGCTGCCCGGGGTCTCCAGGAGCTGTCCGATCCTGGCCACCGGCGCCGGGAAGTAGAGCGGGAACTGGCGCTGGTGGACGTGGTGCAGAATCTGGACGACCGGGGTGGCCGGCAGCACCAGCGGACTGAAGAACGGGATGCCGTTCTGGCAGTCCACCACCGCGTCGATGCTGTGCCGGTCACGGAGAAGGCGAGCCAGCGTGGCTGGATACACCCCGAACGTCCCGCCTGAGCGGTTGATGGTGATACCCCGTACGATCTGCGATCGTCGTGTGCCGGCCGGGCGGGAGGTGAGCAGGCTCACCCGCGCGCCGGCCGCGGCGAACCGTTCCGCGACCGATTGGCAGTACAGCTCGGCGCCGCCGGCCTGGGGGTGTTCAAGGTCACGCCAGTTGAGAAACACCACGTGGCGCCCGGCGAGCGCATCCAGCTGCCGGCCCAGGCCGCCCGCGGGTGCCGCAATTGCGGGCATCCGGTTTACTCCCTTCAGCTGGGCTCCCAGCTTGCCCTGTTGTTTTCGGCACAGTCCGGCCGCGCCGCCGCGCACGCAGCACGCCATACTCCGCGCGACGATGGTGCCAGATCGCCGGTACCCGATGCCGGCCGGGTGTGGCGTTGGCCTACGGTGGGTAGACGACGCTCGGGAAATGGCGGCAAAACGTCGGCACCGGGCCGGGCACCAAAGTGTGCGGGAGGAAGGTGGATGGCGATCGCCGGGCGTGGGCTGTTTGCGCGGGTGCTCTCCGGCCCTGGGTCGCTCGCGGTTGCCGGGGTTGCCGTCAATGGCGGAAATCTCCTGGCCAATCTGGTGCTTGCGCGCGTACTCAATGCCACCGGTTACGGTGCGCTGGTCGTTCAGACCGGGATTTTCCTGATACTTTCGATGGGCGGCTCGGCGTTGCAGGTCGCGGTGGTGCGGCGGGGCATACCCGGTTCCGGTGACAGCCAGCACGCGCGCGGTTTCTGGATTCACCGGCTGCGTGTTGTCTGCGCTGTCGCGGCTGCCGTCACCTGCGTACTCGGTCTGTTGGCAGACGGGCCGGTTGCCGTGATCCTGTCTTATCCGCATCCCTTCGCGATTGCCGAGGCAATTGCGGCGGCAGCGATTTGGGTCTCACTTTCGGTTGAGCGCGGACTATTGCAGGCGGGTCGTGCCTACCAGGAGCTCGCCGGCAACTTCGTACTTGAGGGCATTGGCCGAATCGTCGTTACCATTGCCCTGGTGTTCGCCGGATTCGGAGTCAACGGCGCGGGCCTTGGGCTGATTGTCGGTGTGTTGTGTGCCGCTGAACACGCCCGTCGGCGTACGGCCCTGAGCGCGCATGGCAGGCATGAACTGCCGGGCCCCCGATCCGTGCCCGCGGATGGGGGTCGCCGGCGGGCCAGCGGCCAACGGGTGCGGACCAGGCACGCTCTCCGGCGCGACACGATAACCGCGCTCGGGGCGCTCGTGCCGCTGGCGATGCTGCAGAACATGGATGTGGTCATCGTCGGCTGGCTCAACCCCGCCGAGGCCGGGGCGTACGCGGCTATCGCGACCGCCTGCAAGGTGCCGGTGTTCATCGGCCTGGCGGTCGCGAACTTCCTGCTTCCGGAGGCGGCCCAACGCCGGCAGCGCGGCCGTCCCGCCACGGCGGCCCTGCTCGCGGCGGTGGGTTGGGTGGTCGCCCCCGGCCTGCTGCTGGTGGGGCTGGGCGCGGTCGTGGCCGCCCCCATGCTTTCGGTCGTCTTCGGCCCGCACCTGATCGCGGGCGCGCCCGCGCTGTGGGTTCTGGCGCTCGCCATGACCTGTCTCGCCGTGACGCTGCTGTTCACCAACTACCTGCTGGGGGCCGGCCAGCAGAAGGTGGTGGGCGTGCTCGCGGCCGGTACGGTCATCACCGGCGCCGCCTTGGCCGCGGCCGGCGGCGACCTGTTCGCCACGGCGGTTGCCGCGCTCGTCTGCCAGGCGGTGACCGCGTCCATGACCGGTTTCATGATGCTGCGGGCACACCGGCCGGCAGCGTCGGATCTGAGCGTCCCGGTCGCGGCACAGCGGCCGGCCGGGCCTGCTACCCACCAGCCGGTCGCGGATCCCGGGCTGCCGACGCAACGCCCGCCGCGGTCCGCGGCACTGTCCAGCAGCTCTCGCGCCGAGCGGTAGCTCACCTCGCCGTTTTTTTGGTCCGGAGCATCCATGGCACGGTCTTCATCGGAGACTAGGAGCCATGCGTCGGAAATCCGCGTCGGGGGACTATCCGCCCGCGCCCAGGGATGTATCCGGCGACGCCGCTCAGAATATCGGGCCGGGTGGCGGCATCGACCGGGCCGCGGGTGGTCACGGGCTCGCCGTGGCAGCTGGGGAGCGGGCCGCGCCGTGGCCCATGCCGGCGGCGGATCTGACTGGTGGTGCTGTCCCGGGCCCCGTCCCGGCAGCGGTGCCGGCGGCGCCGGAAACCGGCCGGGGC
>NZ_CAKJTL010000073.1 GCF_917627385.1 Protofrankia sp. CiT1
ACCCGCCGCCGGGTCGTGGTCGGTGCCGCCGCGAGTGGTCTCGGTGCCCTCGCGGCTACGGGCCTGGCAAAACTACTGGGTGGGCCACGGCCGGCCACTCCGTCCGACGCGCTCGTGTTGTTCGGCGCGCCCGGCAGCTTCGGGGACCGTGCCGGAGACACCCAGCTTGCGACAGTCGGTGTTGCGGGCTGGGGCTTTGGTCCCGGCCAGGCCGCCTATATGTCCACGGTCACATCCGATGGGACGGTGTTCACCGCTACCACGCCCTTCTCGGACAACCAGGCACAGCCGACCGGGACGGGCATGGAGCTCGCGGTGTTCGAGCCGGCTTCGGTGAGTTTCACCCGGCTGGTCATACCGTCGAGCACTGGGCGGACGGAGCTGCCGCGGGCCGAAACGAGGTTCCGCGGCGTTGGCGGAGCCGACGTGGCCGACGTGGCCGTGATCGGTGCGGGTCCGGACGAACGGGTGATGTTCGTATCGGCCATGCCTTATTTCGGGTGGGACACGGCTGTCTACGGGGAGCTGCCCACGCTCGGGCAGATCCGCCGCCCGGCGCGGGGCGGATCGTGGCGTTACGACCCGGCCCATTCGTGGACGACGGACCAGCTGGCCGCGACCGCGCCGCCGGAAACGTCGGGAAGGGCCTTTCCGCGTGAGGCCAGGGGCGAACCGCGATCGCCCCGTGGCCCGGCGGCAATCAGCAAGCTGCCGGCCAGCGGTCATCTGGTGATCGCGCAGTACTTCGGCGCTGGGAGCCTCGGCACGGAGCAAGGCGCGTTGCTGGTCGTCGACACCGCGGGCCGGGTACGCGCCAGCTGGCAGTACCCCGAGACCCACGTCTTCGGTATACCGGTGGTGGTGAGCCCCCGCGAGGTTGTCGCTGATCCTACCAGCAGGGCCGGCGATGAACGGTTTGTGCTGATCAGCGATTGCCGGACAGCGGACAACCGGGTCGTTTCGTTTCCCATCCAGGAGTTCTCCTACGCCGCGGGCACCGGGAGCCGGGCAGCCGGGAGAATCACTCCGCGCAGCCTCCCGATACGTGCCGCGGTGGACAACTCCCGGATGGAGACCGCCTGCTTCGACGGGAACGGCACCCTGTACGTTGCCCGTACCAGGGCGGACGGACTGCGTGCCGCCACCCTCGCGGTCTATCCCAAGATCGGCAGTGAGCGCGGCCTGGTCAGCCGCACGCCGACGGTCGACGGCTGGCCGGCGCAAAGCTGGGGAGCGCTGAACCCGCCCGAGTACTTCGTCGCGGGCACCGGCGAGGGCGGCCTCATCCGCAGCATCGTCTTCGATCCGGCCAGCGGGGCGGTTGTGCTCGCCGGGCTCGACGGTACGGTGCAGGTCATCCGGCCGTCGGGCCAGGGACGGCACATGACCTTCGTGGTGGGCCGGCCGGTGGATATCGGCCTGCGCGGCCTGCGCGGCCCCTCCACCCGCTACATCGGTGTCCGGCGAGGCGCTGTCGACGCGCACCGCGGAGTGATGTGGCTCCCCGTCAACCAGCTGGTGCTCGACGCCATCCCCTGGCCGTATCCACCGTTCAAGCTCGACCAGTGGCTGATGCGTGTCGACCTGCGTGCCGTACTGCCCTGAGAGCGACCTGCCGGAGCCTCTCACAGGCTCCGGCAATAGGGCGTTCGATCAGGAAGCGGCGCCCGGGTGGATGGATCGCGAGGCGGCGGAGGGAGCCACCGGAGGTGGTGGGTGGCGACCGACGAGCCGGGGTACCCGTGCATCGCGCGGCGATGGACGGGGAGCGATGACGCGAGATGCCTGCCCTGGCCCCGCGAGGGCGCGTCCCCTATTGCCGGTCGCTCCAAACCTGGTCAGGACGTGATGTCACGGTGCCTGAACAGCCCGGCGGCGACCACCACGGCCGCCGCGCAGAAGAGGAGAATCCGGCCGCCGGCCGCGGCGTAGGTGATGTGATACCCGTGCGCGCCCGCGGCGAAGGTGTCCATGAGCCGCGCGGGCAACCAGGTCGCCGCCGGGCTCCAGATGCGCGATACCAGCATCTCCAGCGGCAGGGCGTAGGCAAGGCCCACCGACACCGCCGCGGCGGGGGAACGGAACACGACCCCCGCCAGGACGCCGATGGTCGCGTATCCCAGGGATGCCATGAGCACGTTCAGGTATCCCTTGCCGATTTCGACCAGACCAGCGCTGCTGTGCCAGGCCGCGGTACTCACGCCCGTCGCGGGCGCGATCGCGAACGACATGGCGGCGGCCACCGCCATCGCCGCGGTGACCATCACAGCGACGAAAGCCGCCAGCGCAAGGCATTTGCCCGCGAGCAGGCGAAGCCGGTGGGGATAGGCTATGAGCTGATTACGCAGCGTCCCATGGGTGAAGTCGGAGCCGATCACGGCGGCGGTGACCGCGAGGGCCATCACCCCGAGCAGGATGCTGACGGCCTCCAGCCCCTGCATGACCCCGTCCGCAGCGGCCAGCGCGGTTGCCGTGACGGGCACGCCGTCGTAATCGCTGTGCCCGACCGACAGCATGGTCAATACCGCGCCGAGCGCTGCCACGGCGGCGATGGCCGCGAGCGTGCCGAAGAAGAATCGAGGGCGGCCGATCTTGACCCACTCGGCTCGGAACATCGGCGTCATGAAACACGTCCAGGGATGTCCTGGGCCGGCACGCGGGGTGAGTGGAAGCCGACCGAGGCATCCGGTGAACTGCGGCTACGCGGGATCAGATCCCCGTCGACCCCGCCGGTCGCCACCAGAAAGGTCTCCTCCAGCGTGGGCCGGTACGCGGTCAGCGCGCGCAGCGTGATCCCCGCTTTCATAGCGATCTTATTGAGGTTCGCGGCCACCGCCTCGGGGGCGTGCACGCTCACTGACTCGGTCGAGGGCTCCGGCGGATCCACCCGCAGGCCGTGGTCGCGCAGCAGAGCGGCGAGGCGTTCGGTGTCTCCCGCATGCTCAGGCGTCAGCACGAGCCGTGGATCCTCGGCGGCCAACAGGTCGGTCACATGCCCCTGGAAGAGCAGCCGGCCGGTTCGGATCATGACCAGATGGTCACAGATCTGCTCGACCTCTGACAGCAGGTGGCTGGAAACGAAAACCGTCATCCGTGCCCCGGCGAGGTCCTTCAGCAGGCTTCTGATCTCACGGATGCCCGCTGGGTCCAGCCCGTTGGTCGGTTCGTCGAGGATCAGGAGCTCGGGGCCGGGCAACAGCGCGGCGGCAATTCCCAGTCGCTGTTTCATGCCCAGCGAGTAGAGGGAGAACCGGTCGTCGGCCCGGCTGGTCAGGCCGACCGTGTCCAACGTCTCGGCGACCCGTTCCGGGCCGAGCCGGCGCAGGCGGGCCAGCAGCAGCAGATTGGCGCGCCCGGTGAGCCCGGGGTGGAAGGTCGGCCCCTCGATCATCGCGCCGACCCGGGACAGATAGCCCGCGGGGCTGCCGACAGGGTGCCCGAGCACGAAACCGTGGCCGCCAGTGGGGCGGATCAGCCCGAGCAGCATCCGCAGCGTGGTCGTCTTACCGGCTCCGTTCGGCCCGACGAAGCCCGACAACGCCCCGGTGGGAACATGCAGGTTGATCCGGTCCACGGAGCGCCGGGTGCCGTACTGCCTGGTGAGCCCCTGGCTCCAGATGGCGGCGTCGGCCGGTGGCTGCGGCAGGTCCGTGCGAGCCTGCCGTCGTGATTTTGTTCGCACCCGCGGTGGCCTCGCCGGAGTCTCCGCCGTCATTACGTGATTGCCTCCTCGCTTCCCCGCGCTGGTTGCTTCCCCACACTGGTTGGCTGCCGACGCTGGCTGGCCGCCGGGGCTGGCTGCCGGTGTCGGATTCGTGTGGCATCGCCTCCCAGCTGGTAAGCGTTGACCAGGCAGAGCGTAACGGATGGAGAAGTGTTGTGAACAACGGCGATCATTAACTCTCCCTGAGGAAGGCGCCGCCCAGCCCGCCCTGGGCACGACCGGTGGGCGGCCGGCCCGTCCAGTGGGAGGTTCGTCACCCGTCAGGAGCGTCCGGCTGCGCGCGGCGCCGTCATCGTGCTGGGCGAGAATGCTTCGAGCCCGGCATCCAGGTGGCGAGGGTTCCGAGGGAGCGAAAGGAGTCACCGTGGCCGAGGTCGCGGGTCTGCGCCGGGGTATCCGGATGATGGTGGCCCTGGCCCTGGTCGTAGGCATCGCGACACTCGGGGTTGCGGTCTACTCAGCGGTGCGGGCCGACCACGCCACGGCCGAGCGGGGCAACCGGTTGGACCCCGCCGCGACCACCGCGGCCATGCTCCTCGCCGACTACGTCGACCAGGAGAGCAGCGTTCGCGGCTATCTGATCACCGAGGACCGCTCCTTCCTCGACTCCTTCGACGAGGCCGGCAAGCTGATCCCGGTGCACTATGCGCGGCTGGAAGCGCTGCTGGGTGACTGGGCTACGCTGATCATCCAGTTGCACAAGGTCACTCGAGCACATGAGGCATGGCTTTCGGAGGTGGCGCGGCCGGAGCTGGCGGCTATGAGCGGCGGCGCTGTGGTGGCTGCCCGTGATGTCGAGAAGTCCGTGATGGCTCGGACTCGGCTGAGCGCGCTGCGCACCGACGTGACCAATCTGGAGATCATGATTTCCCGGGAGCAGATATCCACCGTTGGCCGGGTTGCCGGTGCTCAGGATCTGCTGCTCAGCTCACTGGGCACCGCGGTGTTCCTGGTTGCGGTGATCGTGGTCACGCTGAGCGTTGTGGTGCGTCGCTGGCTGCTGCGGCCGATCGCCTCGTTGCGCCGCGCGGTCAACGCGGTCGCCGCGGGACGTTACGACACCCGCGTTCCCGCGGTCGGCCCCAAGGAGCTTGTCGAGCTCGCCGGCAACGTGGACGCGATGCGGGCACAGCTGGTGCGCCTTGTCCGGCAGAACGACCGGCTCTGGGAGGCGCTTGCCCAGGAGGGGCCCGCTGTAGTCGCCCTGCGTGACGCCCTTACCCCGTCCACCCTGCACGCGTCCGGGCTGATCGTGCGCGGGCGGGTTGATCCGGCTGAGGGGGAGCTGGCGGGTGACTGGTTCGATTCGGTCGACCTGCCCGGCGGCCGGGTCGGTGTGGTCGTCGGCGATGTCTCCGGTCACGGGTCGGCGGCTGGTGTGTACGCGTTGCGGCTCAAACAGCTGCTGGGCGCGGCGCTGACCGGAGGGGTGTCCGACCCCGGCGCGGCCATCGAATGGGTCGTGGACAATCTGGGCGAGACAGACGAGGTCTTCGCCACTGCCGTGGTCGCTGTGGTCGACCCGGCGAGCGGGACGGTCGAATATGCCAACGCCGGCCATCCGCAGGGGCTGCTGCTGCGCCGCTCGGGCCCCTCGCCAGAGCGGTTCGCCGCCGCCGGGGTTCCGGCCGCATCGGCGCAACCGAGCGGGGAGGCCCGCGCGGAGTCACCGGAGCCCCGGCCCGATGCGGGCTGCCCGCCGGACCGGCAAGGCCGGACCGGCCGACCCGTTGCTCGCCCCGGCAGATCCGGGGAGCTCTGGTCGGCTCCGTCGACCGCGGAACCGGCCGCGGAACCGACCGCGGCTGTCGTCGCGCTCACCGCCACCGGGCCACTGGTATCCAGCCTGTTGGCCGCTCCTGGCGCCTGGGCGACCGCGACCCTGCGGCTGCGGCCCGGCGACGCCTTGTTCATCTACACCGATGGCCTGACCGAAGCCCGCAACGCAAGCGGTGAGCAGTTCGGTGAGGACAGGCTTGTCGCGGAGATCCTGCGGGCCCGGTCACGACGTCCTCACGAGTTATTGGACGCGGTTTTCGAAGCGGTTCGCGCGCATGCGCCTGGGCGTCCGAGTGACGACCGTACCGCGATCATTCTGGCGCGGACGGACACGAGCCGGTCCAGCGACGGCCAGGGCCTCGTCCCCATCGCTCGGTCGCGGTCCGAGCGCTCCGGGCCGATCGGGACCGCTCCGTGACCGAGTCGCCTCAAGTCCCCTCAAGTCGCCTCAAGTCCCCCCAAGGGCCGCCAGGCGCGGCTGGAGCCGTGATCGTGCATCCCCTGGCCGGGTTTGGATCATCGTCCGGCCGTCGGTGCGTGACGATGGGCGTTTCTGGGTACATCAGCGGTCATGAGTGAAAGATCCGGCATTATGTCCGGTGCCGTCGCGCTGCTGCGGGTCCGCCCGCGTATCACGCGGTTGTTTCTTGTCCTTGTCGGTGCGGTACTGGTGTTCGCTGGAATCGGCTTTGTCAGCGGCTGGCGGCCGTCGCTGACAAACCCGTTCGGCCGGGAAACGATCGACCGTAGCCCGCCCGCGGTGCTGCGTTCCCTGACCGATCTCAGTGACTACCACGCGGCCAGCGCCCATTTCGAGGTCGTTGTCGATCTGGCGGACGAGACCAAGTTCATACCAGCCGCTTTGCGGGGCGAGCGGACTTTGTTCGTAGGCGTCGGCAGCGTCGACGCCGTCGTTGATTTCGGAAAGATCGACAAGAATGCGGTGACAGTCTCCGAAGACCGACGGACGGTGTCCGTCCGGTTGCCGGTACCGACTCTGTCGGAACCGAAAGTTGATCCGGAACACAGTTATGTCGTCGCCCGGCAGAAAGGCGTGCTGGACCGGATCGGCGGCTTTCTCAGCGGCAGCGCCAGTGACGATCGCCAACTTTATGTGATAACCGCGGACAGGATGACTCAGGCGGCGAAGACCGATGGTTCCGTCCTGACCCTGGCCGAACGGAACACCACCGGAATGTTGCGGGGCCTGTTCAGCGCGGTGGGCTTCACCACCGTCAATGTCAGTTACGCGGACGCACGATAACCGCACCGCCGCGCGCCGTTCATCGGTGTCGTCGACCTGTGCCGTGTCCGGCCGGCCCACCCACCCACGGACGTATCAAGGGGGTGCCTGATGGCCCTTGACCGCGCCACGCGAGGTCGTGGCCTGGCTGACAGCGGCCTGACCCAGGCCGAGTTCGCCGTCGCGCTCGGGACTTCCTCTTCGCGTTTCTCCACACCCCTATTGCCGGTCAGCCGGTCAGCCGGCGGCGCTGCGCGCGCGGGGAGGGCTGGGAGGGCGGCGGGACCATCGGGCCGATGTCCCCATCCGGTGCCTCGTCAATGTCGACGACCACCGGTGCGTGGTCGGATGCGCCTGTGCCCTTGCGGGTCTGCCGGTCAACCCAGACCGCTCGCACCCGCTCGGCGACCGGACCGCTGGCAAGAGCGAGGTCGATGCGCATTCCCTTGTTCTTCGGGAACATCAGCGACCGGTAGTCCCAGTAGGTGAAGATCTGTTCGTCCGGCCACCGTTCACGCGTGACGTCCACTAGGCCGAGGGCGGTGAGCTCCCGCAGGGCCTGTCGCTCGGCCTCGGTGACGTGGGTGGCGCCGACGAAGTCGGCCGGGTCCCATACGTCGGCGTCGGTGGGAGCGATGTTGAAGTCACCGCAGGCGAGTACCGGCGTGGTCGTCAGGGCTTTTTCCACGCATACCCGTAGCGCGGCGAGCCAATTGATCTTATAGGTATAGTGCGGATCGTCCACTGCCCGGCCGTTTGGCACATAAAGCGACCAGACTCGGATGCCGCCGCAGGTCGCGGCCAGCGCCCGCGGTTCTGGCCCGGGAAAGCCGGGAGCGTCGGCGAGTCCCCGCTCGGTGTCGCCCAGGCCGACTCGCGAGAAGATCGCGACGCCGTTCCATCGGCCCTCCCCGTGATGTGCGACGGTGTAGCCGCGCCGGAAGAGATCTTCATCGAAGAGCTCCAGGAAGGCGTCGTCGGAAAGCTTGGTCTCCTGTAGGCAGACCACGTCCGGCTGGACCCGGTCCAACCATTCGATCAGACGCGCCTGCCGCGCCTTCGCCGAGTTGATATTCCACGTCGCTACTCGCACCACCCGACGTTAGCCGGCTCGTGCCGCCCTCGGCCGAGGCGGTGTCCTCAACCGGACTGTTGTGAATCGGCGCGGTCGCGTTGGATGCGGCGCTGCGGGCGGATACCGTCACCGGGATACCGCGGGCGGATGCAGGCGGCGCGCGGAACACCCGGAGAGGGGGCTGCCCGTGGCTCGCGACAGGCTCTTACCGATGCTGCGGCCGGTGGCGACGGTGGCGGTCGCCACCGGGCTCGTCGGGCTTGTCGGGCTCGTCGGTTGTGGCTCGGTGTCGCAGGAGACGAGGCAGGCTGGTACCAGCGCGGTCTGTGCTCAGATCGACGCGCGGTCCGCCGACATCCGTGCGAGCGCGCAGACGGCCCGCTTGGCGGCTCTGGTCGTACGTGATCTCGCACCGGACGGGGACATCCGTGATCTTGCTGATCGTGTCTCGCGGAACCCGGGGGAGATCAGCCTGAGAGGGCGGCTCGCCGACTGGGTCAATGACACATGCGCACGATGACAGGTCCGTAACAAGGACCATATAGCAAAGATTTTCCATACGGGCAAGGGTCCTTCTGACAAAGGTCTCACCGATGCAGTTGTCATGCGACTTGCAGATCGTAGCCCTCTTCCTACCGCCGGTACCGCAACGTTGCGCCGGGCGTCCCGCGCGGCGTTCGTCGGTTCAACGCGATCGGCGGTCACCGTCCCGGCCGGCTGAAACGCGGCCCCGGCCAGCTGAAGCACCGTCCCGGCCGGTTGAGGGCAGGGGTGGTCCGACTGGTGGGAATGCCGTTGAAGGAGAGGCGACTCGTGCGACCATCAGGCCGTGACCACGCCGGCGAACGCCTCCCAGGTCGAGGATCTGGTCCTGCTGGAACAGGCCGGGCACGCGCTGGATCTCCTGTTTTTCTGGGGGCACCATCCACCGCGGGGCAGCGGCCGTGGCGTCGGCGTGGGCTGCCTGAGCCAATGGTGGCCCTCCGCGTTCACTGTGGACGGTCTGCGTTATCCGACGGCTGAGCATTTCATGATGGAGCGCAAGGCCCGGCTGTTCGGCGACATGGCCGCGGCACGGGCGGTTCTCGCCGCAGCTGATCCGGCAGCCGCGAAAAAGCACGGCCGGCAGGTCCGCGGTTTCGATGAGGCGGTGTGGAGCGAGTGCTCCTTCGACATCGTGGTCCAGGGCAACGCCGCGAAGTTCGACCAGCATCCGCCGTTGCGTAATTATCTGCTCGGTACCGGCGAGCGGGTACTGGTGGAGGCGAGTCCGCTGGACCGGGTGTGGGGGATCGGCTTGGCCGCTGACGACGCCCGTGCGCAGGCTCCGTCAGCCTGGCCGGGACGCAATCTTCTTGGTTTCGCGCTCATGCGGGTCCGGGCGATGCTGCGCGCGTCCACCTCGAGCGCGTCCGGGTAACGCGACCACCCTCCTCTCCGGGCAGGGGCCCCCGCCGGAGCCTGACGCCGCGATTGTGACCAGTGCCCCGCCGGTGCTTCCGCGTGGCCGTGCCAGGCATCCGCCGCCAGACAGCCGTGCCAGGCATCCGCCGCCAGACAGCCGTGCCGGGCAGCCGAGGCAGGCGTTTCCAGCAGACGTCTGCGCCACTGTGTCCGGATGCTCCCCGCACCCGGGCGCCCTCAGCGTAATGATCAAAGCGAGCGGCGCCCAGAGCGGTGTGGGGAGGACGGCAATGACAGACGGTAGTATCTTCGTGCGGCCAGGGATCGTTGCCGGGGTGGACGGCTCGCCGGGTTCTGTCGAGGCACTGCGATGGGCCTGGCATACCGCGGCCATGCATCGGCGCTCTGTGACCGCCGTGCTGGCATGGACCGCGGACGGCCAGCCCAGGACCGTTCACCGGCAAGCGTACGTTACTGATCGTGATGGGTTGACCGCGACGGCGGCTGCGGTTCTCGACTCGGCGGTTGCTCGGCTCCCGGCCTGCCAGCCACCTCCCGCGGTAGTCCGGCGGGTGGTCCACGAGCCCGCGGTGATCGCCTTGCTGGCGGCGTCGAAGCACGCGCCGATGCTGGTCGTGGGCTCGTGCGATCATGGCCTGCTCCATTGCTCTCCCCGCGGGTCGGTGGGCCAGGCGGTCGTCCAGCACGGCGCGGTTCCGGCCGTCGTCGTGCGGGGGCGGGGCTTCGGTGTGCCCGGCGACCGCCGGCCGGTGGCTGTCGGTGTGGACGGTTCGCCATCGTCGCTGGCCGCGCTGGCGTGGGCGGCCCGTGCGGCGACATACCGTGACGTACCGCTACGGGTTATACACGCGCTGGAGGTGGCGTCCACGCCCTATCCGGAGTTTCTCACCTCGTCCGGCCGAGCTCTTGTCGATCAGGCAAACGATGTGCTCGACGATGCGCTCGCCAAGGGGCTGCGGGACGTTTCACCACGGCTGTGCGTCAGCAGCGAGGTGGTCGTCGACTCGGCCGCCCGTGCCCTGCTGCTGGAGTCCACGACCTCGCAGCTGCTGGTGACGGGCGCCCGCGGGCACGGGGGCTTCGCTGAGCTTCTCCTCGGCTCCGTGAGCGATCAGTGTGTCCGCTACGCGCTCTGCCCGGTCGCGGTCATCCGCCCGCCCTACAGCTGATCGACGGCGGTGACGTGCAGCACGGCGGCGCCGGCTTCGTCCGAGGCGGCGAGGTCCACCTCGGCGCTGATGCCCCAGTCGTGGTCGCCGGCCGGATCGTCGAAGATCTGCCGAAGCGTCCAGCGTCCCGGCTCGGTGTTGATGATGAGGAGTCCCGGTCCGCGGGCGTCGGGTCCGGTGCCGATCTCGCCGTGCAGGTCGAAGTACGGCTGGAGGGCCTGTGCCCACCGGTCACGGTCCCAGCCCGCGTCGGCGTCGAGCGCGCCGAGATCGTCGTAGCGGCGCAGCGCGGCCAGCTCCACCCGGCGGAACAGCGCGTTGCGGACGAGGACCCGGAACGCGCGGATGTTGGTTGTCACCGCGGGTGGCCGTTCGTCGATCCGCGCCGAAGGCGCGTCCGGCGTCGGGTTGCGCAGCTGCTCCCATTCGTCGAACAGGCTCGAGTCGACCTGCCGGACCAGCTCGCCCAGCCATTCGGTCAGATCGGTGAGCTCCTCGGTCCGGGCGTCCTCGGGCACCGTCTGCCGCAGGGCCTTGAAGGCGTCGGCCAGGTAGCGCAGGAGCAGCCCCTCGGAGCGGGCCAAGCCGTAGAAGCCGATGTACTCGACGAAGGTCATGGCTCGCTCGTACATGTCCCGGGCCACCGATTTGGGCGCGAGCTCGTGATCGTCAACCCAGGGATGGCCACGCCGGTATATCGCGAACGCGGCACCGAGGAACTCGTCCAGCGGCTTGGGGTAGGTGACGGCGTCGAGCAGCTCAAGGCGACGCTCGTACTCGACGCCGTCCGCCTTCATCTGGGCGACGGCTTCACCGCGGGCCTTGAACTGTTGCGCGGAAAGGACCTGGCGTGGATTGTCCAGCGTGGCCTCGATGATCGATAGAACATCCAGCGGATAGCTCGGCGAGCCCCGGTCGAGCAGCTCGAGCGAGGCGAGCGCAAAGGGCGACAAGGGCTGATTGAGAGCGAAGTCGAGTTGCAGGTCGACGGTGATCTGCACAGTGCGTCCCGTCTCGTCCGGGATGGCAAGTTTCTCGACGATGCCAGCGGCGAGCAACGCCCGGTAGATGGCGATGGCCCGGCGGATGTGGTGGCGTTGCGCCGGACGCTGCTCGTGGTTGTCGGTGAGCAGGTGCCGCATGCCGGCGAAGGCGTCGCCAGGACGGTTGATGACGTTGAGCAGCATCGAGTGGCTGACGGTGAAACTCGACGTCAGGGGCTCGGGCTCGGCGGCCACGAGCCGTTCGAACGTCGGTACGCCCCAGGAGACGAACCCCTCCGGCGGCTTCTTACGGACGATCTTTCGCCGTTTCTTCGGGTCGTCGCCGGCCTTGGCCAGGGCGCGTTCGTTCTCCACTGTGTGCTCGGGCGCCTGCACCACGACGGTGCCGACCGTGTCATAACCGGCCCGGCCGGCCCGGCCGGCGATCTGGTGGAACTCCCGGGCGCTCAGGTGGCGGGTCCGGGTTCCGTCGTACTTGGACAGCGCGGTGAACACGACCGTGCGGATCGGTACGTTGATCCCCACGCCGAGCGTGTCGGTACCACATATGATCTTCAGTAGCCCGGCCTGGGCGAGCAGCTCCACCAGCCGCCGGTACTTGGGGAGCATGCCGGCGTGGTGGACACCGATGCCGTGGCGGACCAGGCGGGATAGGGTCTTGCCGAACCCCGCGGTGAACCGGAACCCGCCGATCATCTCGGCGATGGCGTCCTTCTCCGCCCGGGTGCACACGTTGATGCTCATGAGTGACTGCGCCCGTTCCAGCGCCGACGCCTGGGTGAAGTGAACGACGTAGACAGGCGCTTGGTGGGTGTTCAGAAGCTCTTCGAGCGTCTCGTGCAGCGGGGTGGTCACGTAGTGGTGGAACAGCGGCACCGGGCGCACGGCGGAGCGGACGACCGCGGTGGGACGGCCGGTCCGGCGGGTGAGGTCCGTTTCGAACCGGCTTACGTCACCCAGGGTCGCCGACAGGAGGATGAACTGCGTGCGGGGCAGCTCCAGCAGCGGCACCTGCCATGCCCAGCCCCGGTCGGGGTCGGCGTAGAAGTGGAACTCGTCCATCACGACCTGGCCGACGTCGGCGTCGGCACCGTCCCGCAGGGCGATGTTGGCCAGGATCTCGGCGGTGCAGCAGATGACGGGAGCGTCCTCGTTGACAGCGGCGTCCCCGGTCATCATCCCGACGCGGTCCGTCCCGAGCGTGGCGCACAGCGCGAAGAACTTTTCCGACACCAGCGCTTTGATGGGCGCGGTGTAGAAGCTGCGCTGTTTGCGGGCCATCGCGGTGAAATGGGCGCCGGTGGCCACGAGGCTCTTGCCGGACCCGGTCGGGGTGGTCAGGATGACGTTGGAACCGGAGACCACCTCGATGAGCGCCTCGGACTGCGCGGGGTACAGGGCGAGCCCCTGGCCCTCGGCCCACGCGGTGAACGCGTCGAAGATATCGTCGGGCTCCGGAGTTGCGGGCAGCTGGTCGGCGAGCGTCATGGTAAATCCGATGGTGCCTGACGGATCGCGGACCCGGGGCCGCGACGGCCGGCGTTTTCAGGGCCGGCGCCTTCAGCTCCCCTCGATGACCTGACCAGCCGTGACCTGCCACTGACGCGTGGTGTGGACCACCTCGAGCATGCGGCGGTCGTGGGTCACCAGGAGCAGGGTGCCGGTGTAGTCGGCCAAGGCCGCTTCCAGCTGCTCGATCGCGGGGAGGTCGAGATGGTTCGTCGGCTCGTCCAGCACCAACAGATTGACCCCGCGTGCCTGCAGCAGCGCGAGCGCCGCGCGGGTGCGCTCGCCGGGTGACAGGGTCGTGGCCGCCCGTTTCATATGATCCGCTCGCAGGCCGAACTTGGCCAGCAGAGTCCGCAGGTCGGCGGTGACCAGCTCGGGCAACAACCGGGCGAGGACGTCGAGAACCGGGGCGTCGACGGTGAACAGCGCTCGAGCCTGGTCGACCTCGCCGACCAGCACCCCGGAACCGAGCGACGCCCGGCCAGCGTCGACCGGCAGGTGACCGAGGATCGCTGCCAGCAGCGTCGACTTCCCGGCTCCGTTGGGCCCGGTGATGGCCACCCGGTCGCCCCAGTCCAGCCGCGCGGTCACCGGTCCCAGGGTGAAGCTGCCGCGACGTAGGACCGCGTCGGTCAGCACGGCGACCACGGCACCGGAGCGCGGGGCCGCCGCGATCCGCAGCCGCAGCTCCCATTCCTTGCGCGGTTCAGGGACGACTTCCATGCGTTCGATCAGGCGTTCGGTCTGCCGGACCTTGGCGGCCTGCTTCTCCGACGTCTCAGCGCGCAGGTTTCGCCCGATCTTGTCGTTGTCGGTGGACTTGCGGCGGGCGTTTCGCACGCCCTTGTCCATCCAGGTCCGTTGGGTCTGGGCGCGTTCGGTCAGCGCGCCGCGGCGGTCGGCGTACTGCTCATAGGCCTCCCGGGCGTGCCGCCGGGCCACCTCCCGTTCGTCGAGGTAGGCCTGGTAGCCGCCGCCGAAGAAGCTGACCTGTTGCTGGGCGAGATCCAGCTCCAGCACCGCGGTGACGGTACGGGCGAGAAATTCCCGATCATGGCTGACGACCGCCACCGCGGCCCGTAGCCCCGTGACGAACGTCTCCAGCCGGGCCAGCCCGTCGAGGTCGAGGTCGTTGGTCGGTTCGTCGAGCAGGAAGACGTCAAATCTGCTGAGCAGCAGAGCGGCGAGCCCCGCGCGGGCCGCCTGGCCCCCGGACAACGCCGTCATCGGCACGTTCAGGTCGATCGTGAGCCCGATGTCGGCCGCCACCACCGCCGCGCGTTCGTCGAAGTCGGCGGCCCCCAGCGCGAGCCAGCGGTCCAGCGCTGTCGAGTAGGCGTCGTCCGAACCGGGCTCCTGACGGGACAGGGCCGCGACCGCGTCATCCAACCGGCGCCGGGCGTCGGTCACGTCAGCGCGCCGGGCGAGGAAGCCATGCACGGTCTCGCGGGGACGGCGATCGGGCTCCTGCGCGAGGTAGCCGACCGAGGCCGTCGACGGGGTGCGTACCACTGTGCCGTGCTCGGGGCTGGCCAAGCCCGCGAGCATGCGCAGCAGGGTGGACTTGCCCGCGCCGTTCGCCCCGACCACTCCGATCACATCGCCTGGGCCGAGCACCAGATCGACCTGGCTGAACAGCGCTCGCCCGCCGTATCCGGCAGCCAGGCCCTGGGCGACGAGGGTGGCGTTCACACCCAGACGTTACCGGCACCGCCGAGCGAAGCCCTCCGGAACGTCTCGCCTCTGGCCGGGGCCATCGGGGGCTGGCCATCCGGGCCATCCGCCATCCGCCATCCGCCATCCGCCTTGGGCGTTGCCTGTCAGCAGCTGACGTTGCTGACGTTATCGTTGGTACGCCTGTCATACGGGATGTGTCAGCGGCTGCAAGCAGTGCCGGCCAGCTGCTGATGATCAATTGGTGGGGAGCGCAAGCGGTGGTTGGTGTTGCACGCCTGGCGGCGATCTCGTTCGACTGCTCCGAGCCTCATGCGTTGGCTCGGTTCTACGCGGAGCTGACCGGTGGCGCGATCGCTTTCAGCAGTGAGGACTTCGTCGCGGTCAAGGGCCCGGCTGTCTGGATCACAGCGCAACGGGTCCCGGACCATCGGCCCCCGACGTGGCCCACGGGCGCTACCCCGCAGCAGGCGCACATGGAGTTCGCAGTCGAGGATCTTGAAGCGGCGCAGGCTCAGGCGATTGCCCTCGGCGCACGGCCTGCCGACGAGCAGCCATCCCCGGACCGGTGGCGTGTGCTCCTCGACCCGGCGGGTCACCCGTTCTGCCTGACGACTCTCGTGCCCACAGACTGACGGCTGACGCGGCGTGGGTGGGGGACGTGGGGGTTCGGCCCCCCCGGGCTGGTATGGCGGAACGATCTGGTTCGGCGTGGGCGGGACACGCCTCACCCGGAGTGGAGCGGGTGACCGGGATCGAACCGGCATGGCCAGCTTGGAAGGCTGGGGCTCTGCCATTGAGCTACACCCGCGGAGCGTCGCTTACACTACCCGTAGGATACTGAAGCAACGCCTCGGGGCGTAGCGTAGTGGCTAGCGCGCCTGCTTTGGGTGCAGGAGATCGGGAGTTCGAGTCTCCCCGCCCCGACCGGTAATCTCGGCGCGTCCATCCGATCCACTGCCGCATCAGGAGTTAGCCGCGCCGTGAAGGCCACCAAGGAGACCCTAAGTCCCACCCGGGTCAAGCTGACCGTCGAGGTGCCCTTCGACGAGCTCAAGCCGTCCGTTGACGCCGCCTACCGCAAACTCGCACGGGAAGTCCGGGTTTCCGGCTTCCGGCCGGGCAAGGTGCCTCCGCGTATCCTTGACCAGCGTCTTGGCCGGGGAGTGATCCTCGAGGAGGCCATCCAGAACGCCTTGCCGCGCTTCTACACCGATGCCGTGCAGCAGGAGGACGTAGACGTTCTGTCCCGTCCCGAGGTCGGCATCAGTTCGTTCGAGGACGGTGCCCCGCTGGTTTTCACAGCGGAGGTGGACGTCCGGCCGGACATCGTTCTTCCCGACTATGACAGCCTTGAGGTCATCGTTGACGCGCTCGAGGTGACTGACGAGCAGATCGATTCACAACTGACGACCATGCGTGAGCGCTTCGCCGTGCTCAAGCCGGTCGAACGCCCGGTGCAGACCGGCGACTTCATCTCCCTCGACCTTTCCGCGACCGTGGACGGCGAGGTCGTCGAGGGTGCCGAGGCTGCCGGTATGTCCTACGAGGTCGGTAGCGACACCTTGATCGACGGTCTGGACGCGGCGGTCATCGGTGCCGACGAAGGAGAGAGCCGTACCTTTGTGACCGAACTGCTCGCCGGTGAGTTCGCCGGCAACTCGGCCGAGGTCACGGCCACCGTCCGGGGCGTCAAGGAGCGTGAGCTCCCCGAGCTTGACGATGACTTTGCCACCACCGCCAGCGAGTTCGACTCGCTGGCGGAGCTGCTTGCGGACATCCGGGAGCGTCTTGTCCGTGAGGCCGAGCGCGACCAGCTCGGGCAGGCGCGTGAGCGTGTTCTCGACGCTCTGATCGAGCGTGTTGACGTGCCGTTGCCGGTCTCGGTCCTCGATGGCGAGGTCGAGGCTCGCGAGCATCGTTTCGTTCATGATCTTGAACGGATGGGCGTTGACCGTGAGGCCTACCTCAAAACACTTGGCCGGACCGACGAGGAGCGCCTCGACGATGTGCGGCGACTCGTCGAGAGGACACTGAAGTCGCAGTTCATCCTGGACGCTGTGATTGATGCCGAGCAGTTCGGTATAGATCAGGGCGAGCTGATGGAGCAGGTGATCGGTCGGGCGCAGCGCATGGGCATGAGTCCCGAGGCCTTCGCTCAGCAGCTCGCCCAGGGGGATGGCCTTTCGGCGATCATGATTGACGCGCTGCGGAGCAAGGCGCTCGCCTTCCTGCTGCGACAGGTGAAGGTCGTTGACACGGCCGGAAGCGAGGTGGTGCCACCTGATCAGGCGGCACCGATCGTCCCGCCAGGCGAGGACATCGAAGACGTTGATCCTGATGTCGATGCCGCCACGGACACCGATGCGGAGGATGCGGGCGGGTCGACCGATCCCGCGCCCAGCGGCTGAGCCGCCCTGGTCCGTCCGCGGCCGGGTGAACGGTTGTCAGTGGCCCCCGGATATCCCGTCCGGGGGCCGCCGCGCGTTCTGTCCGGCTGCGCGTTCCGTACGGCCGGAGCGCCCGGTGGCCTGGGCCTGCGGCTGGTCAGCCGCGCGGTTGGGGCGTTGTGATGCCGCCCCACGCTGGAGTGCCCGGCAACAGGGGACGCGGCGTCGCGGGCTTGGGCCCACCCACCTCGTCGCATCGCTCCCCGTCCATCGCCGCGCGATGCACGGGTACCCCGGCTCGTCAGTCGCCACCCAACACCTCCGGTGGCTCCCTCCGCCGCCGCGCGATGCACGCAGCACCCCAGCCCCACTCCTTGATCCACACCCCTATTGCCGGGCGCTCCAGGGAGTCGATTGCCCGCAATGCCCGGATTAATCGCCGCTGGGCCAGCCCGCCCTCACGCCCAGCGCGAACATCGAGGGTGAAGTCCCGGAACTAGCGCGGGTCACAGATAGTGTCGAGACGGTCAGATCAGCCGTCGTCAGCGCGAGGAAACCGAGGAGCTAACCGTGGGTAATATCGCAGCCCCGAGCCTGGTCGCCCCACAGCTGCGTTCGCCGGGGCAGGGTGGGGTCGGTTTCGACGAACAGGTCTTCAACCGGCTGCTCCGCGAGCGGATCATTTTCCTGGGTTCGGTGGTCGAGGATCAGATCGCCAACGCGATCTGTGCCCAGTTGTTGCTGCTCAACGCCGAGGACCCGAGCCGGGATATTTTCCTCTACATCAACTCTCCCGGTGGATCCGTCAGCGCTGGTATGGCGATCTATGACACGATGCAGTACGTGGAGAACGACGTGGCGACGGTTGCGCTTGGGCTCGCCGCGTCCATGGGACAGTTCCTGCTGTGCGCGGGCGCGTCCGGCAAGCGGTATTCGCTTCCGCATGCGAAGATCATGATGCATCAGCCGTCCGGCGGCATCGGTGGTACCGCCTCCGACATCGCCATCCAGGCCGAGCAGATGCTCTACACCAAGCGGATGATGCAGGAACGGATCGCATTCCACACCGGCCAGCCGATCGAGCAGATCGAGCGGGATTCCGACCGCGACCGCTGGTTCACGGCCGAGGAGGCCAAGGACTACGGGTTCGTCGATCACGTCGTGGCCCAGGCCCGCCAGGTTCCCAGCGAGCGCTCGGTCAGCTAGCCGCGTCCCGCGGACACTCGGCCGACACCGTCGACATCCGGTAACCGACCACCACCCGCCGTCGCGGAGGCACCCACCATGTACCAACCGATCATCGGCCAGAGCTCGAGCGACGCGCTGCCCGTCAGCCATTACGGGATCCCGCGTGTCATCGAGAAGACCAGCCGTGGTGATCTTTACCTTAATCCTTATGAGAAGCTGCTGCGGGAACGTATCGTTTTCCTCGGTATCCCGATCGATGACCTTTCCGCGAACGACGTGATGGCGCAGCTGCTTTTCCTGGAGTCCGAGGACCCCGACCGGGATATTTCGATCTATATAAACTCACCGGGTGGATCGTTCACCTCGTTGACCGCTATTTACGACACGATGCAGTTTGTCCGCCCGGACATCCAGACGATCTGCATGGGCCAGGCGGCATCCGCGGCCGCGGTGCTGCTCACAGCGGGGACACCGGGGAAGCGTTTCGCGCTGGAGAACAGCCGTATCCTGCTGCACCAGCCCTCTGGGCAGGGCGAGGGACAGTCCAGCGACATCGAGATTCAGGCCAGGGAGATCCTGCGGATGCGCTCCCTGCTGGAGCGGATGCTCGCCAGGCACACCAGGCACACCGAGGAAGAGATCCGTCGGGACATCGAGCGGGACAAGATTTTCAGCGCGGCCGAGGCGCAGGAGTACGGGTTGATCGACGAGGTCATCCGGACCCGCAAGTCGTCGCAGCTGTTGGCGGCGCCGGCAGCGGGCCGTTAGCAGCGGGAACTGGGGGGTCCGGTGGCCAAAGGCGGCGCGATGCTGGTTTTTCGCGTCGCCGGAGGCCTGGGTTGGGCTGGCTGGGCCAAAGGCGACGCGATGATGGTTTTTCGCGTCGCCGGAGGCCTGAAGGCTGGCTGGGCCAAAGGCGGCGCGATGATGGTTCCGCGTCGCCGGAGGCCTGAAGGCTGGCTGGGCCAAAGGCGGCGCGATGCTGCTTTTTCGCGTCGCCGGAGGCCTGGGTTGGGCTGGCTGGGCCAAAGGCGGCGCGATGATGGTTTTTCGCGTCGCCGGAGGCCTGAAGGCTGGCTGGGCCAAAGGCGGCGCGATGATGGTTCCGCGTCGCCGGAGGCCGGGCCGGGTGCCCCGTCAGCGTTGTGCAAAGGCCCTGTCCGGACGGCACGGACGCGTGATGATCTGCCCGATGACCGTGACTGACCTACACGAGCCGCACGATAGGGCTCTCACTGGACGGCTTCAGGGGGTACGGTCCCCACGGGGAGGCGGACAGCCAGCTCAAAGCCGTCGGCGTCAGGGCACAGCCATCGGTGGCGGGTAGACGCGGATGCGGATACACAGCCCAAAGCCGCTGGCGTCATGGCGCGGCCGCTGCCGGCGGAGGGCAGGATAGTAACAGACAGGCGACGACCGGGCGGCTTAGCCGCCCCTGACCTGCAGGCGACACCATCGTCTGGACGAAGGGACTGAGTCCTCGGTGGCACGCATAGGTGACGGCGGTGATCTGCTCAAGTGCTCGTTCTGCGGCAAGTCCCAGAAGCAGGTGAAGAAGCTCATCGCCGGGCCCGGCGTCTACATCTGCGACGAGTGCATCGATCTCTGTAACGAGATCATTGAAGAGGAGCTGTCGGAGTCCTCGGATCTCAAGTGGGACGAGCTGCCGAAGCCGCGCGAGATCTACGAGTTCCTGGACGGCTACGTGGTTGGTCAGGAACAGGCCAAGAAGACCCTGTCGGTTGCTGTCTACAACCATTACAAGCGAGTCCAGGTGGGTGGTGGCGCGGGTAGCGACGCCAAGGGCGATGTTGAACTGGCGAAGAGCAACATCCTTCTGCTGGGCCCCACCGGATGCGGCAAGACGCTGCTGGCGCAGACCTTGGCCCGGATGCTCAACGTCCCGTTCGCGATCGCCGACGCGACCGCGCTCACCGAGGCCGGTTATGTCGGTGAAGACGTTGAGAACATTCTGCTCAAACTCATCCAGGCCGCCGACTATGATGTCAAAAAAGCCGAGACCGGCATCATTTATATTGATGAGGTCGACAAGATCGCGCGTAAGTCGGAGAATCCGAGTATCACCCGGGATGTCTCTGGCGAGGGTGTCCAGCAGGCGCTGTTGAAGATACTGGAGGGAACGACCGCGAGCGTTCCGCCGCAGGGCGGCCGCAAGCATCCGCATCAGGAGTTCATCCAGATCGATACTACGAACGTCCTGTTCATCGTCGGTGGGGCTTTTGCCGGGCTTGATCGGATAATCGATTCACGGATCGGTAAGAAATCGCTTGGATTCCGCGCGGTCCTGCACGGCAAGGATGATCCGGATATTCCCAACGTCTTCACCGACGTCATGCCCGAGGATCTGCTCAAGTACGGCATGATTCCCGAGTTCATCGGTCGGCTGCCAGTGATCACCAGTGTGTCCAGCCTCGATCGGGAGGCGCTCATCCGCATCCTCACCGAGCCGAAGAACGCCTTGGTCCGGCAGTACAAGAAGTTGTTTGAGCTGGATAATGTTGATCTTGATTTTACGGGTGACGCCCTGGATGCGATCGCGGACCAGGCGATACTGCGGGGAACCGGCGCCCGTGGGCTGCGGGCGATCATGGAGGAAGTCCTGCTGTCGGTCATGTACGACATACCGAGCCGCAAGGACGTCGCCCGGGCGGTGGTGACCCGCGAGGTCGTTCTTGAGCACGTCAACCCGACGCTCGTGCCGCGTGACGTCGCCGCATCCAAGCGGAGTCCCCGCCAGGAGAAGTCGGCCTGATGAGCAGCCGGCCTGGCATCCCGGCGGACGCCGACGCCGACACAGCCGGGCTCGCCCGGGTGGAGAAGGCGCTGACCGAACGCTTCCCGCACCGGATGCTGCCCGATCTGGACCGTATGCGCGATCTCGTCGATCTGCTGGGCCAGCCACAGCGTGCCTACCCCTCGATCCACCTGACGGGGACCAACGGCAAGACCTCCACCGCCCGCATGGTGGATTCGTTGCTGTGCGCCTTCGGGATCAGACCTGGCCGTTATACCTCCCCGCATCTGGAGAGCGTGACCGAACGTATCTGCCTGGCCGGTCGCCCCGCGCCCGCAGCCACCTTCACCCAGGCGTACGACGACGTCATCCCCTACGTTGAGCTCGTTGACAGCAGGCATCCCGAACGGGTCACCTTCTTCGAGCTGCTGACCGCGATGGCGTTCGCCGCCTTCGCCGACGCGCCGGTCGATGTCGGTGTCATCGAGGTTGGTATGGGCGGGAGCTGGGACGCGACCAACGTCCTGGATGCCGGGGTGGCAGTGGTGACCCCGATCTCCCTCGACCATCGGGAGCTCGGTGCCACGCCTGGCGCGGTCGCGGGGGAGAAGGCCGGCATCATTCACGCCGGTGCGCTCGTCGTGCTTGCCCAGCAGCCGTTGGAAGCGGCGGAGGTGCTGTTGCGCCGAGCCGGTGAGGTCGGCGCGACGGTGGCACGCGAGGGACTGGAATTCGGGGTCCTCGACCGTGATATCGCCGTTGGTGGCCAGTTGGTTGCCATCCGTGGGCTCGGCGGTGTCTATGAGGACCTGTTGCTGCCCCTGCACGGCGCGCATCAGGCTCACAACGCCGCATGCGCGCTCGCGGCGGTTGAGGGGTTCCTCGGCGGCGGCCGTGAGATTCTCGACATCGACGCCGTACGCGCTGGGTTTGCGCAGGCTGACTCGCCGGGCCGGCTGGAAGTCGTCCGGCGCTCGCCAACGGTCCTGCTCGACGGCGCGCACAACGTCGCGGGCGCGCATGCGCTCGTCGCCGCGCTGGAGGAGGCCTTCAGCTTCGATCATCTGGTCGGTGTCGTGGGGATACTCGCGGACAAGGACGCCGCCGGCATTCTGGCCGCGCTGGAGCCGGTGTTGCACGCCGTGGTCATCACTCAGAGTGGGTCGTCGCGGGCAATGCCGTTGGATGACCTTGCCGCGATCGCCGTGGATCTGTTCGGTGCCGACCGGGTGGAGGTTGCCTCGCGTCTCGATGACGCTCTCGACGCGGGTGTCCGGCTGGCGGAGGAGGACTCGCACCTCGCCGGTACCGCGGTGTTGGTGACCGGTTCACTTGTGACGGTGGGAGAGGCTCGCCGCCTTCTGCGTCGCTGACGGGTAGGTTGCAACTGTGCCAAAGGCCGCGTGATCGTGTCCTTTCGCGCTGTCGGAGGCGTGAGGGCTGTGTGACTGTGCCAACGGTGGCTCGATCATGGTTTTTTCGTGCAGCCGAGGGGCATGAAGATCGTGTAACCGGGTCAACGGCGGTGCGATCGTTCCTCCCGTGCCGCCCGCGGCTGCATGGCTCTGGTCCCACACCTGCCCATCTGAGTGAGTAGAAGGAGTTCCGTGTCAGTCGAACGCACACTCGTGCTGGTCAAGCCCGACGGCGTGAGCCGTGGCCTCGTCGGTGAGGTCGTTGGTCGGCTGGAGCGCAAGGGTCTGGCCTTGGTCGCGCTTGAGCTGCGCAGGCTGGAGCGCTCGGTGGCCGAGGTCCACTACGCCGAGCACGCGGCCAAGCCGTTTTTTGGCGAGCTGGTCGACTTCATCGTTTCCAGCCCGTTGGTCGCGTTGGTTGTCCAGGGGCCGCGGGCGATCGAGGCGGTGCGCGGCCTGATCGGCGCCACCGACCCGGTCAAGGCGGCTCCGGGATCCCTGCGTGGCGACCATGCTCTGGAGATCGGACAGAACCTCGTCCATGGTTCCGACTCGCCGGAGTCCGCCAAGCGTGAGATCGACTTGTTTTTCCCCGGGTTGATCTGATTATTTCTGACTGGTCCGGCATCGAAGGCCAGGGCGGCTCGCCCTATGGCCGACGGTGCCGGACCGTTTGCCCGGATGGTCGAATTCGCCAGTCCAGGCGGCATCTCCAGTCGCCTCGGGTAGCATGCTTGTGACTCCGGGTGTTAGAACTGGTTGTACGGGTTGAGGTTGGCCGGCAGGTTGACCCGGCCTGGCGTGCGGACCGTCGCGCGTCATGGATCTCCTACCGGGACGGCAGGCTCGGTTGGCCCGGATTAGGCTTTTGTCGTCTGTTGGAGCGGCTTCTACTGGATTGCCGGACTACCTGGATGGAGCTCATCGGAGAAGCAGTGGATACGCCCTCGTTACGGACACCGCCTGCCCTACAACTCCAGCACGCCCAGCGTGCGCACCCAGACCGCACACCCGGGAAGGCCGGCATCCGACGATGTCCAGTTCGTTGTCGTTCCTAGGCCGTGACATGGCCGTCGACCTTGGCACCGCCAACACGCTCGTCTACGTGCGTGGTCGCGGGATCGTGCTGAACGAGCCCAGCGTGGTAGCGATCAATACCACCACCACGGGGATCCTCGCGGTCGGCACCGAGGCGAAACGGATGATCGGCCGTACTCCCGGCAATGTCGTCGCGATCCGCCCGCTCAAGGACGGCGTGATCGCCGACTTCGACACGACTGAGCGCATGCTGCGCTATTTTATTCAAAAGGTTCACCGACGGCGGCACTTCGCCAAACCGCGGCTGGTCGTGTGTGTCCCCTCTGGGATCACCGGGGTCGAGCAGCGGGCTGTGAAGGACGCCGGTTATCAGGCTGGTGCCCGAAAGGTCTATATCATCGAGGAGCCGATGGCGGCGGCCATCGGAGCCGGGCTGCCCGTCCACGAACCCACCGGGAATATGGTGGTCGACATCGGCGGTGGAACCACCGAGGTGGCGGTCATCTCCTTGGGTGGGATCGTGACGAGCCAGTCCATCCGGACGGCCGGGGATGAGCTTGACACTGCGATCATCTCCTACGTCAAGAAGGAGTACTCGCTCATGCTCGGGGAGCGGACCGCGGAAGAGATCAAAATGGCGATCGGCTCCGCGCACAAGATGTCAGACGAGCCCAGCGCGGAGATCCGCGGCCGAGATCTGGTCTCCGGCCTGCCCAAGACCATCGTCGTTACCGCCGAGGAGATCCGTAAAGCCATCGAGGAGCCGGTGAACGCGGTGATCGACGCGGTCAAGGTCACCCTTGACAAGTGCCCACCGGAGTTGTCCGGTGACATCATGGACCGCGGCATCGTGCTGACCGGTGGGGGAGCGCTGCTGCGCGGTCTGGACGAGCGCCTCCGCCATGAGACCGGGATGCCGATCCATATCGCGGACAACCCGTTGCACTCGGTCGCGATGGGTTCTGGTAAGTGCGTCGAGGAGTTCGAAGCGTTGCAGCAGGTGCTTATATCCGAGCCCCGCCGCTGATCTGATCGTGCCGAATGGGATGTCGATCGCTGGGGATACGGGCCGACGGCTCGCTCACCTCGTGAACTGACGACGTTTCGGGCTGGCGCCGCCGGGCACCGCGGTACCCGTACCGGCCGCCGTGGATGGGCATCGTCGTGACTGGGCGTTGCCAGGTATGGGAGGCCGGCGGTGGGACGCGAAAACCGGCGCTCCCGCATGGTCGTCATTGGCCTGCTGATCACGGCGTTCATCCTGATCACAGTCGATTACCGCTCGAGCGGCAGTTCGGCCGGCCCGCGGGGCGCGTTGCGGGGCGTGTTCGCGACCCTTGAGGGCGGTGTGAGCGCCGTCGCCCGTCCCATCGGACGGACGGCGTCCTCGTTGACGCACCCCAATCGTTACCAGCGGCGCGCGGACACACTCGCGGCGGAGAACGCCGAGCTCAAACGCCAGTTGGCGGATGACGCCGAGGTGCGGCGGCAGGCCGCCGCCCTGGGTAACCTGCGCCTGCTCGCGGACCGGGGACAATACACGATCATTGCGGCAAGGGTGATTGCGATCGGCGACATCACCGGGACGGACTGGTCCGTGACGGTCAACGCCGGCAGCGCGGACGGCGTGGTGCCGGACAGGCTGGTGCTCGACAGCGACGGGCTCGTCGGGACGGTGCTGTCCTCGACCGCCCACACGGCGGTCGTCCGTCTTGCCTGCGATCCAGCAAGTCACATCGGCGCTCGTCTGGAGGGCACCCGGCTGCTCGGCGCGGTTGCCGGCGCGGGTAGCCCGGACGCCCTGACATTCACCCTCTATGACGCCACGCGCCAGGTGAAGGTGGGTGACCGCCTGGTTTCCTTCGGCAGCGCCGACTACGTCGGCGGGGTACCGATCGGCATGGTCACAAAGGTTCTCGACGCGAGTGAGGGGCTCTCGCGCGCGGCCGAGGTGACCACCTTCGCGGCCATGGGGTCGCTCGACCTGGTCGGGATCGTGGTGGGGAAGCTCCCGGCGGACGCCGGTGACCGGGTGCTGCTCCCGCGGCCCCCGCCCACACCGGCCCCGGCGCCCGCGGCACCGGCCGCGGCACCGGCCAGCACGATCCCGACGACATCGGCGCTCGCCCCCGCGGCCACCGCCCCGGTCGGCTGAGGCTCGCGGTGTGGGACATGGGTGCACGTGACGTCGAGGTCCGGGGCAGGGCCGTCGCGGCCACCGTAGCCGCGCTGGTCCTTTTGATCATTGTGCAGCTGTCGGTCATAGCCCCGCTCGATCTGCCGTTGGGAAGCCCCGATGTGGTGCTGATCGTGCTGGCCTTCGTCGCGCTCGCGCGGGGGCCGCTGTTCGGCGCAATCATCGGGTTCGTGGTCGGGCTGATCGCGGACCTGCTCTCGACGCACGTCCTCGGCCAGACCACGATGATTTTTTGCCTGATCGGCTACGGTGTGGGGCTCACCCATGACGAAGCCGGCCGGACGGTGTACCTCCCGATGATCGCGGCGGCGGCCGCCTCCGCGCTGGGCACGGCCGGCCAGACGGGGCTGGCCGGCATTCTGGGCAACGCCAGCCTCACCGGCGGCCAGGTGTTCCTGCGTTCGGTCGGTGCCGTGCTCTACGCGCTGGTCCTGACCCCGCTGCTGTTCCCGTTGGTGACGGCGGGGATGCGGCGCCTGTACAGGGATGATTCATGACCGGACGGCGGGTATGAGAGCGCCGTGGCCTGGGGACAGGTCGCTGGACGATCGTGTCGGTCTCAGGCTGCTCGTTCTGCGTGTGCTGGTCATATCACTGTTGGTTACCTTGGGTGCCCGGCTGTGGGCGTTGCAGGTCCTCAACGGGGAGCACTACCGGCAGGTCGCGGAGACCAACCGGGTACGCGATGTGGTCACCCCCGCACCCCGTGGCCTGATCGTGGATGACCAGGGGCGTGCCCTCGTCCGCAACCGCACGTCGCTGGTCATCTCGGTGAACCGGTCGGTGACCGACCGGCAGAAGGATTCCGGCAGAGCCGTGCTGGAGCGGTTGTCAGGCGTGATCGGTGTGCCCCCCGCCGATGTCACCAGGCGCATCCAGTACTGCTCGGCTTCGGTGAAGCCACCGTGCTGGAACGGCTCGCCCTACCAGCCGGTGCCGGTGGCCAAGGACGTCACCCCGACCCAGGCGCTGGCGGTCATCGAACATCCTGACCGGTTTCCCGGCGTGTCGGCGGAACTGCAGGCCGTCCGCGAGTACCCTTACACCTTCTTGGCCGCACACGAACTCGGCTATCTCAGCCCTGTCACGCAGGAGCAGCTCGACTCCGACGGTGGCCGGCACGGCTACCACAACAACAGCCTGGTCGGTGTCGCCGGGCTGGAATACACCTATGACACGGCACTGCGCGGCTCCGACGGCGTGCAGCGGCTTGAGGTCGATCGGTTCGGGCGGGTCGTGGGCACGGCCTCGTCCACCGCGCCACGCAGCGGCGACAACCTGGTCCTCTCGATCGATGTCGGTGTCCAGCAGGCGGTCGAGCAGACGCTCAGGAAAACCCTGGACTCCCTCGGCGGGCGTGCCCGCACCGCGTCCGGGGTGGTGCTTGATGTGCGAACAGGCCATGTCATCGCCATGGCCAGTCTGCCCTCGTACGATCCGTCGGTCTTTGTGGGCGGTGTCTCCGAAGCGGACTACCAGGCGCTGTCGGACCCCGCCAACGGCATCCCGTTGCTGTCACGGGCCTACCAGGGCTCAGGCGCGCCCGGTTCGACCTTCAAGGCGGTGTCCACCATCACCGCGCTGACCAACCTGGGCGCGTCGACGGCCGGCAACTACGACTGCGGGCCGTCGTTGCAGATCGGCTCCCAGACGTTTCACAACTTCGAGGGGTCATCGGCCGGGCCGATCACGCTGCACCAGGCGCTGGTGATCTCCTGCGACGTCATCTTCGACAAGTTCGCCTACGACGCCTGGCTCGCCGACGGCGGGCTTCGCAATGGCCGCGGCCCCTATCCCACGGCCAACGAGTACTTCGTGAAGATGGCTCGGGCCATGGGCTTCGGCAGCAGGACAGGCGTCGACCTGCCGGGAGAGACCAGCGGCTCGGTCGTCGGGCGCGACGGCGCGAAGGCGATCTGGACGCAGCTGAAGGACTCCTACTGCCGCCGGGCGCAGAACGGCTACCCGGAGGTCACCGACCCGGCCAAGGCCGAGCGGTTCCGCCAGTACGCGGCCGAGGCATGCGTGGACGGCTACCTGTACAACGGAGGCGCGTCGACCCAGTTCGCGATCGGCCAGGGCCAGTACCTGTCGGTCAGTCCGCTGCAGCTCGCGGTTGCCTACGCCGCGCTCGCCAACGGGGGGACGGTCTACCAGCCAACGCTCGCCAAGGCGGTGATCTCGCCGGACGGCAGGGTGGTGACGCCTGTCACGCCCAAGGTCGCGGGACGGGTGCCGGCCGCGCCCGAGACGCTTGCCTACATCAGGGCCGCCCTGCATGGCGTGACGAGCGAAACCGGCGGTACCGCCACCGGTGTGTTCGCGGACTGGCCGAACGACACCATCCCGATCGCGGGCAAGACTGGAACCGCCGAGGTCGAAGGGGCTGGGGATACGTCGTGGTTCGCGTCGTTCGCGCCCGCCAACGATCCGCAGTTCGTCGTGGTCGTCACCATCCCCGATTCCGGCACCGGCGCCGAGTACGCGGCTCCGGCGGTGAAAGCCATCTACCAGAGCATCTACGGCGTCGGGCACGACGCGGCGCTGCCTGGCGGTACGCCCCCGGCGGCGCTGCCGAAGATGACGCGGGACGGGATGTTCGCACCGACTGCCCTGTCCGAGCGGTCTGTCGTCCCGTCCGGTATGCCGTCAGCGGGCGTTTCCGCCACCGGTGATGCCACGACGCGGGCGCTCGCCGTGACCGATGTGACCGATGTGACCGATGTGGCGGACGTGTCCCTGCTCACCGAGTGGCGCCTACCGGGCGCCGGATCGCGCGGTGAGCCCGCGGCAGCCGACTCCGGCCGTTGCCCCACCCAGATCAGTCGGTGTCCCGCCGCTGTCGGGCGCGGGCCACCGTGATTGCCCGCCCCGGCGCTTCGCCAGCAGCGGGGCGCGGGCCCGCGCGGCTCGCGACGTCTTTCGGGCAGAGCCCCCGCATCGACCATGGAGGGAGTGCGCATGACGAGTCCGACGGCCTTGCGGTCCTCCCCGGTCCCGCCGCGTGGCCGGATCGGGCAGCTGCGCGACCGGGCATCAGGACGGCATTCCCCCTTGCGCCGGCTGGACTGGCCACTGCAGATAGCCGTGATCGCTCTGTCCATCCTCGGTGGGTTGCTGGTCTGGTCCGCCACCCGGCATCGCGAGGCCGAAAGCGGCGGCGACCCGCAGCTGTTTCTCAAGCGCCATCTGCTGAACCTGGCCATCGGGCTCGTTCTCGCGGGTGCCGCGACCGTGGTGGACTACCGGATCCTGCGCGCGTACGCCCCATTCGTCTACCTGGGCTCTCTCCTTGGCCTGGCCGCGGTCCTGCTGGTGGGAAGCACGATCAACGGCGCACATTCCTGGATCGTGCTGCCGGCCGGTTTTCAGCTACAGCCGTCAGAGTTCGCCAAGGTCGCCCTCATTGTCGGGGTAGCGATGATCCTCGGGGAGAAGCACGACGACCGGGACACCGGGATCCGCCTCAATCCCGGTCACTGGGACGTGCTGCTGGTGTTGGGGCTGGCTGCCGTGCCGATGATGTTGATCATGATGCAGCCGGATTTCGGCACGGTCATGGTCTTCGTGTTCGTCATTCTCGGCATGCTCGCGGTCAGCGGCGCACCGAGCCGGTGGGTGATCGGCCTCATCCTGTCCGGTGTCCTGTTCGGCGGGGCGATCCTGCAGTTCCACCTGCTCAAGCCCTATCAGGAGGCACGCCTGACCGAATTCGTCCAAAGCAACCAGAACACCTCCTCCACCGGGTACAACGTCGACCAGGCGATGACGGCGATCGCCAATGGCGGCGTCGCCGGCCGCGGCCTGTTCCACGGCACGCAGACCCAGGGCCAGTTTGTGCCCGAGCAGCAGACCGACTTTGTTTTCACGGTGGCCGGGGAGGAACTGGGCTTTCTCGGCGCTGGCGGTGTCCTGCTGCTCCTGGGCCTGGTGCTGTGGCGGGCACTGGCCACGGCCGTCGACTCAGCCGACTCCTTCGGAACGATGATCGCAACTGGGGTGGTGTGCTGGTTTGCCTTCCAGATGTTCGTCAATATCGGAATGACGTTGGGGATCATGCCGGTCACGGGCCTGCCGCTGCCGTTCCTCTCCTACGGCGGATCGTCGATGTTCGCGAACCTGCTGGCGGTGGGCCTGTTGCAGAATGTCCACCTGCGGGCACGCTCCGATCCGTACGCCTTGTGACGCCGCTCGGCGGACCGTGAATGTGCCGTAGGCTCGCGGGCATGTCCGGACAGTCGTTGTTCCCCCGTCTGGAACCGTTGCTGCCGCGGGTTCGTAAGCCCGTGCGCTACCTCGGCGGCGAAGGGAATTCCCAGTGCAAGCCCTGGGCGGACGCGATCGTCCGCTGGTGTCTGATGTATCCGGACGCCTACGAGGTAGGCCTGCCCAACCAGGGTGTCCAGATCCTGTACGAGATCCTCAACGAGCAGCCGGACGTCCTGGCCGAGCGTACCTACTCGGTCTGGCCGGATCTGGAGGAGCTGCTGCGTGAGCACGGTGTCCCGCAGTTCACCGTGGACGGCCACCGCGCGGTCGGCGACTTCGACCTGCTGGGCGTCAGCTTTTCCACCGAGCTGGGGTACACCAACCTGCTGACCGCGCTCGATCTCGCGGGCATCCCGCTGCATACCGTGGATCGGACTGATGACCACCCGATCGTGATCGTCGGCGGGCATGCCGCGTTCAATCCCGAACCGGTCGCGCCGTTCATCGACGCGGTCGTGCTCGGGGATGGCGAGCAGGCGGTCCTTGCGATCACCGATGTGGTCCGTGCCTTCCGGGCCGCGGGCTCTCCCGGCGGGCGGGACGAGTTGCTCATGCGGCTGGCCCGGCGCGGCCTCGCGTATGTGCCGTCCTTCTACGACGTGGGCTACCGGCCTGACGGCCGCATCCACGCGGTCACCCCGAACCGTCCCGGGGTACCGGCACGCCCCGCCAAACACACCGTCAGTGATCTGGATGCCTGGCCCTATCCGAAGGCGCCGCTGGTGCCGCTGGCGGAGACCGTCCACGAGCGGATGAGCGTGGAGATTTTCCGCGGCTGTACCCGCGGCTGCCGGTTCTGCCAGGCTGGCATGATCACTCGGCCGGTCCGGGAGCGGACCATCACCACGATCGGCGACATGGTGGCCCGGGGCCTGGACGCGTCCGGGTTCACCGAGGTCGGCCTGCTGTCGTTGTCCAGCGCGGACCACAGCGAGATAGGGGAGATCGCCAAGGGGCTGGCGGACCGGTACGAAGGCACGCACACCTCACTCAGCCTGCCCTCGACCCGGGTGGACGCGTTCAACGTCACACTCGCCAACGAGTTCTCCCGCAACGGCCGGCGCAGCGGGCTCACGTTCGCGCCCGAGGGCGGCTCCGAACGCCTGCGGAAGGTCATCAACAAGATGGTCAGCGAAGATGACCTGATCCGCACGGTCAGCACGGCCTACGCCCAGGGCTGGCGGCAGGTCAAGCTGTACTTCATGTGCGGCCTGCCCACCGAGACCGACGAGGACGTGCTCGCCATCGCGGATCTCGCCCGGGAGGTGATCAGGGCGGGGCGTCTGGCCAGCGGTCACCGCGACATCCGTGTCACAGTCTCGATCGGCGGTTTCGTCCCCAAGCCGCACACGCCGTTCCAGTGGGTCGGGCAGGCCTCGCACGAGGTCACCGACCACAGGCTGCAGCTGTTGCGTAACGCCATCCGCGGTGATCGGGAGGTCGGGCGGGCGATCGGTTTTCGCTACCACGACGGACGTCCAGGCATCATCGAGGGCCTGCTCGCCCGCGGTGACCGCCGGGTCGGCGCGGTGATCGAACAGGTGTGGCGTGCCGGCGCCCGTTTCGACGGCTGGAACGAGCATTTCTCCTTCGAGCGTTGGGCGGCGGCCTGCGCACGTGTGCTGGAACCGCTCGGGGTGTCCCTGGACTGGTTCACCACCCGGGAGCGCGACGAACGCGAGGTGCTGCCCTGGGACCATCTGGATGCCGGGCTGGACCGTGACTGGCTGTGGTCGGACTGGCAGGAAGCGCTGCGTGCGACGGAGCTGGACGACTGCCGCTGGACCCCCTGCTACGACTGCGGGGTCTGTCCGACCATGGGGACCGAAAACCAGATCGGCCCGACCGGCCGGACCCTGCTCCCCCTGACGCCGACGGGATCCGGCCGTGCCCCGGCGTCCTGAGGGCCCGCCTCCACCACCGGTGGTCGCGCGGGTGCGGGTGCGTTTCGCGAAACGCGGCCGGCTGCGTTTTATGTCTCACCGTGACATCGCGAGGACCTTTGAGCGGGCGCTGCGGCGCGCGGCTGTCCCCATGGCGTACTCGGCCGGCTTCAGCCCGCATCCGCGCATCTCGTGGCTTGGCGCGGCGCCGACGGGTGCCGCCAGCGAGGCCGAGTACGTGGAGCTTGCGCTGGCCGAGCATTGTGATCCGCATGCGTTGCGGCTGGCGTTGGACGCGGCGCTGCCATCCGGTCTGGACGTTCTCGCATGCGCGCCCGCCACCGCTGCCTCACTGGCGGAACTGGTGGACGCGTCGCGGTGGCGGTTACGGCTGCCAGCGGTCGCTCGCGATGAGCTGACCAGCGCCGTGGCCGCGCTCCTGGCCCGTGACCGGGTCGAGGTGGAGCGGGTGACCAAGGACGGACATCGCCGGTTCGACGTTCGTCAGGCAGTGGTCTCGATGGTTTGCCATGCGGAGAACGACACCTGTGCGATACTGGATGTGGTTGTGCGGCACACGACGCCCGCCGTGCGACCCGACGACGTGCTGACCGCCCTTTGCGTGGTCGCCGTTCTTCGGTTGCCTGTACCACCCGAGCCGCTCCGGCTCGGTCAAGGTCGGCTGCTGGAAGACGGCACCGTGGCGGATCCGCTCATGCCGGACCGCGACGATGCAGGCCGGCTGGTCGGTCGACTCGATGCGTGATGCAGGGCGTCGCAGGATTCGCCGACGGTACCCCGTCGGACCGACGACAGTGGTTCCTGAGCGGTCGCGACTGCGAGAGCAGCGCGCCCGGGGACCCGAGAGGTTTCGTAACCCGTGCCCGATGACATCGTGACAGACTCCGATGAGACACCGACCACTCGTTCCGCCCCGCGGCGGCGGCGTGCCGCCGGACGGTCCGCGGGACCTCCGCCGGACGTCTCGACCGGGTCCTCGCCGGAGGCTCCGCAGGTGAGCGACCCCGTTGCTGACAGCGTTGCCCCAGGTGGCGTTACCCCGGGCACGGACGTTCATCCGCCGGAACCACCCCCGCGATCCGTGGTCGGTATCGAGCCGCCGCCGGTCCCGTTCCTAGCTGATCTTACCGGTGTTCCACCGGGGGCCGTTGCCATGCCCACGAGCGGGGATGGCAGTCCACCGGCACGGCCGGAGACGCGGCTGCGCCGTGGGCGGGCGGTCACCATGGTGACCTTCCAGGCGCCCGACACCGCGGCTCTTGACCTTGTGTCTCGCCGCCGGCGGCGCGGCGTCTCGCCGTTCGACACCGACACGGCTGTCGCGGGCGCCGCCGGCAGGTCGTCCGACACCGGATTCGGGCCGGCCAGTACGGATCGGGGGAACCAGCGGCCAGGGTTCGGGATCGTGCTCGACGCCGGTGACGAGCACGATCCCGAACCCGGCACCGCCATGGCCTATGCCGACAGCGACGAGGATGAGATCTCCAGCGCCGCCGTGCCCGACGACGGCGACTGCGACGGGAGCTCGACGCGGCGCCGTCGCAGAGGCCGCCGGGGCAGGGGGCGTGCGCGTGTCGACGAGGAGGCCGAGGGCGCTGACGATACGTACCCGGTTGCCTTCGAGCGGTCCGGCGCGCGCTCGGATGGGTTCGACGAGAGCGACAGCCCCGGTCGCCCGGACCGGGCCGAGACCGACGATCCCCACGACTCCGGTGATGCCGATGCCGCCGGGCTGGTGGCAGCGGGCGGCGCGGACGGGTACGACGACGAGCAGCCGCAGGGAAGTTCCCGGCGGCGCCGGCGCCGGCGCCGCCGGGACGGTGCCGCGATCGTGGACGACGCGGCCCCGGACGACCCGCCGGCCACGGTCGTTCATGTCCGCGAAAGCCGTGTCCGGGACGACGAGGTGCGCGGGGTCAGCGGCTCGACGCGGTTGGAGGCGAAGCGCCAGCGCCGCAAGGAGGGCAGGGACAGCGGCCGCCGCCGGCCGCCGATCGTTACCGAAGCGGAGTTCCTGGCCCGGCGCGAAGCGGTTGAACGGCGCATGGTCGTGCGCAACGCCGGTGACCGCACCCAGATCGCGGTGCTTGAGGACGGGGTGCTTGTCGAGCATTTCGTGACGAGGGCGAGCTCCTGGTCGTATGCGGGGAACGTGTATCTCGGCCGGGTGCAGAACGTGCTCGCCAGCATGGAGGCGGCATTCGTTGACGTCGGCAAGGGGCGCAACGCCGTCCTGTACGCCGGAGAGGTCAACTACGACGCCTCCGGGCTCGACGGGCGGCCTCGTAAGATCGAGCAGGTGCTGAAGTCAGGCCAGTCGATCGTCGTCCAGGTTTCCAAGGACCCGATGGGGCACAAGGGCGCCCGTCTGACCAGCCAGGTGAGCCTGCCAGGCCGCTATCTGGTCTATGTGCCGGACGGGCAGAACGCGGGGATCAGCCGGAAGCTTCCGGATACCGAACGCGCCCGCCTGAAGACGATCCTGAAGAAGATCACTCCGGAGAACGGCGGCGTGATCGTTCGGACCGCGGCCGAGGGCGCCAGCGAGCAGGAGCTCGCCCGTGACGTCGCCCGGCTGTCGGCCCAGTGGGAGGACATCCGCCGGAAGGCAGCGAAGGCCAGCGCTCCCGCGCTGCTCTACGGCGAGCCCGATCTCGTGATCAGGGTGATTCGGGACATCTTCAACGAGGATTTCGCCGAGCTGGTCGTCCAGGGAGACGAGGAAGCCGCGATGATCGAGGACTACGTCGACATGGTGGCGCCGGACCTGCGCGATCGGGTCCGGCGACAGACCGGCACGGCCGACGTGTTCGACACGTACCGCGTCGACGAGCAGCTTGCCAAGGCCCTCGACCGCAAGGTGTGGCTGCCCTCGGGCGGGTCGCTTGTGATCGATCGTACCGAGGCGATGACCGTTATCGATGTGAACACCGGCAAGTTCACCGGCAAGGGCGGCAACCTCGAGGAGACGGTCACCAAGAACAACCTGGAGGCCGCCGAAGAGATCGTCCGCCAGCTCCGGCTCCGCGACATCGGCGGGATCATCGTCATCGACTTCATCGACATGGTCTTGGAGAGCAACCGCGAACTTGTGCTGCGGCGCCTGACCGAATGCCTCGGCCGGGACCGTACCCGGCATCAGGTCGCGGAGGTCACGAGCCTCGGGCTGGTGCAGATGACCCGCAAGCGGGTGGGCCAAGGGCTGCTCGAGGCCTACAGCGAGCCCTGTGCTCACTGTGGCGGGCGTGGTGTCATCGTGCATCTGGACGGTCAGGCCGCACCGCCCGCGCGAAGCTCCGGGGCGTCCAGCCCCGCGGTACCGGGGCCGCCGGCGGCAGGCACGGCGGCCGAGGCCGGCCCGAGCGGCGAGGCCCCAGACGCCACTGTCGTGGAGGCGGGCTCCGTGACCACGGATACGGGCTTCTCCCGTACCAGACCGGTTGAGGCGACCGTGCCCGGGGACGCGGCCAGCCCCAGCCCAACGGACAACGCCGCGATGAGCAACGCCACAACAAGCAATGAAGCGACGGACAACGCCGCAACGGACAACGCCACGACGGACAACGCCACGACGAGCAATGGCGCGACGAGCAACGGCACGAAGGACGACGGCGGGCCGATCAGTTCGGCGCAGCCGTCATCGAACGCTGCCCGATCCACCGGGGCTCGCGCGACCGGTCGCCGGCGGGCGTCGCGCGCGGTCGCGGCACCGCAGGAGAGCGGTGAGGCCGCCCACACCGGGTAGGTGTCCTTGTGTTGATGCGTGTGCTGACGCATGCGCGCTGACAGCGGCCTGGTCCAGCGCCGTGCTGGACCAGGCCTCCTGATCGGCCGCGGGCGCTGACATCGCCGAATCCGGCCGGACGCCGCTCCCCTGATCGAACGACGGCTCCCGGAACACGCCGTAGCCTCTGGCTGGTCAGGCTTCGCCGGTGGCCCAGTGCTGCGCCGCTTCCCGGCGGATGAGGTCGCGTTGGTCGTGCTCGCGCACGAGCGCGTCCAGCCGCGCGCGGGACCGTCGCAACGCGCCGTCAACCGCCGCGCTGGCACGGCTGTTGTCGCCCATTTGCAGGGCGTACGAGGCGACGACCAGAGCCTGGACGACGTCGTCCTGGGCAGAGAGCGCATCGCTGTGGGCATCGCTGCCCGCGGCGGCGGCCTGAGGCCGGCCACGGAAGGCGCAGCCGTCCCTGGAAAGCTCGCGGGCACGCACCGCGAGCCAGCAGGCCGCGTAGGCCGTACTGAGCGCCCACGTCGCGCGTACTCCGACTGGCAGGCCCACCAGCCCGTTGAGAGCGACCCCGAGCACCGTTGTGACGACCACCGCGGATGCCGCGATGGTCACGGACCGCCGCCGGGGGTCCGTTGTCCGGGCTGAGGACACCAGCGGCCAGCCGGCGGTCAGGACAGCGGCGGCCGTGGTGGCACCGGCCACCCAGATCACAATCTGCCAGCCCATCGTGGCCCAACCCCCACCCAGGCCGCGGACGATGCGCGAGGCTCGCGTCGCGCTGTCGGCGGCCACCCGTTGCCTGTTGGCTCTGCTCGGGCACTGGCCGCCAGCCGGGAGCGCAGTGCCCGTGCCGAGCCCGTGCCGAGCCCGTTCCGATGGTTGCGCGCTGGTCGGCGGCACGCCATGGTTCATCGGTGCCATGGCCGGATACGCCCTGTGGCCCGGGTCGCGGCGCGGGGGCGGGGCCGCCGGTGTCAGGTTGGCGCATGCGCCTGTTAAGGTAGTGCAATCAGGGCCGGGCACGGCTGTGTTTCCGCCGTGTGAGAGATGCCCGTCCGACTTCAGCAAGGAGAACCGGTGTACGCGGTCGTGGCCAGCGGCGGCAAGCAGCACAAGGTCGCCGTCGGCGATGTCGTTGACGTCGAGCTCGTCAAGGGCGAGCCGGGCGCGACCGTCAACCTGTCGGCGCTCCTGCTTGTCGACGGCGACGTGGTGACCCACGACAGGGACGCGCTCGCGTCTGTCGAGGTGACAGCGGAGGTCGTCGAGATTGTCAAGGGTCCTAAGATCAGAATTCACAAATTCAAGAACAAGACCGGTTATCACAAGCGGCAGGGCCACCGCCAGAAGTTCACTCGCCTGCGGGTGACCGGTATCGAGACCGGGAAGGCCTGAGCGACATGGCACACAAGAAGGGCGCGAGCTCCTCGCGCAACGGTCGTGACTCCAACGCCCAGCGGCTGGGCGTGAAGCGTTTCGGTGGCCAGTACGTCAACTCAGGTGAGATCATCGTTCGCCAGCGGGGCACGCACTTCCACCCCGGTTCCCAGGTAGGCCGTGGCAGCGATGACACACTCTTCGCGCTGGTCGCCGGGCATGTCCAGTTCGGCAACCGCCGGGGCCGCCGGGTTATCAACATCATTCCCGTTGAGGGGGCGCGGGCTGCCTGAGGCAGCCGGCTCGCAGCTCAACAGGGCCGGTGCCGCTGTCCGCGTGGGCGAGCTGTCTCGGCGACCGCTAAGCCAACGACGATGAGGAGAGGCAGCGGTGCCCACCTTCGTCGACCGGGTCGTCCTCCACGTCATCGCGGGGGACGGCGGGCCTGGCTGCGCGTCGGTTCACCGGGAGAAGTTCAAACCACTCGGTGGCCCTGACGGCGGTAACGGCGGGCGTGGCGGGGACGTCGTTCTTCGGGCTGACCCGAGTGTGACGACCCTGCTCGAGTTCCACTTCCACCCCCATCAGCGAGCCTCTGGCGGCCGTCCGGGCCAGGGCTCCAACCGGCACGGCGCGGATGGTGTCGATCTTGTGCTGCCAGTGCCGGACGGCACGGTCGTCCTACGGCCGGACGGCGAGCAGGTCGCGGACCTTGTCGGCGCCGGGAGCGAGCTGGTCATCGCCCGCGGTGGCCGCGGTGGCCGGGGCAACGCGGCTCTTGCCTCCGCTCGGCGCAAGGCCCCGGGGTTCGCGGAGCTCGGCGAGCCGGGGGAGCGGCTGGACGCCGTCCTGGAGCTCAAGACCGTCGCGGACGTGGCGCTGGTGGGCTTTCCCAGCGCGGGCAAGTCCTCGCTGGTCTCGGTGCTCAGCGCGGCCAAGCCCAAAATCGCGGACTACCCCTTCACCACCCTCGTACCGAACCTCGGCGTGGCGCTGGCCGGTGACCTTCCGCCGTACACGGTGGCCGATGTCCCAGGCCTGATCCCCGGAGCCAGTTCCGGACGAGGCCTGGGGCTTGAGTTCCTGCGCCATATCGAGCGCTGCTCGGTCATCGTGCACGTGCTGGACTGCGCCACCCTCGAGCCCGGCCGTGATCCCGTCAGCGACCTCGATGTCATCGAGGCCGAACTGGCCGCGTACTCCGCGGACCTGTCGGACCGGCCGCGGGTGGTCGTCCTCAACAAGATTGACGTACCGGATGGCCGCGACCTGGCAGACCTGGTCACGGCCGAGATCGCCGCTCGTGGGCTGGCCGTGTTCGCCGTGAGCAGCGCCACCCGGGAGGGCGTCCGTACGCTCTCGCTCGCCCTGGCTGAACGGGTCGCCGAACATCGGGCGCTACAGCCGGCGCGGACCTCCCAGCGGGTCGTTCTCCGCCCCCGCGCGGTTGATGAGCCTGATTTCGCCGTCCGCGCACACGATGACGGGTTCGTGGTGACCGGTGCCAAACCCCTGCGATGGGTCCGGCAGACCGACTTCGGTAACGATGAGGCGGTCGGCTTCCTCGCCGATCGGCTGGCTCGTCTCGGCCTGGAGGCTGAGCTCGTTCGGCTGGGGGCGGAACCTGGTGTCGCGGTGACCATCGGCGATGTCACCTTTGACTGGGAGCCGCACCTGAGCGGGCGTGGTGGGCGTGGGGGCCGGCGTGACGCTCTGCCTGCCGGCTCGGCCGCTGGTGGATCCACGGCCACCGGCTCAGGGGGAGCTGAGGCGCTCTCGGTGGGATCCACGCTCGGCCCTCGTGGCAGTGACGACAGGCTCCGCACCACCACCCGGTTGACCAGGGCTCAACGCTTCGCTCGCCGGGCAGCTGATCATGCCAGTGGCGCTGGGGAGGACGAGGGCGACTCGTGACAGGGCTGATGTGTGACTGTTCGTGACTTTGTGACACGGGCCAACCGGATTGTGGTGAAGGTCGGTTCGTCGTCCTTGACGACCGCGAGCGGCGGTATCGACGGTGATCGCGTCGATGCGCTGGTGCGGGCACTGCTGGCGCGTGCGGGTCGGTTGGTGCTGGTCTCGTCGGGCGCCATCGCCGCGGGCCTCGCGCCGCTGGGGCTGACCCGGCGGCCTCGAGATCTCGCGACCCTGCAGGCCGCGGCGAGCGTCGGTCAGAGCATGCTCGTGCACCGTTACGCCACCGAGTTCGGGACGGCCGGGTACCGGGTCGGCCAGGTGCTGCTCACCGCTACCGATGTGATCCGGCGCACTCACTACCGTAACGCCCGGACCACCCTGGACCGGCTGCTGGAACTCGGCGTCGTTCCCATTGTCAACGAGAACGACGCCGTTGCCACCCAGGAGATCCGGGTCGGGGACAACGATCGTCTCGCGGCGATCGTCGCGCATCTCGTCTCCGCGGATCTGCTGCTCCTGCTCTCCGACGTGGACGGTGTCTATGACGCCAACCCGCGGCGCGGCCCGGCCACCATGATCCGTGAGGTCCGGGCGGACGCGGATCTCGATGGGGTCGGCACCCGCGGCACCGGCAGCGCCGGGGTCGGGATCGGTGGTATGGCAACGAAGATCGAGGCGGCTCGGATGGCCGCCTCGGGCGGGGTCGTGACAATCATCACGTCGGCGGGGAACGCGGCCGCCGCTCTTGCCGGCGCCGACGTGGGCACGGTGTTCCACCCGACCGGCCCGCGCCGGGCGTCCCGCCTGCTGTGGCTGGAACACGCGACGATCCCGCAGGGCAGGCTGTTTCTCGACAGCGGTGCGGTGGCCGCGGTGGTCGACCGCCGGGTGTCGCTGTTACCTGCCGGGGTCACCAAGGTTGACGGTGACTTCTCCGCCGGTGACCCGGTTGACCTGGTCAGCCCGGCGGGCCTGTCGGTCGCCCGGGGGCTGGTCGCCTACGACGCGGCGGAGCTGCCGGGGATGCTGGGTCGTTCAACATCCGATCTTGCGGCTGAGTTTGGCTCGTTCTACGAGCGCGAGATCGTCCATCGTGACGACCTCGTTCTCCTCCAGCCGCGCCGCTGACGCCGAGCCAGGCGCCAGCCGACGTCGGCTGGCGCCTGGCCAGTGTGCTCATGGGCGCCGGTCTGGACGGTCGTGCCAGCGCTGGCCGCTGGCCGCTGGCTCCAGCGTCGTCGGCCGCGCGGGCCTTGTCGGCCGTACGGAGCCTGAAGGAGCACAGCGCGGCCGGCGTCCCGGGCCATCCCGCCGGTCAGGTGAGGCTGGTCCGGACATGGCTGCCACGGGCGCTCTTGACGACGGTGACCTGGGTGGGGATGCGCTGGCGCAGATCGGCGACGTGGCTGACGATACCGACCAGCCGGCCGCCGGAGCGCAGGTCGTCCAGGACGTTCATGACCTCCTCCAGGCTGTCGGGGTCGAGGCTGCCGAAGCCCTCGTCGATGAACAGCGCGTCCATGGCCTGACCGCCGGACTCGGCGGTGACCACGTCCGCGAGTCCCAGCGCCAGGGAGAGCGCGGCCTGGAAGGTCTCCCCACCGGACAGGGTGGCGGTGTCACGCCGCCGGCCCGTCCAGGCATCCTCGACGAGCAGCCCGAGACCGGCCCGGCGCCGCCGGTCGCGGCGTTCACCGACATCGTGGACCAGGGTGAACCGGCCGCCGCTCATCGCCGACAACCGCCCGCTCGCCGCGGTCGCGACCTCCTCGAGCCGGGCGGCGAGGACAAAGCTCGACAGGGGCATGCCCTGGCGGTTGTTACCGCGTCCCGCGGCCACGTCGGCGAGGCCGCGTATGTGCTGGGCTGCCTCGCGCAGCGGTGCCACCGCCGCGAACGCCTCGGCGAAGACGGCGACCAGGCCGGACAGGCGCCTGAGCCGGTCGCCCGCCCGCGCCGCCGCGGCGAGCGCCGCTTCGTGCGCCTCCCGGGCGGCCAGCGCGGCTGCCTCCCGGTCGGCCAGCGGTACCGGCGCCTGCGGGTCGACGGCCAGCTGAGGGCTGGCCAACCGGGATCGCACCCCGACCAGATCGTCCCGGTGGGCGTCCAGCCGCGTCTGTGTCACGGCGAGCCAGCTGTCCTCCCGGCAGGCGGCTCGGGCGGTGGCCGTGTCCGGGAAGCCCGCGGCGCGGGCGTCACCATCGGCCGCGGCTGACGCCCGGCGATGTTCCTCCTCCGCCGAGACCGCCGCCGCGGCGGCGGCGTGGCACTCGGTGTACGCGTCCGCGAACTGTGCGATCTCGCGCTGACGTGTCGCCAGCTGGTCGGGGTCCCGCAGTTCCGGTGGAATGCCCGAACGCTGCCGGGCGGCCCGTACCCGGTATTCCTCCGCATGGGTGCGGGCGAGCTGCTCGGCCGACCCGTGACCGGCCAGCTCCGCGGCGGCTCGTGTCTCCTCCTCGCGGAGCAGGGCAAGCGCCTGCTCGGCGGCTGGGAGATCGGCGGCGGTGGCGGCAAGCATGTCGGCGTGGCTGGCGAGGTCCGCCGCGGTCCGCTCGAACCCCTCGGCGGTTGGCTCAGGAGCAACCGGTAGATCCCGGCGCCGCGGGTCGGCGGCACCGCCGTCGCTGTTGCCGCCACTGTTGCCGTCGCCGCTGCCGCGGTGAACGTCATGGCTGTCCGTGGCATCGCCGCCCACATCGGTGCCGCCCGCGCCGTGCGGGGCCGAGTCGATGACTCCGACCACGGTGACCGTCGCGAACGACTCGACCGCACGGGACGGTGGTTGGCCGTCCGCACGTGCCGATCCTGTTTCCGGCGTGCTCCAGGCGGGCTCCACCCGGTTGGCGAGTTCACCCAGCAGAGTGCGAATGCGCTCATCGAGCCGGTCGGCATCGCGGCGCGCGTCGGTTGCCACCGCCGTGAGCCGGCTGGCCTCGGCTTCGGCGGCCAGCTCGTCGTCCTTGTCGACATGATCCGCCCGGACCTCGGCGGGGTCGGGGTGGGCGAGCGATCCGCAGACCGGGCAGGGGGAGTCGTCGACCAGAGCGGCGGCCAGTTCGGCGGTGATCGCGTCGAACCGCTGGCGGCGGATGTCGCTGGCCCGGATGCGGGCGTCGCGGGCGGTCCGCTCAGCCTCGTCGGCACGGGTCATGGATTCGTGATGTTGCCGTACGGTGCCGGCCAGCTCCGCTGCCACCCGGGCCTGTTCCCGCGCTCCGGGGAGCGCCGCGGCGCTGGCTCGGGCCCGGTTCAGCCGCTCCTCGAGGACGTGCCGCCGCTGCGGCAGCTCGGTCCGCAGATACTCGGTGAGCGCGGTGAGCGCTGCCGCGTGGCTCTCGGCGTCGGACTCGGCCGCCGCCGCCGCCGCGTCGTCGGCCTCCGCTGCGGCCAGGACATGGGACAGCTGCTCCAGACGTCCCACATCCGTGTGGGTGAGACGGGACAGCCGCGCCAACTCGTCGACGGACGCGTCGTGGCGGGCACCCAGCAGCCGCAGCCTGTCACGTCCGGCCTCCTGGGCACAACGCGCCCGCTCGAGGCTGTCCGCGCGGTCCCACACATGTTCCAGCGCCCGGCGTACCGGGCCGGCGCGCCGGGCCGCGTCGAGTTCGGCGGCCATCGTCTCCACCGCGGGGAGCTCCGCTTCCAGCGCCGCAAGCTGTGTCAGCAGGTCGCGGCGTTCGGACTGGCGCTCGGCGAGCGCGCGAGCCTGCTCCAGGGAGTCCTCAGCGTGCCGGCGGGTGTCTGCCGCCACCGCGGCCCGATCGTCTGCCGCGGTGGTGGCGGCCGCCGCGGCGGCGGCGAGGTCGGCGACCCACTCCGGGTCGGCCTCGGGGTCAGCGGGTTCCGCCGTCTCCGCGGCTTCGGCCGCGCGTGCCAGCACCCGGACAAGTTCCCCGCGCGCGTTCGCCGCTCTCTCATCCGCGATCTTTGCCTGGTCGGCGAGCCACTGCTCGGCGTGCTCGAACCGGTTGACCCTGAACAGCCGCTTGAGCAGCCGCTCCCGGGCATCGTGGTCCGCCTGCAGGAAATCGGCGAAGTGCCCCTGCGGCAACATGATCACCTGGAAGAACTGTTCGGCGGTCATCCCCAGCAGCCGGCCGATCTCCAGGCCCACGTCATCGTTGCGCTGGGCCACCACCTCCCAACCGGGGCCGGCCCACCGCTCGAGCAGCGCGGTCGGGTTCACCCGGACACTGCCCTCGCCGCCACGTTTCGGTCGCTCCCAGAGCGCGGTGCGTGCGATCCGGAACCGCCGACCGGACAGGCTGAACTCCAGCCGCACCCACGGCGCCGTGCTGGCGTCGGCGTGATGCGAGCGCAGGTCGCGGGCGCGGGCGCGCAGCCCCGGGACAGTGCCGTACAGGGCGAACCCGAGCGCGTCGAGCAGGGTGCTCTTCCCTCCGCCGGTCTCGCCGCACAGCAGCACCAGACCGCCTGCCCTGAGCTGGTCGAAGTCCAGTTCGACGCTGTTCGGGAACGCCCCGAAGGCGGTGAGCTCCAGCCGGTGGGGACGCATCAGGCGGCGTCCTCGGACAGCCGGGCGTCATCCAGCGCCGCCCGCAGCAACGACCGTTCGCGCTCGTCGGGTTCGGCCCGCACATGGGTGAGGAACGCCTCGGCGACGGCCAGATCGGTGCGCCCGCGAATACGCTGCCGGTAGTTGAGCCCGTCCGCGGCCCCGCCAGCAACCGGCTCATGGCTCAGGGTGAGCGCATGGGGGAACCGGCGTTGCAGGGTCGTCATCGCGTCCATCGGGCGGACCGGGTCGGTGAGCACGACTGACACGAAGTCACCGGTATGCGCTTCGTAGACAGCCGAGGTCATGAGATCCGCCAGGGTGCCCCGCAGCCGGGCGAGGCTGCGGTACAGCGGCACCGGGATCTCCTCGACACCGGCCAGGCCGGTCGCGTCCAGCTCGACCAGCAGGGAGGACTTGGCATCCGCCGCTTCCGAGAACGAGTAGGCGAGCGGTGAGCCGCTGTAGCGTAGGTCATCGCGCAGGGCCTGCGGCTTGTGGAGATGGCCGAGGGCGGTGTAGGTGATCCCGGTGAACAGGTCCGCGGGGACCGCCGCCAGCCCACCGACGCTGATGTCGCGCTCACTGTCGCTGCCCTTGCCCCCGTGCACCCACGCGTGGGCGCAGACGATGCTGCGCCCACCGTGGCGAGCGCGCGCGGCGTGGACGGCACGCATCGCCTGCCGCATGATCGACGCATGGGTTGCCGCGGTACCGGCCGGCACGGTCCGGGCCACCCCGGCGCCCCCGGTGGCGGTATCGGCCGCAAGGGTGCCGGCGGCGGCATCCGTGCCGGCGGTGTCGCTCGCGGCACTGTCTGCGGCGGCACTGCCTGCGGCGGCACTGTCTGTGGTGACGCCGTCTGTGGTGACGCCGTCGCTGGCGGCGGTGTCCGCCAGGGCCGCAGCCACCGCGGCCGGCTCGAGGTAGGGGATGGCGTAGACGTGGACCGGGCCGTGGGAGTCCTCGACAGTCACGGGATCGGCGACGGCAGCCACCTCCGTGCGGATGCGGACCCGGGGATCAAGCAGCCCGGCCTTGTCACCAAGGCGCGCGGGGGCGTCGTGATTACCGCTGATCACCACAACCCGCGCGCCGGCATCGCGCATCCGGGAGAGCGCTTCGTCGAACAGCCGCATGGCCGCGACCGGTGGGATGGCCCGGTCGTGCACGTCCCCAGCGACGACAACGAGGTCGACCTGCTCGACACGGACAACCTCGACGAGGTGGTCGACGAACGCGGCCTGGGCCGCCGACAGATCGAACCCGTGCAGGGCGCGGCCGAGATGCCAGTCGGATGTGTGCAGCGTGAGCATGCCATGCACGGTAAGGCGCGCCTCCGGCGGTTCCACACGCGGGTCCCGGACGGCGGCCCGCCCGTCCCGGCAGCGGCCGGTTCGGCACCGCGTCGAGGGCGAAGAGCGCCCGGCGATAGGGGTGTGGATCAATGAGCGGGGTTGGGGTGCGTGCGGCGCAAGGCGGAAGGCGGAAGCGATACCGGATGAGTTGTATCGGTGTGGCCGACAACGCGGCCAGGGTGCGCCTGGGCGCGGTGAGCCGGAATGACGATCTCAAACGCGCTCTGAGCGGTCGGCGCTGGCAGTCCTTCAAGGGGTTGTCGGATGCCAGGTGGATGCGTCGCGAGGCGGCCCAGGCCCCGGTAGCGGTGTGCTGCCGGGGCTGGTGACAACGACGCGAGGCGCCGCCTGGCGCTGGCAGACCCTGGATGAACGTCCAGCGCCGACCACTGAGGCCGGTAACCTCTGTAGTGAACCGGGGACATCAACCTCCAGCGGCGCGGAACATACCCGTTTCTGGCCCTTGAGCGGTGGGGCGCGTTCCGGTGGCAGGCGTCGGGTCGGAAGGAACTGATCATGAACACCATTGCCGAGGACGTCCGCCAGACCGCGGTCCGGGCCCGCGCGGCCGCGGCCACGCTCGCGCCGCTGTCGCGCGCGGACAAGGACCGTGCCCTGTACGCGATGGCGGACGCCATCCTGGCCGCTGGCCAGCCAGTTCTCCAGGCCAACGCCGAGGATGTCGCGATGGCCCGCGACGCGGGCACCGGTACGGCCATGGTTGACCGGTTGACCCTCACCACGGACCGCCTCGTCGCCATTGCCGGCGGTCTGCGCAAGGTGGCGGCCCTCGACGACCCGGTCGGCGAGGTAGTCCGTGGTCGGCGGCTTCCCAACGGAATAGAGCTGCGCCAGGTCAGGGTGCCCCTCGGTGTGGTCGGGATCATCTACGAGGCGCGTCCGAACGTGACGGTGGACGCGGCTGGGCTGTGCCTCAAGAGTGGTAACGCTGTGTTGCTGCGCGGCAGCGCGTCGGCTGCGCGTACCAATGCTGCGCTGGTCGCGGTGCTGCGGGAGGCCGCGGCCGGAGCTGGGCTGCCCGCCGACGCGGTCGCGCTCGTGCCCGGTGCCGACCACGAGTCCGTCAAGCAGCTCATGCGGCTGCGCGGTCTTGTGGATGTGCTGATCCCGCGGGGCGGGGCTGGTCTGATTCGGGCGGTGGTGGCGGAGTCCACCGTGCCTGTGATCGAGACCGGGGTCGGCAACTGCCATGTATACGTCGACGTTGACGCGGATCTCGACCAGGCGCTGGCGATCGTCCTCAACGCCAAGACCCAGCGGGTGTCGGTGTGCAACGCGGCCGAGACACTGCTGGTCCACGCGGGTGTCGCCGACGCCTTCCTGCCCCGGGTCCTCACCGCGCTCCGCCAGGCCGGGGTGACGATCCACGGCGACGACGCGGTCCGCGCGCACGACCCGTCCGCGCTGCCCGCGACGGAGCAGGACTGGGCCACCGAGTACCTCTCGCTGGACATGGCGGTCCGGGTGGTGGGCTCCCTGGCCGAGGCCGTGGCCCATATCCGGCAATGGGGCAGTGGGCACACCGAGGCGATCATCACGCGCTCGCTGGAGGCGTCCCGCCGGTTCGTCGCAACCTGCGACAGCGCTGCGGTCATGGTCAATGCCTCTACCCGTTTCACCGACGGTGAACGATTCGGCTTCGGTGCGGAGATCGGTATCTCCACGCAGAAACTGCACGCTCGCGGGCCGATGGGCCCCGGCGAGCTCACGTCGACGACCTGGGTCGGCGTCGGCGACGGCCATCTGGTGATCTGAGAACCGCCGTGCCGGCGCCGCCAGGAGGCGCGCGGGGCGGGCCGGGGCGTCCGGATGTACCTCTTGGCCCGTAACGGACAGGTCCAGACATCTTGTCACTGGTTGCGAACGTGATCATGAGAAGTCCGGACGTGGTTGTGCGATACCAGGTACCCATTGGGTTGATGTGGTTGTGCCGGTGTCGAAGGGGGCAGCTTGTCGATTCGCGAATCGGACGGCTCACCCGCGGGCCTTGAGTACGTAGCCAGGTTCCCATCCGCGGATTTGATCATTGTGGGATGCGGTGCCGCGGGGATGGCCGCGGCGGTGGGGACGCTCCTGCCATGGGCGGGCGCGACCCTGTCCGACCGCGGGGCGGTCCTGCTTGCGGTCAGCCGTACCGGGCTGGAGCTGTCGGCCAACGGTGCGGTCGTGCTGCTGCTGGGGGTTGTCTGCGCAGTGTCCTGCCTGTTGCCGCCGGACGGGCGGCGTGCGCGTCCACTGTCCCTCGCGCTGGCGTCGGCTGGTCTTGTGATCACCGTCCTCGCCGCCGCCGAGATCGATGCGGGGGATCCCCTGGCCGCGAAACTCCTCCAGCTACGGATCGGTACCTTCCAGACGGACCATCCCGTGGCCAGTACACACGTGGGCCTGGGCCTGTGGCTCAGCCTCGCGGCCGGCGTCACGCTCAGCGTGGGCGGGGCCGGGTGGCAACTGGTCGGCCGCTTCACCCGGGTAGTGGGTGACCCGGCCTGATGACGAGCGCGGGCGGCGCCGAGGCACGTGGGCGCCCCCGCCTTTCTGGTGATCGGATCGCAGCCGGCGAACAGGTCGAGAACGGACCGATTTCGGTGGCTTTCCCCTGTCGGTGGCACGAGCCCTTGGAACAAAATTGGCCTACGATTACATATCTTTTTCGAGCCTTGCGGGTCCGCTTACCCTGCCGGCCACGAGCGGGAGATACCGGGTCGCCTATCGCCGGGTCATGGTTGGCCGCGAGCTGTGGATGGTGCTGCCGCTGCTGGTGGCCACCGTTGGGTTATCGTCGTTGTTCTTTGTCTGGCTGATCCAGCCGGATCATTTTCCCCGGGGCGCGTACCTGCCGGCCCCGGTCCGTCTCGGCAATGCCGTCATGTTCCTGCTGATCGTCATTTCCGAGGGAATTCGGTTGCTTAACTCGATCACGCTCTGCTGGTCCGCGTTTATCATGCGCGATCCGGTGCCGGTGCGGCCGGCGGACGGCCTGCGGATCGCCTTCACGACGACGATCGTGCCCGCAAAGGAACCGATCGATGTCGTGCGTGACACCCTGATCGCGGCCCGGCGGATCCACTATGGCACGCCGATCGACATCTGGTTACTCGACGAGGGGAATGATCCGGGAGTCCGGGCGGTGTGTGCGGACATCGGGGTCCATCATTTCTCCCGCAACGGGGTCGAACGGTGGAACGAGCCGAAAGGGCGTTTTCGCACCCGCACCAAGCACGGCAACCACAACTCATGGCTGGCCGCCCACGGCGCGTCCTACGACATCGTCATGTCGGTCGATCCCGACCACATCCCGTTACCGAACTTCGCCGCGCGCATGCTCGGCTACTTCCGGGATCCCGAGGTCGCCTTCGTCGTGGGACCGCAGGTCTACGGAAACTTCCAGAAGTTTCTCACCCGCGGTGCCGAAGCCCAGAACTACATGTTCCATTCAGTGATCCAGCGCGCCGCGAACCGGTTCAACTGCGGAATGTTCGTCGGGACGAACCACGCCTACCGTGTCGCGGCATGGGAGCAGATCGGTGGGTTCCAGGATTCGATCACCGAGGATCTGGCCACCTCCTTCGCCGTGCACGGGGCGCGCCACCCGGAAACCGGCCGGCGGTGGAAATCGGTGTACACACCCGATGTTGTCGCTGTCGGCGAGGGGCCGGCGACGTGGACCGACTTCTTCAGCCAACAGCTGCGATGGGCACGCGGCTCCAACGAGGTCATGGTGACCGAGTCGGTGCGCCGGCTGCGGAAACTGTCGTGGGGAGGCCGCCTGCACTACCTGATCTTGATGTTGCACTATCCGACGGTCGCCCTCACCTGGCTGATGGGGATGCTGCTCACCGTCAGCTATATGGCGCTGGGCTCCAGCGGGGTCACAGTGCGCATATCGTCCTGGTTGGCCCTCTACATCGATGTCGCGGTGGCGAGGCTTCTCCTCTACATCTGGCTGCGGCGTTTCAATATCAGCCCGCATGAGGAGAAGGGAACCGCCGGAATCTCCGGAATCTTCGTCTCGATGTTGTGTACCCCCTTTTACTCGACCGCCTTTGTCGGCGCGTTACTGCGGCGTCCGCTCGGTTTCGTCGTCACTCCCAAGGGGCGTAGCGCCAGCCCCGATCGGCTCCTGACCTTCCGAAAACACCTCTTCTGGGCGATGCTCTCCACGGGTTCCATCACCGTCGCGGCAGCCTGCGGCAACGTGTACCCGGCCAACATGGTCTGGGCGGTGCTGTCGCTGCTCAGCTGCCTGGCACCCGTTGCCATGTGGGCGGTGTCCACGGTTGCCGGCCAGCGGCTCGCTCGAGGCGGTGGCTCAGCGGCGGCCCCGCCGCCGGCTGTCGTGCATGTCCGGCCCGCGGACCAGGTGTCCGTGGGCCTGCTGAAGGAACTCGACGGGATGCGTGCGCGGCCCGCGCCGCGGCCCGCGGCCCGGCCGGTCGTGCTGGTGGCCGCTCCGATCGGGTGGCGCGGGGAGGCCGTTGAGGACATGGTCATGCTGGCCATGCCATCCACAGTGCTACCTACAGTGCCACCAGCAGTGGCGCGCGCGAGGGCCTACAGCGAGCAGACCACTCGGTGGCTGGCCCGCCCGGCGCCCACATCGCCGCCGGGAGATCCGGCTCGGCCCGTTGCGGCGACCAGGCAGAAAGTGATCAGAGCGGCGGCCGCCGTCCAACGGCCGACCGGGATGGGGCGGGCGACCGGGCGGCCGGTGCTCGGCGGTTTTTCGGCCTCCAGCGGTTACTCGGCGGCTGGCGGCCACCTGGAGGACGTCACTATGAAGCTCCGGCCGCGGCGTCGGCGGGTGTCCCGCGACGGCCTGCTTGAGGAGCTGACCTGATGGCCGTGCTGCCGGCCTCGCCCGGCCGGGCCAACCGGCTGCGCAGGTGGCGCATGCTGCGGTTCGGTGCCTTTCTTCTCGTCATTCTCGTGGGCAACGGCCCGTTCGCCGTCTCGTGGACCGCGGCGCGTTACGAACGGTGGCGGTCCCACCGGCCGGACTACATGCGCAGCCATGGACGCTGGGACGTTGTCGCGGACAGCGGCACGCGGTCGATCCACGCGGCGATGCTGCATACCGGGAAGGTCCTGCTCATGGCCGGCTCCGGTAACGACCAGGGCAGTTTTGACGCGAAGAAGTTCAGGACCGTGCTGTGGGATCCGATCGCGAACACCTTTACCGATGTCCACACGCCCTGGGATGTCTTCTGCGCCGGGCACGCCTTTCTCCCGAATGGTGATCTGTTGATAGCGGGGGGCACCAAGAAATACGAGCTTCTTGCACCGGCCTCCCCGGACGGTAAGAAGCACGAGTACCAGGGGCTCAAGGACTCCTACCTTTTCAATCCGGTGACCGAGCGATATGAGAAGACCGGTGAGCTGAACCATGCCCGGTGGTATCCGACGTTGGTGACCCTGGCCAGCGGCCTGGTGGTGGCGGTTTCCGGGCTCGACGGCAACGGCGACATCGACCAGGGCAATACCGAGTTGTTCAGCTCAGCCAGCGGGACATGGGACGACCAGCAGGATCTCCGGAAGGTTTTTCCCACCTATCCAGCTCTGCTACTCGCCGGTGACGGCAGGCTGTTCTTCTCCGGCGCCAACGCGGGCTACGGCCCGGCGAGTGTCGCGGAGCGCCAGCCAGGCCTGTGGAACCTGACGAACAACGCCTTCCAGCCGGTCGACGGGCTGCCCGAGCCGGAACTCAACGAGACGGCAGGGACGATCATGCTCGCTCCGGCTCAGGAGCAGAAGGTGATGTTCATTGCCGGTGGCGGGGTCGGCGACACCCAGGTGGCGACTGCCCGGACCGCGATCGTAGATCTTGATTCGCCTGCCCCGCGTTACCAGCGTGGCCCCGACATGTCGAGGGTCAGGCGGTACCCCGGCGCGGTGATCCTTCCTGACGACACCGTGCTCGTCTCCGGTGGTTCCACCGGCTACCGGGCCAGGGACTCCCGGGTCGCCGAGATCTACCATCCGGATACGAGCTCCTTCACCGCGGCGGCGGACCCACACGTCGGCCGTGACTACCACTCCGAATACCTGCTGCTCCCGGACGGGCGGGTGGCTGTCTTCGGTTCGAATCCGTTGAGCGACGACAACACGTTCGAGACCCGGGTCGAGGTCTATTCGCCCAGCTACCTTTACCGGGGCGACCGTCCGAAAGTCATCTCGGCGCCGCCGCGGATAACTCGTGGATCGATGATCACTGTGGCATCGTCGCAGCCGGTGACAAAGGTGCGTTTGATCCGCCCGGGTGCCTACACCCATGTCACCGACACCGAGCAGCGTTCCGTGGCGTTACCGATCGTTCAACAGACAGCTGGCAACCTCACACTGGAGGTGCCCCAGAATCCCAATCTTCTTCCGTCAGACTGGTACATGCTTTTCGTGACCAACGGTGCGGGCGTCCCATCCGTCGCCAGCTGGGTTCAAGTGGGATGACAGTGATTGTATCGATCTCCGGGTTGGTGCGGCGTATCGATGTCGTCCGGCGCCGGGCGGGCCACCGCCGGACGCGAGCCGTCGGTCTGGCGGCAGCCGCGGCCCTCGCCGCCATGCTGGCTGCCAGTGGGTGTGGCGCGGGAAGGTCGACCCGGAGCGCCAGCACGGCGGCGAACGGCGCCGGGCCACTTCACGCGGTCGGCGCGCAGTGCCCCGCGGGTGACCCGGCCGGTCGTGGCGCCGTGGCGGGCGCCGGACCGTACGGCCCGGCGCCCCGCGCGCCCTTTCTCGTCGATCCGAACAGCCAACCAGCCATAGCCGCACGTCAGGACGCCGCCAATGGGGCGAGCGCGGCGGCGATCGCGGCCAAGCCGATCGCCTTCTCAGTGGGGGACTGGCTGCGTGACGGTGTTCAAGCTGAGGTGGCGGCGCGTAGCGCGCAGGCGGAACGAGCTGGTGCCACAGCGGTCTTCATGGTCTATGCGATTCCGCACCGTGATGTCGGTGCCGGGTTCTCCGCCGGGGGAGAACCCGACGCTGCCGCCTACCGGACGTTCACCCGGCAGGTGGCAGCGGGAATCGGTGCCCGTGCCGCCGTTGTCATCCTGGAGCCGGATTCGCTCGCGCAGATGGACAGCCTGCCCGCGGCCCAGCAGCGGGAGCGTTATCAGTTGCTGAACGACGCCGTCGACGTCTACGGCGGGCTGCCCCGTACCAGCGTCTACCTTGACGGTGCCAACTGTGGATGGACGGCGGCTCCGGTTATCGCGGACCGGCTGCGCCAGGCCGGGGTGCGGCGGACCCGTGGCTTCGCGGTCAACGTGTCGAACTACTACCGGACCGGGGACGAGATAGCCCGCGCCGAAGTGATCGCGGCGCTGATCGGCGGTGCGCATTTCGTCGTCGACACCTCGCGCAATGGACGAGGCCCGACCGACGGCAATATCAGAGATCCCTGGTGCAACCCACCTGGCCGAGGGCTCGGGGCCGCGCCAACCACCGACACCGCCAGCCCGCGGGCGGACGCGTTGCTCTGGATCAAAGTTCCAGGGGCGAGCGACGGGGAGTGCGGCCGGGAGAACCCCCCGGCTGGCGTCTGGTGGCCGGCTGAGGCCGACGAACTCGTCCGTAACGCGGAATCCTGACCGTCTGTCCCGGTCTCTGTCCATCTCCTCTGTTTATGGCCTCTGTCCATGTGCATGGACAGAGGCCGGGATATGGGCCGCGGCGAGGCCGCTGCTCCTTCCCCGTGCGCCGGGGATGGGCTCAGCTCTGGTCGTCCGCCGCGCCGCCCATGACCTCGGCCGCGCGGCGGGCCAGCTCCTCGGCCGGGACGTCTTCAACATGGGTCGCCACGGACCACCGGTGACCGAACGGGTCCTCGAACTGCCCGGAGCGGTCGCCGTAGAACTGCTTCTCGACTGGGCGCAGGCTTTTGGCGCCGGCCTTGACCGCGCGGTCATGGGCCGCGTCGGCGTCCGTCACATACACGTGGATGCTGACTGGCGTTCCGCCTACGGTCCGCGGGCCCGCCGCGTCCATCTCGGGGAACTCGTCCGACAACATGATCATAGATGTGCCGATCACGAGCTCCGCATGGCCGATCTTTCCTCCCGGGGCGCCGATACGCATCCGTTCGGTTGCCCCGAGGACCTGGGTGTAGAAATCGATGGCGTCGGCCGCGCCGTCGACGTGCAGGTATGGGGTGATCACGGGGTAGTCGGTGGGGATCGGCTCGACTGCTGTCGTCATGGTTCCTTCTCCTTGGTCGGCTGACGCTGTGGGATTCGGTAGCTCGGGGGGTTGGCTCGGGGTTTGGCGATGTGCCCGGTCCGCCAGGCGGCGTGTGCTCGACGATAGCACATATGTTCGAATGAAGGTGGCCGCCGTCACCTTGCGGGCCACCAGGGGACGAACTGGTCATGTGCCGGGTCTTCCCAGACGGCCCACGGCCGGACACCGGAGCTCCACAGCTTCTCCAGGATGAGACGGTCCTTGGCCGTGTCCATGGCGCGCCAGAACCCGCGGTACCGGTAGCCGCCCAGCCGGCCGGCCCGGACCAGCCGGCCGAACGGCGCGTCGACCAGATCCTCGCCCGGATGGAGGATGTCAAAGATCGCTGGCCGTAGCACGAAGAATCCCGCGTTCACCCACACGTCCTGTTCCGCCATGGGAGCGATTTCGCTGATCGTGGTTGACCGAGGCTGGAAGTCGACGGTGTGGATGCTCTCGGGCGGCCGTACGGCGAGCAGCGTGGCGACGGCGCCGGACCGGTGCGCCTCGTCGATCATTTGCGGCAGCGGGACGTCGGACAGGCCGTCCGCGTAGTTCGCGAGGAACAGGTCTTCGCTGTCAACCAGGCGCCGCACCGCCCGGAGGCGTTGCCCCACCGGCGCGCTGAGCCCGCTGTCGACGATCGTGACCGACCACCCGGCGGCCTCACCGTCGAGCAGATGATGTCGCGGCACGCCCGGCAGCGCCGTCGGCTCGTCGGCACGCTTGCTGGCGAGATTCCCAACCCAGGCGCGGACGAACTCGCCCCGGAAGCCCACGCAGAGCACGAAGTCGGTGTGCCCGTATGTCGCATACCATTTCATGAGGTGCCAGAGAATGGGTTTTCCACCCACCAGGTGCATCGGCTTCGGCGCGTCCGTGGCACGTTTCGGCACAAATACCTGGTCCGCGCCCGTTCCCAGCAGACGCTGTCCCTGGCCGCCGCAGAACAGAACAACCTTCATGCCGGACTCTTTTCCCGCGTACGCACACGGCAGGCGGGCCCACACCGGTATTCGCCCCGCCGGTGCGTCCGGTGGTGCACGTGTCCGGGTTTGTCCTACGGCGTGTTCCGGGAGTCGTCGTTCGAGCGGGAAGCCGCGTCCAGGTGGCTGCTGGCAAGGCCGCGGGCCACACCGATACCGGCTGAGCCGATCGCTTCGGCGCCCACCGCCCGCATCCTGGCCGACCAGCCGGTAGCTTCGCTTCCGCCGATACCCGGCTGCGTGCCGTGGACGGTTCGTCGAGTGGGCTTCGTGGATCGGGCTCCGTCGAGCGGGGTTCGTGGACCGGAGTTCGTGGAGCAGGGAGGGGACGTGATGGGTGCCGACGGGCCGGCCGACGGAACAGCTGCCGGAGCTGCGCAAGGTGCTGCCGGAGCTGCGCAAGGTGTGGAGGTGGACCGGGTGGTCAGCGGGCTCGCTCCCGCTGACGCCGCGGCGGTGCTGACCGATGAGGCGCTCGCCTTCGTCGCCGCCCTTCAGCGCGCTTTTTCTGGCCGCCGCGCTGAGCTGCTGGAGCGGCGGCGTGAGCGCCAGCGGTCCGTCGCCGCTGGAGCGGGCCTGGACTTCCTGGCCGAGACCACGGACATCCGCGGCGGCGACTGGGTCGTCGCCCCGCCCGCGCCAGGCCTGGCCGATCGCAGGTGCGAGATAACCGGGCCGACCGACGCGAAGATGGTCATCAACGCGCTCAACAGCGGGGCACGGGTCTTCATGGCCGACTTCGAAGATGCCAACGTGCCCACCTGGGCAAATATGATCTCCGGGCAGCGTAATCTGACCGACGCGATTATGCGGGTACTGATGTTCACGGGCGCGGACGGCCGAACCTACGCCCTGGGCGAGAAGCTTGCGACCCTGCTCGTGCGCCCGCGCGGCTGGCACCTGCCGGAACGGCATGTTCTGGTCGACGGCGAACCGGTCAGCGGTGCGCTTTTCGATTTCGGGATGTATGTGTTCCGTAACGCCCATGCGCTGGTTTCGAGTGGCGTCGGGCCATATTTCTATCTACCGAAACTGGAAAGTCACCTTGAGGCGCGGCTGTGGAATGATGTTTTCACCATGGCCGAGGACGCCCTCGGGCTCACCCGCGGGACGATTCGGGCGACTGTCCTCATCGAGACGCTGCCGGCGGCCTTTGAAATGGAGGAGATCCTCTACGAGCTGCGGGAGCACTCCGCGGGGCTGAACGCCGGCCGGTGGGACTACATGTTCTCCACCGTGAAGACGTTCCGCGCCCGCGGTGCTGATTTCGTGCTGCCCGACCGCGGCGCCGTCACGATGACCGTGCCGTTCCTGCGCGCCTACACTGAGCTGCTGGTGGCCACCTGCCACCGCCGTGGTGCGCATGCCATCGGCGGGATGGCCGCCTTCATCCCGAGCCGTCGTGATCCAGCCATCAACGCACATGCGCTGGCAAAGGTCCGCGAGGACAAGGAGCGGGAGTCCCATGACGGTTTCGACGGCAGCTGGGTCGCCCACCCGGATCTGGTGCCGGTCTGCACCGAGGTGTTCGACGCCGTGCTTGGCGGGCGCCCGAATCAGATCGACCGGCGGCGTGACGATGTCGCGGTGACCGCCCGGCAGCTGCTCGCGATCCGCGACACCCCGGGCTCGATCACCGAAGCGGGCCTGCGGAACAACATCAACGTGGCCATCCGTTACCTGGAGAGCTGGTTGCGGGGAACCGGCGCGGTTGGCATCGACAACCTCATGGAGGATGCGGCCACCGCTGAGATCTCGCGTTCGCAGATCTGGCAGTGGATCGCCGTACGGACCCGGCTGGCTGACGGCCGGCCGGTGACCGCGGATCTCGTCCGAGACATCGAGGCCGAGGAACTGGCCGCGATCCGGTCCTCGGCCGGCGCGCGCGCGTTCGACGCCGGGCGCTACGCCGATGCCGCGGCTCTGTTCGAGCGGGTGACATTGGTCGACGAGTTCGTCGAGTTCCTGACCGTCCTCGCCTATGAGCAGGTGGAGTGATCTGGTCGCGGTGATGTCGCCCGCGCGCACCTGTCACTGGCACTATGGAAACGGTTCTCAAGTCGTACACGAGAGGTGTATATGCCGCTACAGGAGCATGCCTTCGCCGATGTGGCGGATGTCCGCGGACGCCTGGAGGCGGCTGGTTACCTTGCGGACCATGCGATCGCCACGACCGTCTTCCTGGCCGACCGGTTGCGCAAGCCGCTGCTCGTGGAAGGGCCGGCCGGGGTGGGCAAGACGGAGCTCGCCAAGGCGCTGGCTGCCGCGACCGGCGCCGAACTGATCCGTCTCCAGTGCTACGAGGGCTTGGACGAGGCTCGGGCGCTGTATGAGTGGAACTACAAGAAGCAGCTTTTGCGCATCCAGGCCGGGCGTAATGACGAGGCGTGGGACGAGGCCCATGACGACATCTTCAGCGACGAGTTCCTGTTGCCCCGGCCGTTGCTGACCGCCATCCGGCGCAACGACCCGGCCGTGCTGCTTATCGACGAGACGGACAAGGCCGACGTCGAGGTCGAGGGGCTCCTGCTGGAAGTGCTCTCGGATTTTCAGGTGACGATTCCCGAGCTCGGCACGATTGTGGCCAGCCGCCGTCCGTTCGTGGTGCTGACCAGCAACGCGACGCGGGAGCTCTCCGAGGCGCTCAAACGTCGCTGCCTGTACCTGTACCTGGACTACCCGTCGGCGGCGCGCGAGAAGGAGATCGTCCTCGCTCGTGTCCCGGAGCTGCCCGAACGGCTTGCCGAAGCCATCGTCCGGACCATCCGGGCGCTGCGGGCGATGGAGCTGAAGAAGGCGCCGTCGATCGCCGAGACGATCGACTGGGCGCAGACCGTGCTGGCGCTGGGTATCGACACCCTGGACGAAGAGGCGGTGTCGTCCACGCTGGGTGTTGTTCTCAAGCATGCCAGTGACCAGGCGCGGGCGGCTGGCCAGCTCAAGCTCGGTCGGAACTGACCTGACCTGAACTGACCTGAACTGGCACATGACCTGATGTGATTCCTGATCTGACCCCCGATGTGCCCTGAGGCGATGGGACGGCCGAGATGAGCGTGCTGGACCGCACGGTGGCGTTTACCGCCGCGCTGCGCACGGCGGGCGTGCCGGTGAGCAGCGCTGAGACCGTGGACGCGGCCCGCGCGGCCGGCGCGGTCGGGCTGCTTGACCGCGGCGCGCTGCACGCGGCCTTCGCGGCCACGATGTGCAAGCGCCCGGCCCATCGGGTCACCTTTGACATGTTGTTCGACCTCTACTTCCCGCCGCGGATCGGTGCTGGTCTGTCCGTCGAGGGTTTCGGCGAGGGCGGTGCGGACTCAGGCGAGGACAACGACGCTCACCAGCGTGGCGGCCACGCGGAGCTGGATCCGGACATGCTGCGCGAGGCTATGCGCGCTGACCTGCTGCGGGCACTGCTCGACGAGGACGATGAGACACTGCGCCGCCTCGCCAGAGATGCCGTGACCGCGCTCGGAGCGGCCCCTGTCGGGGCGGGGCAGCGCTCCTGGTTCATGTACCGGGTCATGCGGGCGCTCTCACCGGACTCCCTGGTCGCGGACCTGCTGGCCGCGATGCTCGACGGGGCCGCAACCGGGGGCCTCGCCGAGCGGGTCGCCCGGCAGACGATCACCGAGCGGATCCGTTCGTTCGAGGAGATGGTCGCCGCCGAGGTTCGGCGCAGGCTTGCCGAGGAACGCGGGGTGGACGCGGTGGCGACGACCGCGGTCAAGCCCCTGGCGGACCAGGTCGACTTTCTCCGGGCGTCCCAGCGTGATCTCGTCGAGTTGCGCCAGCAGGTCTATCCGCTGGCCCGCCGGCTCGCGACCAGGCTGACCGCTCGCCGCCAGCTGGGGCGCTCCGGCCGGCTGGACTTCCGCCGCACCGTGCGGGCTTCGCTCGCCACCGGCGGCGTGCCGTTGCGGACCCACCACCGTCCGCACAAACCGCACAAGCCCGAGCTCGTTGTCCTGTGCGACGTCTCCGGCTCGGTGGCGTCGTTCGCGCACTTCACCCTGTTGCTGACGCACGCGCTGCGGGAGCAGTTCACCCGGGTCCGGGCGTTCGCGTTCATCGACACCACCGACGAGGTCACCCGGTTTCTGCGGGGCTGCGACGTCGGCGACATGATGGCGCGGATCGCGAGCGAGGCCGATCTGATCTGGTTCGACGGGCACAGCGACTACGGGCATGCCTTCGAGGTGTTCGCACGGCGCTACCCTGACGCCGTCAGCCCGAAAACCTCCCTGCTCGTGCTGGGCGACGCCCGTAACAACTACCGGGCGAACGCCGCCGGAGTGCTGCGGACGCTGTGTGCTCAGGCCAGGCACTCCTACTGGCTGAATCCTGAGCCGCGCACCTACTGGGGCTCGGGCGACTCGGCCACCCGCGCCTATGCCGACCTGGTTGACGAGATGGTCGAGTGCCGCAACGTCGAGCAGCTCCAGGCATTCATCGAACGCATCCTCCCGGCATAGGCTCCGCGGCCGGGGTCTGGTGCCCGGGTCTGGTGCCCGGGGCCTGGATCTCGCCGGGCTGAAATCGGGGTGAACCGAACGGGCGAGGCGTGCGTCCAACCTTCCGACAACTGATCGTTGATGGGAGGACGGCCGCGGTGATGGCTATGACAGGCTCGGAGACAGGGGCGGACACTCAGGAGCCCGACAGCCCGGAACGGACACGGCCGGCCGGGCTGGGCAGGGCTCCGATAAGTGATCGTTTCGTCGGGGGCGCCCCCGGCAGGCGCCGGATCTTTCGCTATGCCTTCGCCATCGGGCTTGTTGTGATTGCCGCTGCTGCCTTCCTGCTCGGTGGCGTGCACTCGGACGGGGGATCCGCACCGGCGGTGCTGCCCGTCGCGCCCGGCATCGCTCCAGGCGCCGCCGCTTCGAGCAGCGGCGCTGGTGCGAACGGCGGCGCTGATATGAACGGCGGCGCCGGCGTGAACGGCAGCGCTGGCGTGGACACCGAGGCTGGTTCTGACGTGGTCGGCGCACCAGCGCCGGGGCGGGCCAGCCTGCCCGGATCCCAACCGGATGGAACGGGTGACCAGGCCCGGCCGGCCGGGGCGGAGGTGCGGATCGTGCGTACCGGTTCTGTTGCACTGTGGGTGCGCCCCGGCGGGGTGGACGCGGCGGTCACCGCCATCGAGACCGCGGCGAAGGGGCTTGGGGGCTATCTGTCCGCGCTGGACAGCAGCGGTTCGGCGTCGGCCACCGATAGCGGTGGCGAGCGTGCCAACGTCACCCTGAGGGTCCCGAGCGGTTCGTTCGAGCCGCTGCGCGACCAGGTCGGGAAGATCGGCGAGGTTCGCGCTTCGACCGTTTCCACCCGGGACGTGACCGGCCAGTACGTAGATCTCCAGTCCCGGCTGAAGGCGTTGCGGAGCTCCCAGGACAGCTATCTGGCGCTCCTGGCCAAGGCCGGGACGATCGGGGAGGTCCTCGCCGTCCGCCAGCAGATCGACAACGTGCAGTTGCGGATTGAACAGCTTGAGGGCCAGCGCCAGGTGCTGGCTGGCTCCAGTGATCTTGCCACCCTCACCGTCGGGATCAGTGAGCGGGGCGCGGCGGCCGGCGGCGCTCCGGACGGCACCGGCCGGGGTCTTGGCCGGGCCGTCCGGCTGTCCTGGGATCGCTTCGCCGGTGGTCTGACGGAGATCGTCGCGTTGATCGGGCCGATCATCCTGATCCTGCTGTCCGCCGCGACGGTGTACATGGGCTACCGGCTGGCCCGGCGGGCCCGCCGCCGAACCAGCCGACCGGCCTCGCCAGCCCCGCCAGCCCCTTCCGCCCCTTCCGCCGATTCGGCCAGTTAGCGGGCGAGGGCGGCGTCCACGACGGACTGCGCCTCGGCGAGGACGGTGTCCAGGTGCTCGGGTCCGCGGAAACTCTCCGCGTAGATCTTGTACACGTCCTCGGTGCCGGACGGGCGCGCCGCGAACCAGGCGTTCTCGGTGATGACCTTGATCCCGCCGATCGCTGCTCCGTTCCCGGGAGCATGGGACAGCGCGGTGATCACCGGCTCGCCCGCGAGCATGGAGGCGTCCAGGTCAGCCGGGGTCAGGGAGGTCAGGACCTCCTTCTGCGCGGGGGAGGCCGGCGCATCCACCCGGCGGTACGCGGGCGCGCCGTACCTGTCGGTGAGTGCCGCGTAGTGCTGACCGGGGTCCTTCCCGGTCACAGCCGTGATCTCAGCGGCGAGCAGGCAGGCGATCAGACCGTCCTTGTCGGTGGTCCAGACCCGGCCGTCGCGGCGCAGGAACGACGCGCCCGCGCTCTCCTCCCCGCCGAATCCGAGGGAGGCGTCGATCAGCCCGTCCACGAACCACTTGAAACCGACCGGAACCTCGACGATCTCACGTCCGAGCCCGGCGGCGACCCGGTCAATCATGCTCGAACTGACCAGGGTCTTGCCGATCGAGGCAGCGCCGGGCCAGCCGTCGCGATGCGCGAACAGATAGGAGATCGCGGCTGACAGGTAGTGGTTGGGGTTGAGCAGGCCCTCGCCCGGCGTCACGATGCCGTGCCGGTCGGCGTCGGCGTCGTTGGCCAGCGCCACGTCGAAGGAATCCTTCAGACGCAGCAGCGACGCCATCGCGTATGGCGAGGAGGGGTCCATCCGGATCTTGCCGTCCCAGTCGACGGTCATGAATCCGAACCGTGGATCGACCGTGGTGTTGACCACGTCGAGGTCGAGCTTGAAACGCTCGGCGATGGCCTGCCAGTAGGCCACGCTCGCGCCCCCGAGCGGGTCGACGCCGATCCTGACGCCCGCGCCGCGGATCGCGTCGAGGTCGATCACGGCTGCCAGGTCGTCGACGTAGGCCGTGACGTAGTCGTGCACGGCCGCACTCGTGCGGGCACGCGCGGGCGGGACCCGTGAGACCCCCCGCAGCCCGTCCGCGAGCAGTGCGTTCGCGCGGTTCTGGATCCAGGTGGTCAGGCCGGTGTCCGCCGGCCCCCCGGTCGGTGGGTTGTACTTGAATCCGCCATCCGCGGGTGGGTTGTGTGACGGCGTGATCACGATACCGTCGGCGAGACCATGAGCCTGCCCGGCCGCGCGGCGGGCATTGTGCGTGAGGATCGCGTGCGAGATCACGGGGGTGGGAGTGGCCTCGCCAGCCGGGGCGATCCGGGTATGCGTCTCGTGCGCGGCCAGTACTTCCAGCGCGCTGGTGAGCGCGGGCGCGGACAGGGCGTGGGTGTCCACACCGATGAACAGCGGTCCGTCCACGTGGTGGGCGGCCCTGTGTTCGCATATCGCCTGCGTGATCGCGACGATGTGATCGGCGTTGAAGGAGCGGCGCAGTGACGACCCGCGGTGCCCGGATGTCCCGAACGAGACCCGTTGGGATGCCTCGCCGGGGTCGGGCCGCTCGTCGTGGTATGCGGCCAGCAGCGCGTCCACGTCGATGAGAATGTCAGGCTGCGCGGGCTGGCCCGCGAGCGGACTCACCGGCATCAGGTAGCCTCCTCGAGTCGGGATTAACAGAATAAGAACAGCGTAAGAACAGAATAGAAACGGATAGGGGAAACGGGAACTGGACGAGAATGAGGAGCAACCGGCAACAGGGATGTGAGCATGAGCTGATCTGGGCGGGGCGCGGGCGTCGATGCCGGATCATGGCGACGGCGAGCCCCGGCGAGTACGTGGTCAGCCTACGGCGATGGCCGGTGGCCCTGGCCCGGCGGGACGCGGCGTTCCTCGCGGCGTTCCTTGCGGCGTTCCTTGCGGCGTTCCTTGCGGCGTTCCTTGCGGCGTTCCTTGCGGCGTTCCTCGTGGCCGGTGGCTACAGGCTGGATTTCCGCCGCTATGCCCGGTGCGCTCGGTCCGGGCCGTTGGGCGCGGATGTGATACTTCCCGGAGAAGTCGAAATCACGGTGTGCTCCCGTTACGGTCCGTCCGTGAGGCTCGGGGTGATGGGCGGGACCTTTGATCCGGTACATAACGGTCATCTGGTCGCCGCCAGTGAGGTCGCGGCACTGTTCGATCTGGACGAGGTGGTCTTTGTGCCGAGCGGGCGTCCGTGGCAGAAGGCGGACAGAGAGGTGTCGCCAGCCGAGGACAGGTATCTGATGACCTTCCTTGCGACGGCGGGCAATCCACAGTTCACCGTCAGCCGGATTGACATCGACCGGAGCGGCCCAACCTACACCATTGACACCCTGCGGGACCTGCGCCTCGTGCGGCCGCGGGCCAAACTGTTCTTCATCACCGGGGCGGACGCGCTGGCACAGATCCTCAGCTGGCGCAACGTCCGGGAGCTGTTCGGGCTGGCTCATTTCGTCGGGGTCACCCGGCCCGGCTACCAACTGGAGCTCGACGCGAGCCTACCGGGTGACGCGGTCAGCCTCCTGGAGGTTCCGGCGTTGACGATCTCCTCTTCCGACATCCGTGCCCGGGTGAGCCGCGGGGCGCCCATCTGGTACCTCACCCCGGACGGGGTGGTGCGCTTTATTGCCAAAAGCGGGCTGTACCGACCGCGCGACCCAGCGGCGACGCCCGTCCCATGATCTTGTCGCCTGCCCGCATGGCGTGGCCAGGGTACCGGTACGGGTCACAATCAGGCACGTGAAAGCGTTGGGTATGTCAGGCTGGATGGGCGGTACGCAAACCGCTCCGGCGCATACGATCGTTAACCGTAGTCGACGGGCATGCCCCGCCGCCAGCGGCTGCGCGATCATGTTTTTGACGCGCAGCCGGAAGCCCGGTGACCCAGTCAGGAGAGATGTATTCGTGACCGCATCCCCGCGAGCCGTCGAACTCGCCCTCGAAGCCGCGCAGGCCGCGGCGGACAAGCTCGCCAGCGACATCGTCGTGCTGGACGTCAGCGAGCGTCTTGCTATCACGGACTGCTTCGTGGTCGTGTCCGCCGACACTGAACGGCAGGTCAAGGCCGTGGTTGATGGCGTCGAGGAGCAACTGCGCAGGCTCGGGGCCAAGCCGTTGCGCCGCGAGGGTGAACGCGAGGGACGCTGGGTGCTGCTCGACTTCTCCGATGTTGTGGTGCACGTACAGCACGGTGAGGAGCGGACCTACTACGGACTCGAACGGCTCTGGAAGGACTGCCCGCGGATCGCCTTCGTCGACCGTGATCTTTCCCGGCATGTCGAAGCCGCTGGACCCGGTGTTGGTCGCTGGTGAGGATCCTGCTGTGGCGGCACGGCCGCACCGCCTGGAACGATGTCGGCAGGTTCCAGGGGCACGCGGATCCTCCGTTGGACGAGACCGGCCGGGCGCAGGCGCGGCTGGTCGCACCCGCGGTCCGCGCGCTTGCCCCTGACGTTGTCATCTCCTCGGACCTGCTGCGCTGCCGGGCGACCGCGGCTGAGCTCGGCATTCCGGTTCGGATGGACGCCAGGCTGCGGGAGATCTCGCTGGGGGAGTGGTCGGGGCTGACGGCCGCGCAGGCGGCCCTCCGTTTCCCCGCGGAGGACGCGGCGTGGCGTCGTGGCGAGGACGTGCGCCGTGGCGGTGGTGAGACCTACGTGGAGGTCGGCGCCAGAGCGGTTGGCGTCATTGACGACCTTGTCGCTGAAGGGCTCCCCGGTGAGGATGGGCTTGCCGTCCTGGTGCTGCACGGCGGCACCGCCAGGGCCCTGATCGGACGGCTGCTGGAGATACCGTCATCGGTCTGGTGGCGGTTCGGGCCGCTGAGAAACTGCTGCTGGACGCTGCTGCGTGGTGACGGCGGACGGTTCCGGCTGGTCGAGCACAACGGCGGCCCGTTGGCGCTCACCGGGGTTCCCGCTCCCGGCACGTCCGAAGCGGGCCTGCCCCCGCAGATGCCCGCGGCCGCTCCGGACATCGAACCGGTACACTCACCGAGTGCCCCCTGACGGGGTGCTCGGCGGAACCTGTAGGGTGTGAACGGTACGAACGAACGGCAAGGGTGACGAAAGCACGTCTGGGGCTGTGGCGCAGTCTGGTAGCGCATCACACTGGCAGTGTGAGGGTCAGGGGTTCGAATCCCCTCAGCTCCACCATCACGGCCTTACTCGAACACTCGTCCTCCAGGACAGTGCTCAGCGAGGCGGTGGTAGTGAACCCCAGCGAAGCGGCGTCACCCGACAGGGAGGCGCCGCTTTCGCGTGCAGGGGCCACGCGCGTAGCGCGTTCCGCCAGTACATCGTCTACGGCCTCCCCAAGGCTCCAGGCCCGGTGTGCCGTCACGGCGGTGGCGAACGGCTCGTTGAGATCCTCGGTGGTCACCGTAGCCCCAGCGGGTACCTGGTCGAGGTACAACCGGGTGAAAACGGCCTTGTTGAGCACCTTCCGAGCCCGGAGACCTGAGCGCCGATACAGCGCCTGTGGATCTTCCAGGAGGCGAAGCACGGTGGTCAGCACCTCGTAGCCCTCGTTGAGGGGCAGATCCTGTTCACCCAGCCGGGTCTCGATCCGGGCACGTTCCTCGCGGACGGCCCGCATCTTGGCTGTCAGCTTGTCCTTCGGCCAGTCCGGATCGCCAACAAGATCCAGCAGGTCGTCTTCCCGCTTGTTCAGCTCCTTGAGCTGCCGCTGGTACTGTGCGTGCAGCCGACGAGTACTGTCCGTGGTGCTGGACAGGGCTTCGTCGAGGCGGCTCTGGACCTCGGCGCGGAAGTCTTCGGAGAGCCGGACGTTGACGTAGTGCCGCTCGATGGCGTCTTCGACGTCCGCCACCGGCAGGTACGGCAGGTCGCAGGAGCGGTCCTGGCGTCCCCGGCAGATGTAGTAGAAGTAGGTCACGCCGGTCTTGCTCTTGCCAGGCGTGATGATCAGCCGTCGCTGGCAGCGGTCACACCACACGAGGCCCTTGAGGTAGTGGTTGTGGACGCGTTGCCGCGCCCCGGCCTGCCGTTCGGCAAACAGCACTCGCTGCACCTGGTCGAACAGGTCCTGGGAGACCAGGGGCTCGTGCCGGCCCTGGTACTCCTCGCCCTCGTAGCTGACGAGGCCGAGGTAGTAGCGATCTTTCAGCAAGTCGCCGATCTTGTGTACCGAGATGGGGCGGGCGCTCCAGCGCTTCGTCGGCTTGGTGCGCAGGCCCGCAGCGGTGACTGCCTCACGCAGAGTGTGGAAGTTGTACTTGCCGGTGGCGTACAACTCGAAGGTCAGCGTGATCAGGGGACCGCGATCCGGGTCGACGATCACCGTGCGGACCTCACGGCCCTCGAACTGCTCACGGACGTTCAGGTAGCCGAGGGGTGCGACGCCGAGCGTGCCGCCCTTCATGGCTTTCTGGCCCATCTTGTACTTGATGTCCTCGCCGCTGACCCGCACCTGGTACTCGTTGAACACAGCGATCATGCCGTGCATGGCTTGGCCGGCCGGCGAGGCGTCCAGGTTCCGCTCGGTGGCGGAGTGGAGCTGGACGCCCAGCCGTTCGAGGGTCATCATCATGATCGCGTCGTCGTAGCGGTTGCGGGCAAACCGCGACAGGGCATAGACGAAGACGTGCTTGATGTTCCGGTCGGCCTTGATGCGGGCGATCATCTCCTGGAACGCCGGCCGCTGGTCAATCGTCTTGCCACTCTTCCCGGGGTCGAGGTACTCATCGACCAGGACGACGCCCAGCTCGCGGGCACGTTCGTTGCAGGCCACGCGCTGGGCGGGCAGCGAGATGCCTTCCGGGTCGAAGTCGGTATTGACCTGCCCAGCTGACGAGACGCGGTAGTAGGCGATGGCCTGTTCGCCGCGTATCGTCGGGCGTTTCTGCTTGCTCACGGTTCCTCCTTTCGTTACTTATGCCGCGTTGGGGCAGTCGGCCCCGAAGAACATCGACGGCCCGTCCAGCCGGAAGTACTCCGACACCGGCCGCTCGGCTTCGTCGGTCAGCCCCAGGTACTTCAGGCGTATCCGCATGGCCGAGATGGACACCTTGAACTGCCCGGCGAGGGCTTCAAGGTCCTGCAACCCGCTGGACCAGGCGCGCTTGATGACGGTTCGGGGCATGAGGAAGCAGGCCGCGAAGTGATCGCAGATGCGTTCGATCTGGCGGGCGTGGTCCTCGGCCGTGCCGAAGCCGATCCTGACATAGGCCGTGGACACAATCGGGTCGTCGAGCAGGTGTTTGACCTCGTGGGCCAATGAGAACCGGCGGCGGCCGATGGGGTCCTCGCGGTTGATCGTGAAGACCGTTCGACCATCCCGGTGTAGATGGGTGACGCCGCCGACTTCCGAGGTCTCCGGCAGGTCAGCGATGATCGGCATCTCGTGCCGGGGTCTGACCTGCACCTCGACATTCGGCAGCTCGCTGATCTTGAAGACGTCGATCGGAACCTGCCGGATGCCGAGCAGGTGGAGTAGTAGCGTCGCCTGCCGCTCAGCCAGGATCAGGGCTTCACCCTGGGTGACGGCCCGTCTTGGGATGATCTCCCGGACTTTCGTGAGGATATCTATGTTCGTATTTTTCAAGGCTTCCCCCCTTTCTTGGTATGCCGTATGTGTCGCACTGGTTCTCGTAGTAGCTCTCAGCGGTCGGCCTCGTGCCTTTCTGCAATCCGGGCCACCGCGTCGACGGCCTCCTGGAGCGCTTCATCCGGCAGCGTCGGATAGATCGTGCGGAGATAGATACGAAGCGGTGGCGTGGTCGGCGGTACGCTCACTCCGAGGTAGACCAGGAGTTCGGCGAGGTCGAGGTCGAGCGCGGCGGCGATACGTCGGAGCAGGTCCGGCGTTGGGGTAGCCGTCTCGCCGCTCTCGATGCGGGAGACGTTGGAGGGGCTGACACCGGCCAGCCGGGCGAGCTGTGCGCCGGAAAACTGCCGGGCGAGGCGCGCCTGTCGGATGTGCTGGCCGAGGGACTCGGGCCGTGCGGGTGTGTCCATGGAACAATGCTCCTTTTCTCCAGTATCCCTCAATGATTGCAAGCTTGCAATACAGATTTGCCGTCCGCCTGCTATTACAGTGATCACTCCCGAAGGACGTGCACGATCCGATCCACGGCTCGTTCAAAGAGATCGACCGTGAACAGCCGCTCGGCCGGTGGCGGCAGACGCGCGAGGATGTCCCGTACCACCTGGAGCCGGCGGTCGTGCGGGACGGTCACCAGCACTCGCGGCGTGACGCCGTCCGGCCCGAGCTGGCCAGCATGGGCGAAGTCGACGTAGCGCCGTAGCTTCCGATACAACGTCTCGGGTGACTCGGTAGCCCGGTCGACCTCCACGAACCAGGAGTCCTCGACGTCGCCGGAGGCCACGCAGGCCGAGGCGTCCGGCTTCACGAGGCCGCCAGCCCCATTCGGCCACCAGGCCCCAGCCTCGGCCGCGAAGCGGGTCAGCGTGAGCCGGTTGGCCCGCTGCGCTTCCACGAGCTGGACGTACAGCTCCGAGATCGCCAGGGTGTGCTTCAGGAAGGACTGGCCGGGTGTCCAGGGCCGCCGCGGTCGGGCCAGTTGGTTCGAGGGATTCGCTTCGTCGTCGAGTAGCGGCAGGACACGTTGGCCGGCGACGCCGAGGGCGTAGATGTACCCGGAGCTGCCGGAACGGGCGCCGCCGACCGCGCGCTCCAGCGGGGTGACCAGACCATATACGGCGAGCCGGGCCAGGACGCCACGCCGGGTGCGGTCACGGGATGTAACAGCAAGATCATGAAAATGCAGACGGGTGAGCTGTGCGCCGCTGAGAACCCGCACCTTGCCGAGGTCGTGCAGGATCGCTCGGTCCCGGCCGCTGAGCTGATCGACCAGCAGCTCGATCTTGGCCGCCGAGTGGCGGGCGGTGGTCATGGATGACCTCCAGTGAGGAGGTCATGTGTCGTTGGACGTAGCCGGCAGAAGTGCCGGCGGGACAGGGGAAGCCGCTGCGCGGTAGTCGACG
>NZ_CAKJTL010000074.1 GCF_917627385.1 Protofrankia sp. CiT1
TCAGAGCCATGATCCGTATCATAGAGGATCGGGGTCCGGTTGCCCACTTCGCGGCCGATCGGCTCGTTCACGGATGTGCGGATCCCCGCGGAGGCGCACCGAGGGTCGGGCTTCTGGACGTCCACGGACGGTTACGGACACCGAACCGCCTGTGCAAGATGATGTCAAGGGCCATCATCTGTTGTTTTCGGTCAGGGAACTGGCGTCCTGACTCGACGTGCCGGTCATGGCGGAGTCACTCCTGGCATTTGCTGAAGCCCTCCGGGCTGTAGCACGGTAGCTGCCCAAAGGCCCCCATCACGTCCTGGCCGCCGCCTCTCATCAGATAGTTCAGGAAATTGGAGATGAGAGAACCGGCGGGCGACGGGCCGTAGGTATAAGCGTACTCGATCTCCACGAAGGGGTAGCTACTGTTACCGACGGGCTTGGCTGACGGCGCCTGGCTGTCGATGCGCAGCGTGTGCAGGCCCGGGAAGGTAGTAGCAGCCTGCAGTTCGCTGTAACCGATGGCGCCCGGCAGCGCGGCCACGGTTTTCAACACCGCTCCCGTGCTGTCGAGTTCGCAGCGGATGACCTTGTCCTGAGGGGAGTTCTTGTTCTTGCAGTCCAGGGAGGTGAAGGCCGGCTCGCTGATCCCGTCGAGGATGTGCCGCCGGAACAGGTCACGCGTGCCGGAGCTGGAATCCCGGCTTATGAGCAGGATAGGGAGGTCAGGGCCGTTGAGCTCCTTCCAGTTGAGGAAATCACCGTGGTAGATCTTCCGTATCTCATCGATTGTCAGGGTTTTGATCGGTAGCTGGTCATTCACCACGAGGGCGTAGGCGGAGACAGCGACACGCTCCTCCTGGAGCTGTGGGTAGCCGTCCGGCTTGTGCCCGTCGGAGAAGGCGACCAGGGCCGGATGGCCGTTCTTGGACTCACTGCCCAGCTCCGCCAGCTCCCGCACGCCTTTCTCGCTGCCGTGCGCATCCATTGTGATTTTAGTACCCGGGCAGTTCGACTCGTACCTTTTGGCGGCTTCCCGCACGACCGGCGCGAAGGCGGTGGAACCGGTGAGGGCAAGCTCGCCCGGGGCACAGCCGATGGGCGGCGGCAGGTCCCTGGGCATGACGATGATGCCCGCCAGCGTGACGAGGAAGAGGGAGAGCAGAATGGTGATCAAGCGGGCGGGCCTGCTGAACAGGGGCGGCTTGTCGTCGACCGTGATACTCCGGTTGAGCTCCACCACGCCGTTGCGGATCCCGCCGGTGACTCGGATGCCGCTGCCGACGCCACCACCGGTGAGCAGCACCAGCAGTTTGTAGTGCTGGCCGTGGTTGAGCGGGACGCGGGGGAGATAGATCGTGTTGCGGTCGAAGCGCATACCCCCCGCCGGGGCGAAGTGGTCCATCAGGTGTTCGGCGTCGGACTGGGTGACCGCGACGCCCTCGACGACGCGGTCGGTGAAGACGGCGGTGAGGCCGTGGACGTCGAGGCCGGTGTAGTCGGTGCCGGCGATGCTCTCCGCGCCGTCGTTTTCAATGCGGAGGAGGACGAGGGTCGCGTCGGACATGTCGTTGAACCGGCCGAATCGTACGCCTACCTGGCCCTGGTTACGGTTGTCGTCGCCGATGGGAGTATCCATCTGTACGCGATAGCCGATGCGTCTGCGATGCGGCACCCGGCGCTCATACCAGATTGCGCCGATGGACACCACGAGACCGAGCAGCGCGGTGAGCACAGCTATGATGTTTTGGGCGTTTAGCCAATCCCCCATATTTTACCCCGATCCCGTATGTGCTGTTAGGTCAGCGTGACGGTTCGGTCACCGTAACAGGTGGCATATCGGCTGATGGGCGGCTGCGGCTCCGGTTTGCCGAACGTTCAACAGAGCTATGACCCCGATTCACCCAGCTCGGCGGAGGCGGCCGCCGTGTTCCCGGCCGATGCAGAGCTGACGCCACTGTCGTGCTGACACGGAGATGAGGTCGTGGTTTACCGGTTGCCGTACCTGGAACGAGTCGCGGGAGACGACTGCGGTCGGCTCGTTCCCGACTCGTTGGAGGTGGATCGTGCCCGACAAGGTGTTCTCGAGCTGGCTTGACAACGTCCGTACCCGGCGGGGCGACAACGCCGCGGTGCCCAGCCCCGCGGCCGGCGCCCGGAGCCCGGAGAGCTTGGGGAGCCCGAGGGCGCTGCCCCGGGTCGTCGTGGTCGGCAGTGGCTTCGCCGGGTTCTCCGTGCTGCGGCACCTGGAACGGCTGCTGCCCCCGGATGCCGCCGAGCTTATCGTCGTCTCCCCGGTCGACCATCTTCTCTACACGTCACTGTTGCCGCAGGTGGCCACCAGCGAGGCGGAGCCGCGCCACCTGGCGGTCTCCGTCCGGGCGGCGCTGCGGCGTACCACGCTTGCGCTCGGTCATGTGGTGAAAGTCGACTTCCGGGGCCGCGCGATCACTGTCCGCCAACCCAACGCCGTACATGCACAGCTGCGCTGGGACCGCCTTGTGCTGGCACCCGGCGCGGTGACCCGCACAGTCGATATCCCGGGTCTGACCGATCACGCGCTTGGCCTGAAGAACCTCGCGGAAGCCGTCTACCTGCGCGACCACGTGCTCCGCCAGTTCGAGTACGCCGACGCATGCGAGGATCCGGTGGTGCGCCGGGCCCGGTGCACCTTCGTGATCGTCGGCGCCGGGTACACCGGGACCGAGCTTGCCGCGCAGATGGTGCGGTTCACCAGGCGAGCGGTGGGCCAGTATCCACGCCTGACCGAGCGGGACATCCGCTGGATTCTCACCGATCTGGCGCCTCGGGTGCTGCCCGAGCTGGGCGAGGCGCTCAGCAGGCGGGCGGCCCGGGTCCTTGCCGGCCGCGGGGTCGACGTGCGGCTGCGAACGTCCATCTCGGAGGCGGGCGCTGGGTGCGTCCGGTTCATCGACGGTGAGAGCGTCGCGACCCACACCCTTGTCTGGTGCGCCGGGGTGGCTCCCAGCCCGCTGATCTCCACGTTGGGCCTGCCGACCCAGCATGGCCGCCTGGTGGTGGATGCCCGGTTCCAGGTGCCTGCTGCCGCGGATGTGTTCGCGCTGGGAGACGCCGCGGCCGTGCCTGACGTGACCCGGGGCTGCCAGCCGGCGGGGCAGACCGCCCAGCACGCCGTCCGGCAGGGTGCCGTTGCCGCACATAATGTCGCGGCCTCGCTCGGTCACGGAACGGCGAAGCCCTACCGGCATCGCAATCTCGGTTTCGTCGTCGACCTCGGCGGCACCGCCGCCGTGGCTGATCCGCTCGGAATCCCGTTGTCCGGGGTGGCCGCCGCGGCGGTGACCCGGGGCTACCACCTGTGGGCGCTTCCCTGCCTGACCAACAGAACGCGGGTGGCCGCCGACTGGCTCCTGGACACGCTCACCCCGCGCCAGATCGTCCAGCTCGGGTTCCTGCCGCCGGCCAAGTCATCGATCAATGCCGCGGAGCGGATCGACATCTACCACAACGGGCATTCATAAGAGCGCCCGGCAATAGGGGCGTGGATCAAGGAGCGGGGCTGGGGTGCGTGCATCGCAAGGCGGAGGAGGGAGTCACCCTGGTCTTTGGGGTGTCGACCGACGACAACGCAGCGAGGTGCGTGCCCCAGCCCCGCGACGCCGCGTCCCCTATTGCCGGGCGCTCTAAAGCTCCACCGGGGCGTGTAGCGAGGCGGCCCCGGCTGGTGGTGGTGCGGGCGGAGGCGGTAGGGGAGGCTCCTTCCCGTGGGGCTGTCTGGCAGCCGACCCGTCCACCCGCGCCAGGCCGGGGGAGAGCCGGCCCGCAAGTGGGCAGAAAGGATGCGTGACGACGAAGACGGGACGGATCGGGAGCTCCAGCGGTCATGCCGTAGCTGTGCCCGCCCGGTGAGCGCACCGCCGGGCGGCTCGGCCAGCTCCGCGACTAGGGCCCAGCGGTGGCTCGCGCGGGTCGCTTTGGCAGCCGCGGCTGCCGCGGCCGCGGTGCTGGTGGGTTTTGCCCGTATCGCGAGCGTGCTGTTGGTGGGAGTCGCGCTTGTCGCGCTGGCGGTGACCGCCGCGGGCATCTGGTGGTTGCTGACCACCCGTGGCGTGCGGAGGCTGCTGTCGCTCCTGCTGGTGGTCGCGGTGCCGGTGGCGGTCATGGTTCTCTACGCGTGGGTCGGTCTCATCTGGGTGGTGCTGGTGTCGTCGGCACTGTGGGCGCTGGCGGTCTCGACCGGCCGCGCCGCGCTCGCCCGGGACACAAGGCGGGCGGGAATCCCCCGGTCCGCGGCCGCCGAACACGAGGCACCCGCGCCCGAGCATCCCGTCATAATCATGAATCCGCACGCCGGCGGTGGAAAGGTGGCGAAGTACAACCTGGCGGAGCGGGCCGAAGAGCTGGGCGCCGACGTGGTTATGATGGACGTGTCAGGCAAAGCTGACGTGGTCGAACTAGCGCGCGCGGCGGTGAGGCGCGGGGCGGACCTGCTCGGCGTGGCCGGCGGCGACGGAACGCAGGCACTCGTAGCCGGCGTCGCGGCTGGATACGGCCTCCCCTTCATGGTCATCGCGGCCGGTACCCGCAACCACTTCGCGCTGGACCTCGGCCTGGACCGGGACGACCCGTCGACCTGCCTGAACGCGCTCACCGACGGCGTCGAACTGCGCGTCGACCTCGGATTCGTCGGCGGACGGCCCTTTGTCAACAACGTGTCCTTCGGCGCCTACGGGGCTGTGGTGCACAGTCCCGCCTATCGCGGTGACAAGGTCCAGACCCTCCTCGACATGCTCCCCGACCTGCTGGCCGGGCACGCTGGCCCGTACCTGGCGGTCCGTGCCGAGGGGCTCACCCTCGACGGGGCACGGGCGGTGCTGGTGAGCAACAATCCATACGGCACGGGTGACATCGCCGGTCTGGGGCGACGCGTGCGGCTGGACAGCGGGGTCCTCGGCATCCTCGGTGTCACCGTCGAGAACGCGGCACAGGCCGCGGGGCTGCTGCGCGGCAGGCACGGGGATGGTCTCGAGGTACGCACCGCGGCCGAGGTCGTTGTCGACGCGGCCGAGCCGAGCATCCAGATTGCTGTCGACGGCGAGGCGCTGTCGCTGTCCACACCGGTACGCTGCGTCGTCCGGCCGGGGGCCCTGCGGGTCCGGGTGCCGCGAGCCCGTCCCGGTGTCCCCGTGGCGAAGCCGCCGATGGACTGGCGACGGTTACGCGAGATGGCGCTGACGATGGCCCGGACCGCGGGCACGGGACGATCGAGTGGTTGAGCCGGCCCGGATCACGATGTCCGGAGGCGGGGCCGGATCATGTCCGGACGTGGGGCCGGATCACGGTGTGGGTGGGCCACCGGGCTCGGTCTGCTCGGCCAGAAAGCGTTCCAGCGCGGCGCCGAGCTCGTCCGCGGTCGGCAGGGAGTCGGTCGTGGCCGTGGGCAGGTTCGAGCCCTCCCGGCCGCGCATGAACGCGTCGTATTGCTCTTCGAGCGCCCGGACGAGCGCGGCGGCTTCGGCGCCCTCTTCCAGCTGCCGGTTGACGTTGTCGTGGACCGCGGCCGACGCCGCGCGCAGCCCGTCCAGCGGCAGCAGCAGGCCGGTCGCCTTGGACACCGCGGTGAGCAGCGCCTCGGTCGCCGCCGGATAGTCGGTTTGGGAGAGATAGTGCGGGACGTGGGCGGCGAAGCCCATCGCGTCGCGGCCTTCCCGTCCCAGCTCGTATTCCAGCAGATGGCCGGCGGTGCCGGGGACCTGTACCCGCCGCAGCCAGGGCTCGTACCCGGTGACCAGATCCGGTCGGGTGGCGTGGGCGGTGATCCCGCAGGGGCGGGTGTGCGGCACAGCCATCGGGATCGCGTTGAGGCCCACGGTGACCTGGACGCCCAGGAGCGCCGCGACGCCGCGCACCGCGGTGGTGAACCGCATCCACTGCAGGTCGGGTTCTGGGCCGCACAGCAGCAGGAACGAGGTGCCGGCGCTGTCGTTGAGCACATGCAGGCCGAGCACCGGCTCCTCGTAGTGCTCCCAGTGGTCCTCAACGAAGATCATGGATGGTCGGCGGGAGCGGTAGTCAAGCAGCTGGTCCACATCGAAGGTCACGATGAGCCGGTGCTCGAGGGCGCTCAGCAGGTGTTGGCTGGCAAGGCGGACCGCCCCGCCCGCGTCGACGACACCTGTCAGCGCCTCCACCAGCACGGGCCGACCCAGCTCGGGCAGATCGTCAGCGATCTCGTACAGCGCACTCGGGTCGAGCACCGGTGGAGACCTCCTCGCAGAATCCGTCAGGTGGCTTCACCGAAGATGAAGCCACGCCTGTCCCGATCTATTTCTGTCGTGCGGCCCTCGGCCCCGCGTCGCGGATCTCGTCGCGGCGGAGGGCCCGCGGTGGTGCGTGTACGGAGAACGGTATCGGTACCAGTATTGTGCCGTGCCGCGGTCTGGTTTTGTCCAGGTCGTCTCGGGTTTTGTCCGAGTCGTCCGTTGCGCTGGTCGTGCTGGTCGTGGTAACAGCCGCCGCGGCAGCGGCGGTCGGCGGGAACGGTGTCCAGCCGGCCGGGGTGCTGAATGGCACGGAGAGCCATGATTACACCGCCTTTGATGATCAGTACCAGACGTAGGCGTTCGCGTGCCAGGCGGCCAGGCCGATGACCCACAGTACGATGTCGATGACGCCGAGGACGAACCCGGCTGTTGCCTGCCCGCCGCCGCCACCGCGCCTGCCACGCACGCCGAAGACGATCGCCGCGATGCCGAGGGCGATCCCGAGGAAGAACAGACCGGCGATCCCGCAGACCAGGCTGATGGTTCCGTCCCGCTTGGCGGTCGGCGTCCTGGTTGGTCCAAAAGTCATGCCCGGTGTGTTCCCACGGAACAACCCCGGTACACGCCGTGATGGATCGGTCATCCGCGAGTGAGTGTTCACAATGGCCGGTGAGCCCGGCCGGGCAGCTGGGGGCGACGGTGGGTCAGGTGGCGGTGGGTCAGGTGGCGGTGGGTCGGGTGGCGGTGGGGCAGGTGGTGCTGGGCGGTGGGTCCGCGGCCAGGCGGTGCAGCACCGCGGGCAGCTCATCGGTATGCAGCACGGTGAGTGTCTGGGTCGCCCTGGTCATAGCGACGTACAGGTCGGCCAGCCCGCGCTGTGAAGCGGCGACGATCGCGGCTGGCTCGACCAGGATGACCGCGTCGAACTCCAGGCCTTTGGCCTCCGTCACAGTGAGGATCACGACAGTGGCGGCCAGCATGTCCGCGTCACCGGGCATACCGCCAGCCGGCACGGTCGTGAACGCCGCGCGGACGGCTTCGACGAGATCCGCTGGGCAGATCACCGCGACCCGGCCGTCGCCGACGTCCTCGGCGGCGTGACCGGCCGCGTCCATGACCGCGCTCACCAGGGCGCCGGTGCCGGTGCCAGTACCGGTGCCCGTGCCGACGCGCAGCGCGACGGGATGCCGCCCGGTGGTACGCACCGAACGCGGTGGCCGCGCGACCGGGTCCTGCGCGGCGAGCACGTCAGCGGCTACGTCCATGATTTCGAGCGGGGTCCGGTAGTTGACGGTGAGGTGCTCCGCCCGCCACCTGTCCCCGATATGCGGGGCCAGCGCTTCGGCCCAGGAACGGGCCGCGCCCGGAGTCGCGGCCTGGGCGAGGTCACCGACCAGGGTGGCCGACCGCATCGGGCAGCGCCGCCACAGCAGCCGCCACAGCATCGGCGACACTTCCTGGGCCTCGTCGACGATGAGATGGCCGAACGTCCAGGACCGATCCCCGCGAGCGTGGTCGACGGCACTGCGTCGTGCCCGGGAGCCCGACCACCGCTCGGCCATGCCCGTCGCCACCGCCTCCGCGTCGACCAGCCCGGTGAGGCCGAGGCCGTCGAGGACGTCGAGGGCGTACGCCTGTTCGGCGCGCCGTTCCCGGTCCGCCTCCCGCTCGGCGCGCTCGGCGACGTCGGCGTCGGGATCGCCGAGCAGCTCGGCGGCCTCATCGAGCAGCGGCACGTCGGCCGGCGTCCATGCGGCTGCGGTGTCGGGCGGGCGGTGCAACAGGTGCTGCTCGTGCTTGGTCAGCTTGGCGGCGGCCGCGGCGGTGGCGAGCCGGGCGGGTGTGGCGAACAGATCGGCGAGCAACGCCTCGGGGGTCAGCCGCGGCCACATCGCGTCGATGGCCGCCCGGACTCCCTGGTCGGCGTGCAGGTAGGCGGCGATCTCCTCCCGTTCGTCGCCGTCAAGCAGGCCACCGGCAAGGTTCGCGACCACCTGGTTGGTGAGGGCGGCGATTGTCTCCCGGACAAACACCCGCCGGGCCATGTTGTGCGGACGGCGGCTGCGCCGTGCCCGGGTGCGGGCATTCTCGACAGCGCGACGCTCAAGACGGAGCACGGCGCCGTCGTAGGGGACGTCCACATCGTGTGCCGGGACCTCCTGGCGGGCCTTCACCGCCTCGGCCACCAGCCTGGCCATCCGCAGATCCCCCTTGAGGGCGACGACGCGGCCGTCCTCGTCGCCGACGGCGTCGACGCCGGGGAACAGCCGGCTCGGGGTCGCGAAAACCACACCCGTCTCACCGAGAGAGGGCAGCACCTGTTCGATGTAACGCAGGAAAATCGGGCTCGGGCCGACCACCAGGAGGCCGGAGCGGGCGAGCCGTTCCCGTTCGGTGTAGAGCAGATAGGCGGCCCGGTGCAGGGCCACCGCGGTCTTGCCGGTGCCCGGTCCGCCGTCGACGATCAGGACGCAGGACGAGTCAGCGCGGATCACCGCGTCCTGCTCGGCCTGCAACGTCGCGACGATGTCGTGCATACGGCCGGAGCGGGGTGCGGACAGGGCCTCCAGCAGCGGCCCGTCACTGCTTGATCCGTTTGATCCGCCGGCGAAGCCGTTCCGCGCGCCCGCGATGTCGAGCACGTCGTCGGTGAATCCGCTGATCTCCCGCCCTTTGGCACGTAGGTGCCGGCGCCTGCGCAGGCCGTGCGGGTTGGCGAGGGTCGCTTGGTAGAAGGTGGTGGCCACCGGGGCCCGCCAGTCGACCAGCATGGGCTCGTGCTCGTCGTCGGAAAGACCGATACGCCCGATGTAGACACGCTGGTGGTCGGCACGGCCCAGCGGGCTGTGATCCAGGGCGCCGGAGTTCGGCGCGCCGAGCTCCATGGCACCGCCACCTGTGGCGCCGTCGTCTATCGCGTCTATCGCGTCTATCGCGTCTATCGCGTCTATCGCGCCGTCATCTATGGCACCGAAGTCCATCGCGCCGAAACACAGCCGTCCCTCGGCGGCGTCGAGCTGGCCGATCCGGTCGGAGTACGCGGTGGCGAAGGCATCCCGCTCGACCCGTGACTGCGGGGTGCCGGTGCCCGGTTCCAGCAGCACGGCGCGCAACTGCTCGCGGGTCCGGTCGCGCAGGTCGTCCAGCCGGCTGTACAGGGTGTCGACATATTTCTGTTCGCAGGCGAGTTCCTGCTCGTACGTGGTCGGCACCTGGGTCCCTCCCGGCTTGTGCGGTGTGATTGCGCCGGCCGCGTGATTACGCTCCGTTCGTGGACATCCGCACGGGCGTTGGGAACGGCGAGACGAACGTCGAGCTTATGCGGCCGTGCCTCCGGGTGTTCGACCCGTCGGTCAGGGACGGGTCACAGCGTTGCTCTCGCTACCGCCAGTCACTTGTCAGCGGTCGGCTGTCGCTGCCCATCGGATGTGGACCGCCGCGCGGGCTCGGCCCCGCCGAATCCGGGCGTGGCGTGCCGCGCGCCGTCCGCGGTGACCACCAGAGCCGCTGTCCGGTCCAGGCCCGCGAGCCATGCCAGCGCATCGGAGCCGCGGGCGAACGCGGCGGTCGCATACACGTCCGCCCACATCAGTGATGGACCGGTAACCGTCACCGCCAGCAGGTCCGAACTCGCGGGCCGGCCTGTCCTCGGATTCATGATGTGCGCGCCACGCGCCGCGCTGCCTGAGGTCGCCACCCCACCCGAGCGGACGGGCACGGTGGCGAGCACGCGCGTGCTGTCGAAAGGATCACAGATTCCGACGTTCCAGGCCGGGGACACCGGGTCGGCCACGTACGCGGCGATGTCCCCGCCCGCGCTCAGGTAGTAGTCGTGGCCGTCGATCGCTGTCAGCCTCGCCGCGGCACGCTCGACCGCCCAGCCCTTGACCAGCCCGGACGGGTCGAACCAGCGGCGGCCGGCGCTGGCTCCAGCGGCGGTCCCGGTCCCAGCCGTGGTCCCAGTCCCGGTCGGATGGCCGGGCGCCGGTAGCTCGGCGCTGAAGTAGCCGTCGGTGCGCCGGGTGGCCTCGGCGCACAGGTCCGCGACCTCCTGGACAAGGGGGTCACAGGCGTCCAGACGCAGTTCGCCCCGGTTCAGCCTCATGATCTCGCTGTCCGCTCGGTAGGTGCTGAACAGGGCGTCCACCGCGCGCAGATGGGCGAAGAGCGCTGTGACGAGCTGTTCGACGGCGCTGTCGCCGGCCGCTCGGGGCCCGCGCAGGTGCAGGCTGACGGGCATGCCCATGATCTGCTCGACCCACGCCCGCCGGGACATCGACCCCGCTGCCCAGGCCGTCATGACAGGTGTGCCGCGTCGATGGCGGACTGCAGCGAACGGATGTAGCCGTCACTGGTGACGGTCGCGCCGCTGACCACATCGATCTTTGCGTTCTGGGCGGCCACAGCCTCGGAGTTGAGGATCGGGACCGCCACCCGGTTGATCTCCACGTCGCGCGGGTTGTGGTCCGGCAGCTGGACGGTCCCGGCGTTGACGATCCGGCCAGCGTTGACAGTGATCTGTACCTGGACGACACCCCACCTGGTGTTGACCTCGGATCCCGTCAGCGTCGTCGATCCGCTGGAGACGCCGCTGGAACCATCGCCAGAGCTGCCGCCGGAGCTGGTGACCGCCGTCGCAGCCATGCCGGTGCCGGTGCCGGTGTTGGTGCTGGTGCGGTAGCTGAACAACAGCACGAGGCCGGCGACCGTCGATGCGACGGCGAGCACGATGCGGCGCATGCCGGAGTCCTTTCTGAGGCTGCCGTGGTTGTGGTCTGGACGCCGTGGGCGGGGGACGCGGTCCCGCGAGTCCGCCAGACCGCGTCTCCCGTCCCGCGCGCAGCTCACCAACGGAAGCGTTCCAGGTGCAGCTGTTCGGATGGGACCCCGGCCAGCAGCGCCGCGTCCCGTACGGCGTCCATCCAGGCGTCGGGACCGCAGATGAACACGTCGTGATCGGCGATGTCGGGCACGATCTGCCGCAGCGCGTCGTCGTCCAACAGGTGGGAGAAGCGTTCCGGCAGCCATGACGAGCGGTCCGGCGAACGGTGCCCAGGCAGGTAGATGACGCGGACGCCGCGTTTCGCGGCCAGCATGTCCAGCTCGTAGCGGAAGATGAAATCCTCCTCGGTGCTGGCCCGGTAGACCAGCGTCGCTTCACCGGGGGAGTAGTCGAGTTCTTCCAGCAGCGCTCGGACCGGGGTGATGCCGATACCGGAAGCCATCATCGTCAGGCGGCGTCGTTGGCGGACGGCAGCGGTGAGCCGGCCGTAGGGGCCCTCGATGAGTACCCTGCTGCCGGGCCGTACGCGGGCGAGTGCGCGGCTGCCGTCCCCGAGGTCCTTCACGGTGATCCGCAGCCAGCGCGGGTGCGGCGGTGCGGACAGCGAGTAGGGATGCCCGCGTGACCACCCTGGTCCAGTCATGAACCGCCAGATGAAGAACTGCCCAGCACTCGCGTGCATCCGTTCGATCGCCTGGCCGCGCAGGTGCAGGGACACGACAGCGGGCGCCTCGGCGACGACGCGGTCAACGACGAGGCTGTGCCGCCAGGTGCGCAACGCGGGCAGACCGAGGCGGAACACGATGATGCTGCCGGCCGCGGCGGCGTAGACCGTCCACCAGTACATCCTCGCCCACGCCGTCGCGGTGAAGTCCGCGCCGGTCCACAGCTCATGGGGGATGGACAGCCCCACCCCGAGGTAGGCGTACAGGTGCAGCAGGTGCCAGGACTCGTAGCGCAGCCGCCGTCGGGCCGCGCGCACCGAGGTGACGACGACCATCACGAGCAGCGCGAATCCGGTCGTTGCCAGCAGCATGCCGGGGTAGTTGGCGATGAGGTCCCATGCCTGGCTGACGAGGCCGGTCCGGGCCGACGCCGCATAGCCCAGGATGATCAAAACGATGTGGGCGAGCACCAGGTTGAACGAGGCGAAACCAACCAGGCGATGACGCCGGGTGAGTTCATCCTGGCCGTAGCCGCGTTCCACCCAGGGAATGCGCGCCATCAACAGCACCTGGATGAGCAGCAGGTCCGCGGCGACCAGTCCGGTGAGCCGGCCGAGACCGGTCAGGATGCCAGCGCTCCCGGTGAGGCTGGCGATGCCGCCGTGCGCGAGCCACAGGGCCACCACGACGATCATGCTCGCGTACGCGCACAGGCCGGCCACGTCGCGCCACCAGTGCCGCGGTGCGCACGGATGGACCGCGGGCGAGGCTGGTGGCGCCGATACTGTGCCGGGGACGGCGGTGGGTACGGACAGTGACGCGTCTATGGGTGGCTGTGGGTGCGTGGTGGCGGCCTCGGCTGACTCCGGATGTTCGGATGACCCCAGCATCATCAAGCTCATGGGCTGCCCTCCGTGTCCGCGCCCGACCGTGCCGGCGCTCTGACATTGATGGTGGGCAACGGGACTTCAGCGATGCTGAACACAAGCTGTGAGGTTGCTGGGTTCTCCAGGGTCTCCCGGACATTCCCGTATCCGGATCTCCGCCGGCCGACCGGGCTCGCCTATCGGTGGGTGCATCTATCGGTGGTGCGGGCGTGGGTGGGGCGGGTGTCGGTGGTGCGGGCGACCTGGGCCGCGATGCGTGCGATCTGGTGGCGGGGCAGGTCCATCAGCGTCGCGGCGAGCAGCCCCGGGTCGGCTACGGCTGTCTCGACGGCTGCTCGGGCGTCCTTCCTGGTGAGTGAACCGGCGGCGCCCGGTGCCGCGCCCCGGGCCAGCGCCTCCGCCCAGACGTTGCCGACCTTGCCGTGGGCACGGTCGAGCAGCCAGCGGACCATGCCTTCCCCCGCGGTCAGCTCGGCGGTCTCGATCGGGGCCGCCTCGACCAGGGCGAGCCGCTCGCCGGCAAGCCGCCGCCAGCACAGCCGCCATTTCGGCGCCACCAGCCCGCCCAGCGCACCGAAGGAGGCGGGGTCCGCCAGATCGGTATGACCGGCTGGGACAAGGGCGACCAGCCGGTCGGCGTTGACCGCGAGCAGGGTCCGGGCGAGCCACGGTCCCGGATCAGCTGTCAGGTCCACGGCCACCTGCACCCGGCCGCGTCCGCTGACCGACCGTGGCAGCCCGCTTCGCAGCGCCGTGGCGAGACGGACATGGGCGGGCCCCGAGGGCGAGGCATCCGGAGCGCCGTCGCCGATGAACACCAGCCGGCCACCGTCGAGGCCGGCCGCGGCCGCCGCCAGCAGCTCCTGGGCGGCCGCCGGTGACGGCCCCGCGCTGCCGCTTTCCACCGCCTGCCGGCCCCGGGTGTAGATCGCGGCGCGGCCTCGGGGGCCGGGAGCCGCGCCAGCCAGCTGCCGCCAGGTGGCCGCGGTCGGCCGGCAGACGTACAGGTCACTGGCCGCGCCCACGGCCTCGGCACCGTCGTAGCCGTTGAAGTCCGCCATAATCGCCTCAACGGTGAGATGCAGGTCGCTGACGGCGCGCTGTACCTTCCAGCCGAGCGCCGGATGCAGATCACTGTGCCCGTAGGCGAGCAGCAGCCGGCCACGCAGGGTGTCACGCAGGCCGGCCAGCCCTCGTTGCAGGAAGAGGGTCACCCCCTCGGGAGTGTACGGCGGATCGGTGAAGATCAGATCGGCCCAGGACTCGGTGACGGCAGGCAGCCCGAAGCGCAGGTCGGCGAACAGGCAGCGGATGTCCAGGCCCCTCCGCCTGGACTGGGCATCGATGAACTCCAGCAGCCGTTCATCGAGGTCGACGACGGTCACGGACAGGTTCGGGACGAGGGAGCAGGCCGCCAGCGAAGTGAGATCATGATCGCCGATGCACAGCAGGCGCGCCCCGGCGAGGTCATAGGTGGAGTCCATCCACAACGCGCGCCGAGCAGCGGTCTCTCCGGTGGCCGGGACGTGGTCGAGGTCGACGCGCGACGGTGGTGCCGCGGCCACAAGCTCGGCCATGGTGTCCACCAGGGCCTGGCGCGCGGCGAGGCGTTGCGCGAGCGGATCGGTGAGCTGGGTGCGGCGGAGCTCGTCGAAGCCGAAATGGTCTCGATAGGTGACTACCAGTGGCTCTTTGATCATTACCGCGCCGCCGGGCCGCCCCGGCTCCTCCCGCAGGTCATCGGCGAGGCAGTCGAGGATCTCTTCGACATTACGGCGGGCTACCCCCGAGGCGCGGACGAGGTCGCCGATGGTCCACGGCCGTTCGGTCAGCAGCGCGATCACTCGCCGGAGCGGGCGTGCCTGCGCTCCGTAGCCGGCGACGAGGCGCTCAAGCCGGTCGAGTGCCCGGCCGCGGGCTGCCGGCGGCGTGTCCGCGGCCGGCGGCGGGCCGATGCCGGCCATGCCCAGGTCGTTCTCCGCGGCGCCGTGAACTGTCATTTCCCCACCATCATCTTCCCATCCTCGCCCTTTCCGCACACTGTCGCCTTCCCACGGC
>NZ_CAKJTL010000075.1:0-4068 GCF_917627385.1 Protofrankia sp. CiT1
GCACCCGCTGGCGGAGTCAGGGTAGACCAACCCGGAGCCGAGGCCGTCTGGTCCTGGGGTTCACCTGACCAGGCCGCTCCGCTCCGGGTTCTCCACTCGGCCGGTAGGGAATATGGTGCGGGTCCGGCGGCTTGGAGGGTTCTGCCTATGCCGGGCGAAGGCAGGACCTGAGCCGTGCCGTTGTGGCTGTCCGACGGGGATAATGGCTACGTGCCTGTCGATCTTCGTGACAGCCAGATCGCTGAGGTGTGCCGGCGCTACGGTGTCGCCGAGCTGTCCGTCTTCGGCTCGGTGGCTCGCGGTGACGATATCGATGGATCGGACGTCGACCTGCTGTATGTGCTGGCGCCCGACTCGACTCTTGGCTTCGAGATCGTCGACCTTCGAGATGATCTGGAGAAGATCGCCGGCCGTCATGTCGACCTGGTGTCCAAGTCCCGGCTGAAGTGGGTCATCCGCGACCGAGTGCTCGCGGAGGCCCGGGTCCTCTATGCGTCGTGATGAGCTCTACCTCGTCGACATGATCGAAGCCGCGGTCGCCGCGAGGGCGTTCGTCCAGGATGTCGACGAGACGTCGTTCCTCGAGAGCGATCTGATCCAGAGCGCTGTCCTCCAGAAGGATCAAGATGCGGAGCCGGCCTTATGATGGTGCGCTCACCGGAAGGCCGAGGTCGGTGGCAGCCGCCGCCAATTCCTGGTCGTAGGTGACGAAATCCGTCAGTTCGGTGCGAAACGGGTCAGCGGTGGCCAGGTGGATCGCGTCGAGTGATCCCAGCTGCCGGAGCCGGTAGGCCACGGCGCGGGCGAGCACGGCACTGGAGAGATCCACGACATACACACCGCGCAGGGCCAGCCCGGTGAGGTAAGGGACGCGTTGGACGTCCGCGCACGCGCGCACCAGAGTACGGGTGATCTCGAGCGTGGCCAGCTCGCTGGTGACCAACTCGGCTCCATCCGGGAGCGCTCGGCGCCAAGCCCGCAGGGCTTCGGTCTCCTTCTCCTGCCTGATGAACTTCAACAGGGCGCAGGCGTCCAGGTAGATCAACGGTGTCGTTCCCTGTCGCGGTCGGCGACGAGAAGGTCGGCCAGGCTCTCGACGCCGGGTGCCAGATCGGGGACCACGTCCGGCATGCCTCGCTCGGCAGGTGCCCTGGCTTCGCCGACGGCGACCATCTGCGCCAGGGTGCCCGGGTTTTCGACTTCGGGCACCATGCGCAGAATCGGCTTACCGCGGTCTGTGACGAGGATCGAAACACCGGCACGCACCCGTGCCACCGCCTTCGATGGGTTCTGGTTCAGTTCCCGCAGCCCGATGGTCTCCACTCCCCGAATGTACCTACATTATGTAGGTATGCCAACCGGGTGGGAGGACGCGACGACGAGCAAGCGACCGTGTGTGGTCCTGGTGGCAGCGGATCTGGACGTAGAGCGGCGGCCTGTTTCCAGGGCGCGTCCGAGCACCGCCTTGGGCATGCGGGCCAGCAGTTGGCAGGGCGGCTCACCGGTGGTGGACGTCGCGGCGGTGGTCTCTGTCGACGACGGTCACGGTTTGCGCATGTCGGCGAACTCGTCACGGATCGTCCACGCCGATCAGCGCGTGTGGCTGCGGGCAGCCGGCGCTTGACTGCGCGGCGGCCCCAGTTCTACGTTTAACGCATCGATTAATTAACGTCAGGGTGAAATACGATGGCAGCTGATCGACTCAGTACGATCTTCGCGGCGCTGGCGGACCCGACCCGGCGGGCGATCCTGGCCCGGTTGGCGGAGGGGGACGCGACCGTCACGGAGCTGGCTGAGCCCTTCTCGATCAGCCTGCCGGCGATCTCCCGACACCTCAAGGTGCTCGAGCGGGCTGGGCTGATCTCTCGAAGTCGGACGGCCCAGTGGCGCTCGAGCGCTCTCACCGCCGGGCCGTTGCAGGAGGCCGCAACGTGGATGGAGCGCTATCGCCAGTTCTGGGATGCAAACTTCGAGCGGCTCGACGCGCACCTTCGACACATCCAGCAAGCGCAGGCGCCATCCGCGGAGGAACAGCAACAGGACCAGCAACAGCAGTGACATGACATCACCCAGGCATCAGCCATCCGTAAGTCACGTAAGCGAGAGAGGAACAGCGCCATGGCAGATTCCCCGGCAACCAACGAACTGGTCATCACCCGGATCTTCAACGCGCCCCGGGAGCTCGTCTACCGGGCGTTCGTCGACCCCGATCAGATCGCGCAGTGGTTCGGCCCGGTGGGGTTTTCTGTGCCCCGCGACACCGTCGAGGTCGACGCCCGGGTAGGCGGCTATCAGCGGTTGGTAATGGTCAGCGACGATGACCCGACCATGCGCTCGCCGGTCAACGCGACGTTCACCGAGGTCGTCGAGAACGAACTCCTCGTGGGTACCGAGGAGGTGGAGGGTATTCCTGGTTTCGAGGGGATCGCCCAGATGTACATGCGCCTGGAGTTCCACGACGAGGGCGGCAAGACCCGCGTGGTGCTGCGTCAGGGCCCTTTCACCGAGAAGATGGAAAACATGACACGCGAGGGCTGGAGCAGCTCGTTCACCAAGCTCGACGCACTGCTCGCACGCTGATGCCCGCTCGCCCACTGGCACGCCCGCTCGCCCACTGACGATCAACGCCAGCCTGCCCCGCCCGCCGAAGCCGGCGCGGGGCAGGCCCGCGTGAACGCCTGCGTTTGCAGGGACGGGAGTCAGCCGGGTCAGGCCAGTACGGCTCCACCGCGCGGCGCGATCATCTGTTGACAGGTGACTAAATGGTCACCTATGTTCGAGGGTGTGGACGCGGTGTTCAGAGCGCTGGCTGATCCGACGCGGCGGGCGCTGCTCGACGAGCTCTTCCGCGAGGACGGGCAGACGTTGAGCGCGCTCGAGGCGCGGTTCGACATCACCCGTTTCGGCGTGATGAAGCACCTCAAGCAGCTTGAGGAGGCGGGCCTGGTGGTCACCAGGCGGCGCGGGCGAGAGAAGCTCCATTTCCTGAACCCGGTCCCGATCCGGCTCGTCCACGACCGGTGGGTGAGCAAGTACGCCGAGCCCTGGGCCGCCGCACTCAGTGGCATCAAGCAGCGACTGGAGAATGCCATGGAGAAGGTTTTCGAAATCTACATCCGCACCACCCCGGAGCGGCTGTGGGAAGCGATCACCGATCCCGAGATCAGGAGTAAGTACAACTTCGGTGCGAGGGTCATCTCGGACTGGGCACCGGGCTCGCGCTACGAGATGGGTGCTCCGGGCGCTCCCGGTCCGCTCGGCGAGGGGGAGAACCTCGAGATCGACCCGCCGCGCCGGCTCGTCCAGAGCGCAACCATGCTCTGGAGCGACGAGGTGAAACGTGAGGGCACTTCCAGAATCACCTGGGAGATCGAACCGATCGGCGGCGACTCGTGCCGCCTGACCGTCACCCACGACCAGTTGCGCGAGGGCGCGAACGAGGAGCTCTATGGCGGCTGGCCGATGATCCTGTCGGGTCTGAAGACGTGGCTGGAGACCGGCGAGCCGCTCACCACCCCGGGGTCCCTGATGTACAGCTGAGCCGGCTCCTACCGTGGGACTCGGACGCCGCCGTCAGCGCGAGCGGAAGATACCGCCCCCGCGGGAGGGCCGTGGATCGGGCGGAGCTACTGGGGACGGCCGTGGGCCGGGCCGGGCTACCGGGGCGCGACGGGGTGCTAACCGGCGGGCAGGGGCAGCGGCGCGTCTGGCGCAAGGCGCCGGACGGTGGGGTCGTAGCCGTCCAGCTCGCCGGGCTCGAACCGGACGTTTTTGATCATCCACCAGAAGGAGCCGTCCGGTTCGCCGACCAGCTTGTAGGAGCCGTCCGGTAGCAGGAGCGCCCACCCACTCCGGCCCCCGATCATAATTGCGATCTGTCGGCCGGTGGCGGTGTCCCACAGCCGGACCGTGCCGTCGTCACCCCCGGAGGCGATCATGGTTCCGCCTGGGGAGAATCCCACCGACCGCACCCAGTCGGTGTGGCTGGTCAGGGTGCGCAGTTCACGGCCGGTGGTGGTGTCCCACAGTCGGACGGTGCGGTCGTCACTCCCGGAGGCGATGATGGTT
>NZ_CAKJTL010000075.1:4571-7065 GCF_917627385.1 Protofrankia sp. CiT1
CCGTCTGGGGAGAACGCGACCGCGTTGCACGACCAGGCCGCCGACCGCGACACCGCCCGCGCGGGATCCCGCCTGGCGACCGCCGCCACGGCCAGCTCGGGCGCGTCCCACGCAGCGCCGAGGCTCCCACCGATGATCGCGGACCGTGACCACCGGCTCCCCGTCAGCACCGCGCCGGTCAGGTCCGTGTCGACCAAGCGGGCACCGCGTAGATCCGCCCCGCTCAAGTCAGCCGCGCGCAGGATGCCGCTGATGACCTGGACACCGCCGAGATCGGCGTTGCGGGCCGTCAGCCGTTCCGCCCAGACGTCACGCAGCGTTGCCCCGGTGAGCTTCGCCCCGGACAGATCCGCGCCGGTCAGGGTGCTGTCTGTCAATGACGCGCCGGTGAGTAGCGCGTCCCGCAGGTCGGCGTCCCGCAGGTCGGCGCGGTCGAGCCGGGCGTCGGTCAGGTTCGCCCGCCGCAGGTCGGCACCCCGCAGATCCTGACCGGAAAGGTCCCGACCGGCGAGGTCGGTGTCTGCGAGGTTCACCCCCGTCCGCAGTTCGCTGCCCATCCGCCGCGCAACCAGCTCCGCGTTTGCCTTTGCCGCGGCGGGCGCACCTGTCTCGTCGAGGGTGCCCTGAGCCCAGCGGGCCGCCGCATCGCGGCCGACCAAGTCGGTGAAGAAGTCGGCCATCAGCTCCGACATCGTCCGCGCCGCAAGCAGATTACCGCCATGCTCGCTGTGACCTGCCACCGCGCTGAGCCCACGGGCGGCCTTGGCCGCGACCAGGTACTCCATCACCGATTGGTGGATGAACGCGAACCTGCCGGCGGTGTCCCGGCGCAGGGCCGTCCCCGAACCGAGCAGATGGGCGGTCTCGGCCGGGGTGAGGTCGCGCGGGTCCCGCATCGACTGGAGCATTTGGCTGGCAATCATGGTCAGTCTGGTCATATCGATGAACGCTGTGCTGTCGCGCCACAGCGCCACAGCCAGCTCGGTGATGGCGATCTCCCGTTCGCTGACCGTTAGTTCTGGTGACCGGTCGTGCTCGTACTCCAGCCACTGGTCGATCAGTTCCCGGTACAGGTCGGCCGCGGTCACCATGTTGATACTGATACCGGTGTTGGCACCGCCGGTGCCGGCGCGGCGGTCCGCCTGGAGAAGCCGCTCCGGCTTCAGATCGGCGATGAACGTCAGCAGCCGCGGGTTACGTGCCAGATCGGGCAGGTCCCGCACGTTTTCGATCAGCTTCAGGCGGGTCGCCGCCTGCCGCTCTGCCTCCGCGGCGCGGGCAGCGGGGTCGGGAAACTTCACCGACAGCGTGCGGGCGAACCGGCCGACCAGGAAGTCATGGATCTGTTCGGGGGCGAACTCCTCCAGCCGGACGATGTGCCGGCCGAACGTCCGCTCGACCTTCTCCCCGGTCTTTGTCAATACCTCACCGTCGGTGAGGAAGAACTCGGCCCGGCTCGTCACAACGATCTTCGCCCGGCTGGCGGTCGCCACCGGGCCGCCGGCGCCGGAGCCGCTCCGGTCGTCGAAGGCCGCCAGGATGGTGTCGAGGTGCGCGCTCGCACGTTCGTAGGTGACACGGGCGGCGAGTTCGTCGAAACCATCGAAGATCAGTATCAGCCGGCCGTGCGCCAGCATGTAGCGGAAAGCGTCCAGATCCGGCCGGCGGACCTGGGAGTCCACCAGGTGCTGGGCGACGAGCCGGTCGATCTCGAGGGACTTCTCTAGGTGCCGCAGCTCGATCAGCATCGGGTCGACGTGCGGCAGGTGGCAGGGTAACGCTAGGGCGAGCTCGTGGGTCAGGAAGGTCTTGCCGTGCCCGGAGTCACCGAGTATGAGGATGAACCGGGCCTCGTCGGTGGTCAGCCATTCGACGATCTGATCGAGGGCGGTGCCGGTTACCGCGCCGCCGGTCGCGGCGGCCGTACGGTCGACCCGCCGGATGTGCTGCTGTACGTACAGCTCGGGTGGGTAGTCCCGGTCAGTGCGCAGCCGGTCGCTCTGCCGGCCGACGTAGCCGCGCAGGTCCAGCACCCCCTGGTACTCGGGCATGCTCAAGCCGCACCCCGCGCCGCTCGGCGTGGGCAACCAGCTCCGGCGTGGCCTGCTTACCACCGGCGTAGACGAGGTCGGCGAACAGGCTGGGGAAGGCGGCCAGGTACGGCGCCAGGACTGTCGTGGCGAACTCGTCGACCGCCGCCGCGTCCACCGTGCCGTCGGTCGGGCCGCCGTCGACCAGGCCGACGACCCGTTGCTCGATGACACGGCCCTCGGCGCGGCGGATGCGCAGGTGGGCGGGGAGTTTGCCGGACGCCTCGATCCGCGTGACCGTCGCGTCCGGGTGGCGCAGCCGGGCCACCTCGGCGACCTCGTCCAGCCTGTCGGGCGGTCGCCGCGGCGACCCGGGCGACCCGGGCGACCCGTCGGTATGGCCGCCGCCGTCCATGCCCCGGCCATACTGTCCGCGCCGGTGTGGGCCTGCCTCGCCCTCGGTG
>NZ_CAKJTL010000075.1:7251-9220 GCF_917627385.1 Protofrankia sp. CiT1
GTCCATGCCCCGGCCATACTGTCCGCGCCGGTGTGGGCCTGCCTCGCCCTCGGTGTCGTCATCGGCGTCGGGAAGCGGGGGCTGTGCTGGGAAGGCCGCGTGCACCGACCGGAACGCGCTCGGTGTGCGTACCGACCCGGAGCCACCGGCCGGGTCGATGCGCGGGTCACCCATCCAGCGGTTCTGGTCGGGTTCATAGCGGCGGGCATAGCGGGTGAAGCCGTCCCGGTCGATGCGGAGCAGCTGGTACTGGTTGGGTACCTCAGCCGGGCGGGCGGGTGCGTCGACCGCCGCGCTGCCGGTGGCGACGACCGGCAACGTGGACTGCGACAGCCAGCTGGCCTGGCCGTCGTGGGTGTGGCCGTGCAGCAGCAGGTTCAGGTGCGGGCCGAGGATGCGGTCCAGGTCGTCGGCGTCACGCAGGTTCTCGTCATCCGAGGTGGCGCCCCGGATCGGGTTGTGGTGCACCGCGCCGATCCGCAGCCAGCCGTCCCGCTCGTAGCGGCCCAGCGCCTCGGCGACAGTCCGGAGCTGGTGTTCCCCGAGCCAGCCGTAGTGCTCTTCGTGTGTTTCGGCCATCGTCGAGTTCAGCCCGGCCACGACAATCTTGTGGTCGGGGATCTCGACCAGTGACCATTCCGCGCCGACAGCGAAGCCGATCACGGTGTCGACACCGTAAAACCGCCGCAGCAGGGCGTCGAAAAATTTCCACTTCGGCCAGTACGGCGGTTCCGGCCGCCGCTTGTGCGCCTGCTCCTGAATGAAGTGGGCTTGGCAGAGCAGCCGGTTGACGTCGTGGTTGCCGGGGATGACCACGAACCGGTTCCGGTCGAGTTCCAGGCGCTCCGCCAGCGCGACGAGAAAGTCGTACGCCTGGTCGAACTCGCCCTCGTCGCCGGTCTCGGCCAGGTCGCCGGTGACCACGACGAGGTCCGGCCGCAGGCCGTCGACCTCGGCCCGGTCCCGCAGGTCGTCGTGCAAACGGCCGAACAGCGACGAGTGGGCGCGGTCGGCCTCGGTCAGCCCGGCCCGGCCGAACACATGGTGCTCGCCGAACTGGGTGTCGGAGATGTGCAGCACCGTGACGGCCGGCTCCGTGGGCGTCGCGGTCCTGCCCGTCGCGGGGCTGACCGGGGCCGTCCCAGCGGGGGCTGCCGGTTGGTCATCCGACCCCGGGAATGCGGGTCGTGCGGCCGTGCCGGGGAACGGCGGGGTGACGGCGGGCTTGGCCCGGCCTTCGATGGACGCGATGATCCCCGCGAGCAGCGTGTCGGCGGCGGTCGTCTCGTCGTGGCCGACCAGATCGATGTAGGTGGTTGAGCGCAGCAGCCCGGTGGGCTCGCACGGTGCGACCCGGACTGGCACGATCCGGCGCTTGCGCCCCTCGTGGTCATCTGGCCAGATCGCCAGCCACTCGGCGTTGCCGTACCGGGAGTCGGTCAGGTAGGTGGCGGAGGACAGGATGGGTACCACCCGGGCCGAGGCCGGCAGCGTGCGGTGCATGCTGGCCGCCCAGTTCATGCCCGGGACGAGGTCCCACGCCTGCACGAACACCCGCGCCGACCGCGCGCCGAACCGCACCCGGGCCTCAAGCTGCCACGCGATCCACTGTGCCCAGGCGGCGTCCACGCCGGTGTAGCTGACGAAGAAGTCGTAGTCAGCGCCGTCATCGGACGCCGCTGTGTCGGTTAGCTCGCCCCCGTCAACCATGGGTAAAGAATGTCACGATACGCGCCCCCCACGGTCGTGGGGAGTGGCCAGCAGGCGTTGCGGCCGTTCGGACTTGGCAGCCCAGCCGAAACGGACGGAGAACGGACGTCGTCCGGCGAGGTCCAGCGTGCACCAAGCGTTTCTCACCATGGATGCGGCAACCGTCACGGAGTCGCCGTGTCCGTTCGGCCGGGTCTGCGCCCGGAGCGTCTGGTGGGGCATACAGGGGGCACAGGGCACGCAGGGCACACGGTGGGGG
>NZ_CAKJTL010000076.1 GCF_917627385.1 Protofrankia sp. CiT1
GGTGGTGGTGTCCCACAGTCGGACGGTGCGGTCACCACCTCCGGATGTGATCATGGAGCCGTCGGGGGAGAACCCCACCGACAACACCCCGTTGGTGTGGCCGGTCAGGGTGTGTAGTTCCTGGCCGGTGGTGGTGTCCCACAGTCGGACGGTGCGGTCACCACCTCCGGATGTGATCATGGAGCCGTCGGGGGAGAACTCCACCGACCACACCCGGCCGGTGTGGCCGGTCAGGGTGCGTAGTTCCCGGCCGGTCGTGGTGTCCCACAACCGGACCATGCCATCGTCACCCCCGGAGGCGATCATGGTGGTGTCGGGGGAGAAGGCGACCGCGTACTGCGATGAGGAGGCCGACCGCGCCATCACCTGTGCGGGATCCCGCCCGGCCACCGCCGCCACGGCCAGCTCGGGCGCGTCCCGGGCCGAGCCGAGGCGCCCACCGAGAATCGCCGCCCGCGACCACCGGCTCCCCGTCAGTACCGCGCCGGTCAGATCCGTGTCGACCAGGCGGGCACCACGCAGATCCGCACCGGTCAGGTCCGCCCCAGCAAGCGTCCCACCTATAACCTGGATGCCATCGAGGCTGGCCCCACGGGCGACCATCCGGTCCGCGCTGACCTCGCGAACCCTCGCGCCGGACAGGTCCGCCCCGGACAGCACAGCCGCGTCCAGAAAGGCTCCGGTGAGCACCGCATCCCGCAGATCGGCATCCCGCAGATCGGCACGGTCGAGCCGAGCGTCAGTCAGGTTCGCCTCCCGCAGATCGGCACCGCGCAGGTCTCGGCCGGAGAGGTCCTGCCCGGCGAGGTCGGTGCCGGCCAGCTGCGCTCCCGTCCGCAGCATGATGCTCAGCCGGCGCGCCACCACCACCGCGTTCGCCTTCGCGACCGCGGGTGCGTCCGCGGTGTCGACGCTGTCCTGCGCCCACCGAGCTGCCGTGTCCCGGCCGGCCAGGTCGGCGAAGAAATCCGCCATCAGCTCCGACATCTCCCGGGCCGCGAGCAGGTTACCGGCTTCGCCGGCCACCGCACTCTGTTCTGTGAGCTGGCGGGCGATGTCGGCGGCGACCAGGTACTCCATCACCGACCAGTGAATGAAGGAGAACCGGCCGTCGCTGTCCCGGCGCAGGGCCGTCCCCGAACCGAGGAGATGCGCGGCCTCGGCCGGGGTCAGGCCACGCGGATCTCGCATCGACCGGAGTACCTCGGCGGCGATCTCGGTCAGCCTGGTCACCTCGATGAACGCCTCGCCGTTCCGCCACATCGCCACGGCCAGTTCGGTGACAGCGGCCTTCCGTTCGTCGACCGTGAGCTCCGGTGAGCGTTTCTGCTCGTAGTCCAGCCACTGGTCGACCAGCTCCCGGTACAGGTCGGCTGCGGTCACCGTGCCACCGCGCTGGCGCGCCGCGTCTAACCGCTTCTCGTCCAGCTCGGCGATGAACGTCAGCAGCCGCGGGTTACGTGCCAGATCGGGCAGGTCTCGCACGTTTTCGATCAGCTGCAGGCGGGTCGACGCCCGCCGCTCCGCCTCCGCGGCGCGGGCAGCCGGGTCGGGAAACCTCACAGCCAGTGTGCGGGTGAACCGGCCAACCAGAAAATCATGAATCTGTGTGGGGGTGAACTCCTCCAGCCGGACGATGAACCGGCCGAACGTCCGCTCGACCTTCTTACCGGTCTTTTTCAATACCTCGTCGTCGGTGAGGAAAAACTCGGCCCGGCTCGTTACGACGATCTTCGCTTGATTGTCGAGGGCGGCGAGCAGGGTATCGAGGTGCGCGCTCGCGCGCTCGTAGGTGACGCGGGCCGCGAGTTCGTCGAAACCATCAAAAATCAGTATTAACCGGCCCTGCGCCAGCATGTAGCGAAACGCGTCCAGGTCGGGCCGGCGGATCTGGGAGTCCACCAGGTGCTGGGCGACGAGCCGGTCGATCTCGAGGGACTTCTCCAGGTGCCGCAGCTCGATCAGCATCGGGTCGACGTGCGGCAGGTGGTGGGGTAACGCCAGGGCGAGCTCGTGGGTCAGGAAGGTCTTGCCGTGCCCGGAGTCGCCGAGCACGAGGATGAACCGGGCCTCGTCGGTGGTCAGCCATTCGACGATCTGATCAAGTGCGGGGCCGGGCACCGCGGCAGCGGTGCGGCCGACCCGCCGGATGCGCTGCGGTACGTACAGCTCGGGTGGGTAGTCCCGGTCGGTGCGCAGCCGGTCGCTCTGCCGGCCGACGTAGCCGCGCAGGTCCAGCACACCCTGGTACTCGGGCATGCTCAGCAGCTGCACGCCCAGCCGCTCGGCGTGCGCGACGAGCGGCTGGGCGGCCTGTGTCCCGCCGGTGTAGACGAGTTCGGTTATCAGGCCTGGGAAAGCGGCCAGGTACTTGGCCCGGACCGTCCGCGCGAACTCCTCGACCGCAGCCTCGTCGGCGGTGCCGTCGACCAGGCCGACGACCCGCTGCTCTGCGAAGCGGCCCTCGGCGCGCCAAACACGCAGGTGGGCGGGTAGCTCGCCGACCGCGTCGATCCGTTTGACCTTCGCGGCCGGGTGGTGCAGGCGGGCCACCTCAGCGACCTCGTCCAGCGTGTCCGGTGGTCGCCGCCGCGACTGCCCGGGTGGTTCGTCGCCGTACAGCGGATCGCCGTCCGCGTCCCGGTCGTACGGGTGCTGACCGTATGGGTTCCGGTCGTACGGCTCGTGCCGATGGCGGCCAGGTGTGTGCTGGCCTGGTTCGCCCTCCTCGTCGTCGTTCCAGGTTTCGGCGGGGGGCGGAAAGGCCGCGTAGACCGACCGGAACGCGTGCGGTGCGCGCACCGACCAGGAGCTGCCGGCCGGGTCGACCCGCAGGTCACCCGTCCACCGTTTCTGGTCCGGCTCGTAGCGGCGGGCATAGCGGGTGAACCCGTCCCGGTCGATGCGGAGCAGCTGGTACTGGTTCGGCACCTCGGCCGCGCTGCCGGTGGCGACGACCGGGAGCCCGGACAGCCAGTTCGCCCGGCCGTCGTGAGCGTGGCCGTGCAGCAGCAGGTTCAGATGCGGGCCGAGGATGCGGTCCAGGTCGTCGGCGTCACGCAGGTTCTCGTCATCGGAGGTGGCGCCCCGGATCGGGTTGTGGTGCACCGCGCCGATCCGCAGCCAGCCGTCCCGCTCGTAACGGCACAACACCTCGGCGACGGCACGGAGCTGGCCCTCACCGAGCCAGCCGTAATGCTCCTCGTGTGACTCCGCCATCGTCGAGTTCAGCCCGGCCACGACCACGTTACGGTCGGGGACCTCGAACAGCGACCACTCCGTGCCGACCTGGAAGCCGATCTCGGTGTCGGCGCCGTAGAACCGCCGGAGCAGGTCGTTGAAACACCTCCACTTCGGCCAGTACGGCGGTTCCGGAGTCCGCTTGAACGCCTGTTCGTGCAGAAAGTGGGACTGGCAGAGCAGCCGGTTGACGTCGTGGTTGCCAGGAATAACCATGATCTGGTTCCGCTTGAGGCCGAGGTTCTCCGTCAGCGCGACGAGAAAGTCGTACGCCTGGTCGAACTCGCCCTCGTCGCCGGTCTCGGCCAGGTCGCCGGTGACCACGACGAGGTCCGGCCGCAGGCCGTCGACCTCGGCCCGGTCCCGCAGGTCGTCGTGCAAACGGCCGAACAGCGACGAGTGGGCACGGTCCGCCTCGGTGAGCCCGGCCCGGCCGAACACGTGATGCGCCCCGAACTGGGTGTCGGAGATGTGCAGCACCGTGACGGCCGGCTCGGTGCCGCCGCCCCGGGCGCCACTCGAAGCGACAGCGGCGGTGCTGGCCGTGGCGGTGCTGGCCTCAGCGGCGGTGGCTGGCCCTGGCCATCGTCGCGGCGGTAGTGCGGCGCGCGCCGCAGGGCTGTCCGGGCCGGGGAACAGCGGGGCCACGGTGGGCTTGGCCCGGCCTTCGACGGACGCGGTGATCCCCGCGAGCAGCGTGTCGGCGGCGGCCGTCTCGTCGCGGCCGACCAGATCGATGTAGGTGGTTGAGCGCAGCAGGCCCTCGGGCTGGCACTCCGCGACCCGGACCGGTACGACCCGGCGTTCGAGCCCCTCGGGGTCATCCGGCCAGATCGTCAGCCACTCGGCGTTGCCGTACCGGGAGTCGGCCAGATACGCGGGGGACAGGACGGGCACCACCCGGGCCGACGCCGGCAGCGTGCGGTGCATGCCGGCCGCCCAGTTCGTGCCCGGCACCAGGTCCCATTTCTGCACGAACACCCGGGCGGAGCGTTCACCGAAACGTACCCGCCCCTCCAGCTGCCAGGCGATCCACTCCGCCCAGGCGGCGTCCACGCCGGTGTAGCTGACGAAGAAGTCGTAGTCGGCACCGTCAGCGGGTTGTGTTGTATCAGTTGCGTTACCCCCGTCACCCATAGGTCAAGAATGTCACAATCCGCCCCTGGCCTGGCTGTGGGGCGTGTCAGGCGCGTAGCCCATTGTGATCATCGTGTTGCTTCCGGCGGGCGGGTGCTCCCTGAAACCCAGCCGCGCAGGGCCGTTCCCGGTGTGATAACAGGTAGTGATTGAATGAGCGCTATACAGTAGCAGGATCACGTGTCCGCTGGATGTGGACGGTGTGTCGCGAAGGCGTCCTGTCGGCGATGGCGATGTCTTCCGTATGAGACCCTGCCGGGCATGAGGTCATCCCTCACGGTGACAGAACCGGCCGGCGCGGAGGCGGGGAGCGCCATCGACGTCCGGGGGCTCAGGCAGACCTATGAGCTTCGGCCGGCTGGGCTCCAGGTGACGCGGCCTGGGTCGCGACGGGTGAAGCCCAGGCGTGGCGGGCAGCCAGCGCATGGCAACGGGCGGCTGGACGAGCGCGGCCCGCGGGTGGGCGTGCTGGAGGCCGTCCGCGGGATCGACTTCACCGTCGCCCACGGGGAGGTGTTCGCGCTGCTCGGGCCGAACGGCGCCGGCAAGACCTCGACGCTGGAGGTTCTGGAGGGCTACCGGGTTGCCGCCGCCGGTGAGGTCCGCGTTCTCGGTTACGACCCGGCGGACAGGGCGACCGCGCTCGACCTCCGGCGGCGGATCGGCATCGTCCTGCAGGATATTGCCGTCGATCCCTACCTCACCGTCGCCGAGACGGTGGAGCGGCGGCGGTTCTACTACCCCGATCCTCGCCGCACCGACGAGGTCCTCACATTGGTCGGGTTGACGGAGAAGGCGAAGGTGCGGGTCGCGAAGTTGTCCGGCGGGCAGCAGCGGCGGCTCGATCTGGCGCTCGGCATCGTCGGGCGGCCCCGTCTGTTGTTCCTCGACGAGCCCACGACCGGATTCGACCCGTCAGCCCGGCGCGGGGCGTGGGATCTTGTCCGGTCGCTGCGTGATCTCGGCACGACGATCCTGCTCACCACCCATTACATGGAGGAAGCGCAGCAACTGGCCGACCGGGTCGCGGTGATGGCGGCTGGCCGGATCGTGGCCGAGGGCCCGCCGGACTCCCTCGGCGGGCGGGACACCGCCGCCGCGCACATCACGTTCACCGCACCGCCGGGGGTACGCGCGGCGGACCTGCCGATGGCGGCCACCGTCACCGGCGAGCAGGTGCTGATCGAGACCGGCGAACCCACCCGCACGCTGCACGTCCTGACCGGTTGGGCCGTCGACCGCGGGTACGAACTGCCTGGGCTGGCCGTGACCCGTCCCAGCCTGGAGGACGTCTACCTGCAACTGACCGGCGCAGGCGCAGATGCGGACGCAGGCGTTGACGGCGGCGCCGACGCCACAGCCATGTCGGGCACGGCAGCCGTGAGGGGGACGGGGTGACC
>NZ_CAKJTL010000077.1 GCF_917627385.1 Protofrankia sp. CiT1
CTTTTTCAGCAGGGCGTGGTGCCGGACGAACGGGAGCTGACGCTGTCCGGCCCGGAGGGCCGTCATGCGGCGACGGTCCGCCGGCTGCGTCCTGGTGAACGCGTGGATATCACCGATGGTTGTGGTGTGGTTGCTGAATGTACCGTACTGCGCTGCCGGCGCGACGAGATCGACTGTGCGGTCGAGCGCAGGGTTGTGTATCCGGAACCCACTCCTCGGCTGGTCGTGATCCAGGCGCTGGCCAAGGGCGACCGCGGTGAGCTCGCCGTCGAGCTCATGACCGAGGTGGGGGTCGACGAGATCGTCCCGTGGTCGGCCGCCCGCTCGATCGTCCGCTGGGAGGGGGAGCGCGGTGCCCGGGCACACGCGCGTTGGTCGGCCACCGCGCGGGAGGCCGCGAAGCAGTCACGGCGGGTCTTCTGGCCCCAGCTGGCGTGCCTCGCGGACACCGCCACGGTCAGTGCCCGGATCGCGGCCGCGGACGTCGCGGTGGTCCTGCATGAGGAAGCGAGCGAACCGCTCGCCGTGGGGCTGCGGGCGGCCGGGGTGACCCCCGCCCGGCCGCGGCCCGCCGCGCCAGCGGAGGCCCAGCTGCCGGCACCGGCGGGATCGTTGGAACCGGGATCGTTGGAAATCGTGCTGGTGGTGGGGCCGGAAGGCGGGATCACCGGAAGTGAGCGTGAGGTGTTCGGCGCGGCCGGGGCCGTGCCGGCTCGGCTTGGCCGTACGGTGTTGCGGACGTCGACCGCGGGGGTTGTCGCGGCTGCGATTGTGTTCTCTCATACCTCCCGCTGGGATCGGTAGACCGACGGTGGCGCGATGCGGGTTTTCGGTATCCGACCGATGGCTGCCGAGGATCGTTAGACTAGGGGCCGTACTGACTCATGTCGTTTGAGAGGTCTCGTGGCCGCAGCCGGCCGCAACCCATGACCGATTCCATTTCCCCGTCCGACCAGCGGACCGTCACGCGCATCGTCGTCCCGGCCGTGCACAGCATGGTGAGCTTGCTGGGCCACCAGGACGAGTTGCTCCATGTCATCGAGCAGGCCTTACCGTCCGATATTTACGTCCGGGGCAACGAGATCACTATTACCGGTCAGCCGGGCGAGAACGCCTTGGCCGCCAAGCTTTTCGCCGAACTGATCGCTTTGTTGGAGTCCGGCACGGAACTGACGCCGTCCCATGTCAACCACTCGTTGTCGATGTTGCGCAGCGGCAGCGAGGAGCGGCCGGCCGAGGTTCTCACCCTCAACATCCTGTCCAGTCGGGGGCGGACGATCCGCCCGAAGACGTTGAACCAGAAGCGGTATGTGGACGCGATCGACGTCCACACGATCGTGTTCGGCATCGGCCCGGCTGGCACCGGCAAGACCTATCTGGCCATGGCCAAGGCCGTGCAGGCGTTGCAGTCCAAGCAGGTGAACCGGATCATTCTGACCCGGCCGGCGGTCGAGGCGGGGGAGCGGCTGGGTTTCCTGCCCGGCACCCTTTATGACAAGATTGATCCTTATCTGCGGCCGCTGTACGATGCCCTGCACGACATGGTCGACCCGGACTCGATCCCACGACTGATCCAGAGCGGGACCATCGAGGTCGCGCCGTTGGCGTACATGCGTGGCCGGACCCTGAACGACGCGTTCATCATCCTGGACGAGGCGCAGAACACCTCCGGTGAGCAGATGAAGATGTTCCTCACCCGGCTCGGTTTTGGCTCCAAGATCGTTGTTACCGGGGATATCACCCAGGTGGACCTGCCCAGTGGCACCCGCAGCGGTCTGCGGGTGGTCCGGGAGATTCTCGACGGCGTCGAGGACGTCCACTTCGCGACCCTGACCAGTACGGACGTGGTGCGTCACCGGCTGGTCAGTGACATTGTCGACGCCTATGCCCGCTGGGACGCGGCAAGCGCACCCAGCCCGCGGCCCGCGCAGGCCGGTCGCCGAGACCGACGATGACCAGCGCGCGACCGGCGCGACCGGGCGCGCCCGGCCGCGACCGACGGAAGCACAGGTGGATGAGACACAACCGGTGGTGTGCCGCGGGTTGTGGCGCCGGACGAGGATGGATGGCTGATGGCCGTTTTCGTAGCTAACGAATCAGGCACTGACGCCGACGAGGTCGCCCTTGTCGCACTTGCCCGGTTCGTGTTGGACGAGATGAAGGTCAACCCGCTGGCGGAGCTGTCGATCATGCTTCTGGAGCTGTCCGCCATGGAGGAGCTCCACGTCCGTTACATGGGTGAGGAGGGGCCGACCGACGTGCTGGCCTTCCCCCAGGACGACGCCTTCGACCCGTCCGCGCCCGACTCGGGTGAGGACGACCCGGCCCTGCTCCTCGGCGACGTCGTCCTGTGCCCGGAGATCGCCCGCAGGCAGGCGGCAAAGGCGGGCCACTCGACCGAGCGTGAGCTGCATCTGTTGTGCACGCACGGCATCCTGCATCTGCTCGGCTACGACCACGCCGAACCGGAGGAGGAGCGCGAGATGTGGGCTGTGCAGTCCCGCCTGCTGACATCGTGGGACGCCGCCCGGAGCGCTGGCACGCGCTGAGCGCGGCGACTGCTGAACGTAGCGACTTCCGGGCATGGCACATACTGAGCATGGTGCGGGGGAGTTGACGGGACGAGCCCATGGGCTACGGTGATGTTCCACTTCTGCTGATCGCGGTGGTTGCCGCGTTGGCCGCCGCCGGGATCGGGTGTATCGACGCGGCGCTGACCCGGGTCTCCCGAGTGTCGGTCGAGGAGTTCCTGCGGGCTGGCCGGCCACGGGCCACCCGCCTGGCCGCGATCGTCGCGGACCCCGGCCGTTATCTGGCGCTGCTGCTGTTGCTGCGGATCGTCGGAGAGATGATCACGACAGCCTGTGTGACGGTCATAGCCGTGCACACCTACGGAGCCGGTTTCGCCTCGGTCGCGCTCGGGGCGCTGGCCGGCACGCTGTTCGCGTACATCCTGGTGGGAGTGATGTTCCGGACACTGGGCCGGCAGCACGCACCGGTGGTGGCGCTCGCCACCGCGGGGCTTACCAGCTGGCTCGGCCGGATGTTCGGCCCGTTGCCCCGCCTGTTGATCGCGTTTGGCAACGCGGTGACCCCTGGGCGGGGCTACCGGGACGGTCCGTTCGCCACCGAAGCGGAACTGCGTGATCTTGTTGATCTCGCTCAGGAGCGCGACGTCATCGAGCGTGGCGAGCGCGACATGATCGCTTCTGTTTTCGAGCTCGGGGACACCCTGGTGCGCGAGGTCATGGTCCCTCGTCCCGACATGGTCCACATCGAGTCGGCGAAAACCGTCCGACAGGCCATCTCGCTGGCGTTACGCAGCGGTTTCTCACGGATCCCGGTGACCGGGGAGACCGTGGACGACGTGGTCGGGATCGCCTTCCTCAAGGACATGGTGGGCCGCGAGCGCGAGGGCTTGGACGCCCGGCCCGTTTCGGAGGTGATGCGCCCGCCAGCGCTGGTGCCCGAGAGCAAGCACGCTGACGCCCTGCTGCGGGAGATGCAGGCGTCCCGGACCCACATGGCGATCGTCATCGACGAGTACGGCGGTACCGCTGGGCTCGTGACCATCGAGGACATCCTCGAGGAGATCGTCGGAGAGATCACCGACGAATATGACACCGAGACCGCGCCGGTGGAATGGATCGGCGACGACGCGGCCAGGGTGACCGCCCGGCTGTCAGTGGACGATCTGCGCGACCTGTTCGGAACGGGCGAGCTGCCCGGATCCGGTGACGTCGAGACCGTCGGCGGGCTGCTGGCGAGCGCGTTGGGACACGTGCCGATTCCGGGAGCGACGGCGACCGTCGGTGTGCTCACGCTCACCGCCGAGAGCGCCGCCGGGCGCCGGAACCAGATCGGTACGGTGGTGGTCCGGCGGTCGTCGTCTGCTGATGAGGACTCCGCTGGCGGATCCCTGGCCGACGTGGTCCGTGCCGGCGGTCATCGAGGTGGGTCCGAGCGGGCCGGCCAGGAGCGCGGGGATGAAGGCGGGGATGAGGACGCGAAACATGGTGACAGCGGCCACGGCGGGAACGCCCTCGGCCCGGTCGCGCGCCGTACCGCCTCCGGGACGCGCACATGAGGAACCCATATATGGATCACATGAGTGACCCGCGCAGGCGTGCGCATGGGTAAGGGCGAGAAAGACGAGAAGGACGAGACAGGGATGGGTGTGCCGGAGCGGGAGTCGGACGGACCGGGTTCGCGGGGGCAGAACCCGGGCGGAGCGCGTCCGGGCGCGGGCGCCGCGCCGGTTGCCCCTGGCGTGCTGGAACCAGAGGACGCAAAGCTCGTGATCCTGGCCCGGTCGGCAAGGCCGCGTGCCTACGTGCCGCGAGGCGGAACCGCCGCGGCCGAGGGCGCGGCCGTCCGTGACACCGACGGGCGAACCTACGCGGCGGCGACCGTGGAGAATGCCGACGCTCGACTGAGCGTGTCGGCGCTGCGGGCGGCGGTGGTCGCGGCGGCGTCCAGCGGTGCCCGCCGCTTCGAGGCCGCGGCGATCGTGTCCGAGCGGGTGGCGCTCCCAGCACCGGACGGCCCAGCCCCGGACGGCGAGGCACCCCCGAGCGTGCCTGGCGTGCCAGCCGCCGTGCCAGCCGTCGACGACCTGCTCGTGCTCGGTGAGTTCGGTGCCGGCGTCCCGGTGTTCCTCGCCAGCCCGGACGGGGTGGCGCGCGGCCGGGTGACAACCTAGTGGCTCTCGCCGTGGGGACTGAACCGCGGTTCCGGTCAGGGTTCGCGTGCTTTGTCGGACGTCCCAACGCGGGTAAGTCCACCCTGACCAACGCACTCGTCGGAGCCAAGGTCGCGATCACTTCCGGGCGTCCGCAGACGACCCGGCACGCCATCCGGGGTATCGTGCACCGCGCCGACGCCCAGCTTGTGCTGGTTGACACCCCCGGGCTGCACCGCCCCCGGACGCTGCTCGGCCAACGCCTCAACGACGTGGTGCGCACGACCCTGTCCGAGGTGGACGTGGTCGCCTTCTGCGTCCCGGCGAACGATCCGGTCGGTCGTGGTGACCGCTTCATCGCCGAGGAGCTCGCCCGGCTGCCCAAACGGACGCCGGTGATCGCGGTCATCACCAAGACCGATCTGGTGTCTGACCGGGACGCGCTGGGCGCCCAGCTGCTCGCGGTCTCCTCGCTGGCCGACTTCGCCGAGGTGGTACCGGTCAGCGCCGTGTCGTCGTTTCAGGTGAACCTGCTCGCGGACCTGCTGGTCGAGCGGTTGCCGGCCGGTCCGCCGCTGTATCCGGACGGCGATCTGACCGACGAGCCTGAGCAGGTGATGGTCGCCGAGCTGGTACGCGAGGCCGCTTTGGAGGGCGTGCGGGACGAGCTGCCGCACTCGCTGGCCGTCGTCGTGGAGGAGATGATCCCGCGTGCGGACCGGCCCGCTGACCGCCCGTTGCTGGACGTCCATGTGAACGTCTACGTCGAGCGGCAGAGCCAGAAGGCGATCGTCATCGGCGCGCGGGGCGCCCGTCTGAAGGACGTCGGGACGCGGGCCCGTACCCAGATCGAGGCGCTGCTGGGCACCCCGGTCTTTCTGGACCTGCACGTCAAGGTCGCCAAGGACTGGCAGCGCGATCCCCGCCAGCTCCGAAAGCTCGGCTTCTGACCGGCGCCGCCCGGTCCACACCTTCGGCCCGGTCGGCGGATAGTGACGCTCATGGCTGGCGTGCGGCGGGTGATCCCGCTGACTCTGGGGTGGGTCGAGGTGCCGTACTCGATGTCGGTGTATGGCGCCCCGGACGGCATCCGGCTGTGGGAGCCCGTCCCGGCGCTGCTGCTGGAGGTCGACGGGGGCTGGTTACTGGTCGACACCGGGCTCAACCCGGCTTTCGTCCGGGACCCGGCCCTGTGCCGTCGGTTCCACCAGGACACCGGCGTGGAGGTACGGCTCCCGGCCGGCGCCGGCGACCCGCTGGAGGGTGAACTGGGACGTGTCGGGCTCACGCTCGACCAGATCGACGCGGTTGCCGTCTCGCACCTGCACAACGACCATGCCGGTGGGCTGCGCCACTTTGCGCGGCGGAACACCCCCGTCCATATTCAGCGCCGGGAGCTTGATCACGGACTTGGCGTGCACCCGGCGCGGCTGGAGGCTGACGGCATCATCCGGGTCGACTTCGACGATCCGGCGATCGCCTGGCGGCCGGCCGACGGCGACAGCGAGATCGCCACGGGGGTGACCGCGATCCTCACCGCCGGGCACACCCCCGGTCACCAGAGTTTTGTCGTCGAGATGGATCCCGCGGTAGGCGGTGGCGGGTATGTCTTCGCGTTCGACGCCGCGGATCTGCGGGAAAACATCGACTCGGAGCGGGCGGTCGGTGGGTCGATCGGCGTTCCGCCGGAGGCGACCATCGAGCCGATCCGGCGGTTGAAGGCCATCGCCTCCGCCCGCGGGCTGCGCCTGGTCCCCGGGCACGACCCGGTCGTGTGGCCGGCGCTCGTCACGGAGCTGGCTACCTGAACCCGGATCGGTCCCGGTCCGGCGCCGGGTCCCGGTCCCGGTCTGGCGCCAGGTCCGGGTCCGGGTCCGCGACAGCCTCGAGGAGGGCGTCCCGGTTCGCCAGGATGAAGTCCTTGAGCGCGCCGGGCTGGAGTGCGAACCGGGCCAGGTCATCGCCGCGCAGGTCGATGCGCTCGACGTCGTAGCGTCCCTTTGCCGGGTTGGTGAATTCGTCGCCCGTCCTGGCGGCAAGATTCATCGAGGTGAGCCGGCAGACGAAGAAGTGCTGGACGGTGATGCCCGGCGTGTCGCCCCCGCTGTGTCGTGTCGCGCTTGTGAGGAACACCTGCTGGACGCGGTCGACGGTAGCGCCCAGCTCCTCGGCGACCTCCCGGTGCAGGGCGGCCTCGACCGAGGTGTCCTGCTGATCGACCCCGCCGCCCACGGTGGCCCAGTAGCGGGGCTGGCCGGGCAGGCTCCGGCGGAACACGATCAGCTGCCCGCCGGAGTCGATCAGAATTGCTCTGGCGGCCCGTCGCACCACTCGCACCAGCCCATCATTGTCCGCAGCGGAGATCCATGTCCGGGTCAGCCAGGAACCCGCTACGGTTCCTGGCTGACCCGGGCCACCCCCACCCCGAGCAGGTAGGTGCCACCGAGATCCGTCCAGCCCACGTCCAGCGGGGCGGATGTCGTCAGTCGCCGGCTGTGGAGCGCACGGTCTGTGCCGGCGGTGAAGGCGTCCACCGTCCCGTTCCCGGCCCGGACGAAGGCGGGCGGCCCGACTGTCCGCCCACCGGCGTCGATGAACCGTATGAACGGCACAGCGGCGTAGGCGAGGGTTCCCGACGCCAGCCGGCAGCCGACGAACGCCCGCCCGGCCCCGTTCGGGCCAGGCGGGTAACCCTGGTCACCGTGGGATCCGTAGGCGTCCGGGTAGGTGTCCGCGTAGGTGTCGTTGCCGCCGGCGCCGGGCGCCCCATCGCACCGGACGCCGAGCGCCTTCCAGAACGAGGTGGCTGTCCGCCGGTAGAGGTTGGCCGTGGGTGGGGCGTTGTCGCTGGCGCGGGTTATGAACCAGGTGACGGCCCCGTCCACGACGGCTACCGCGGGAGCGGTGTCGGTCCGCCCGCCGTAGTTCGTCCACCAGGTCACCCGGGCCGGCTGGCCGGTGGTGTCGATGGGCACGGCTGTGACGTACAGCGCACGATCGCTTCCGCGGCATCCCAGGTGCAGTGTTGATCCGACGACGATCGCGGCCTGTCCGTAACATTGTGTCCCGGGTAGGCCGAGCGGGGACCATGCATGATCGGTATCGCCCCGCATCCAGAGATTCCCGTCGGTGCCACCCACGATGTAGGTGACCCTGCCAGCAGCCTGGATCACTGTCGGAACTGATGTGGCCTGGCCGCCCAGCGACATGGGGCGGGCCTGGTCGGACCGTTTCGCCCAGACAGCGTGATCGACGCCTACGCCAGCGACGATCGTGTACCCGGCCTGGGCCTGGGCCTGGGCCTGGGCCTGGGCTAGGCCCAGGGGCCGGCTGACGAGCGCCGCGGCAAGCTTGTTCCACAGCGGAGCGCCACGTCCGGTGACCAGATCGAATCCGGCCGTGGCGCTGTGGGCGCCGTTGCCCCCGGTGATGACGTCCCGAAATGCTGCGGCGGGTGCCTGGTACAGCTGGTCGTGGATGTCGCCGTACCCGCCCGAGCGTTGCCCGCCCGACGCCCACACGGCCGCGAGCATCCCGGCGGCGGCGGGTGCGGCGAGGCTGGTGCCACCGAAGCGCAGCCAACCGGGTGTGACCGTGCCGCCGTGGCTTTCCCAGTAGCGGCGATCATAGACGGCAAAGCCGGTTGTCGGGTCGGCATCCATGGCGAGGTCGGGCAGCGCACGTGACGCGCAGCTGGTGGCCGGTTGCCAGCCTGGTCGGGCGAACAGCGTCGAACATCCACCACCAGAGCCGGCCCAGGCCGTTTCCGATACGGTCGTGCTGGCCGGGTGGAGCATGCTCGTGCCACCTACCGCGATCACTGACGGTGATGACGCTGGATAGCTCGCGCTGGCGGTGCCGTTGCCGCAGTCGTCGGAACCGTTGTCGCCGGATGCGGCGAAGGTGGTGACGCCCGCGGCCGCGATCGCCGCCAGCAGCGTCTCGGCGGTGCTGACGAAGGCGGCGCTGTTGTGCGGCTCGCACAGCCCCCAGGAGACGTTGAACGCCACCAGGTTCGCCGCCGGATCGGCGGCGTCGGCGCGGACCCGGTCGAGGATGTCGAGGAAGCCCTGGTCGGTGTTGGGGCCGAAATAGACGCGTTGACGCGCAGTGGGCGCAACCGCCAGCAGCGCCTCCTGACCGAGGGCGACCTCGCTGTCCCCGTCGCCGTCCCGGGCCGGGTCGTAGCCGGGTTCGCGCCCTACGCTGACCGCTGTGTAACGCCCGTTCATGACCGGGTCGGGTATGCCCGCTGCCGCCGCGTAGGCCCGCAGGTCGGCGGAGTCCCAACCGGATAGCTGAAGGCTCGCGACGGTCGGCTCCGGTCCGCCGTCGCCGCGGTGGCCGTCCGGGGCGCCATAGGCGGTACGCAGGTCAGCGCCGGTATAGCCGCTGCTCGCCGGGATGGCCGCGGCGGTGCGCGCAGGGGCCGGCACCGTCGTGGCCGCCGGTGTGCCCAGGGGGCGCAATGCCGGCCGGATCTCGTCACCGCCAACGGCGACCGAGACGAGGCCGTACAGGGACGGGGGGACGGTTGGCAGGCTCTGCGCGTAGCGCAGAGTGGGACGAGAGCGCCGGGCGCTGCCGAACAGCTGCCGGAGATGGCCTGCCTCGCCGCTGGCGGTGACGCTCCATGTCGTGCTCCTGATCACGCGCAGGCCCAGTTCGTCAAGCTTGTTCGCGACCGTGTCGTGGGTTGCCCGCGAGGGCAGAAACGCTCTCAGCCGGGCGGCCCGGTCCTGCGGAGATCCGGTGACTGTCCCGGCGGCCGACCGCGCGAGGCGGTCCAGGCCGGCCGGGTCGGGCGCGGTGAGATAGACGGTGACGGTCTGGGTGGCCGTGGCCGTGGTCGTGGCCGTGGCCGTGGCCGTGGCGATGTGGGCCTGGGCCACAATTAAGGCGAGAGCCACGTGGAAAACCGTTATTTTTTCGCTGATACATACCAGTCGTCTACATACCAGTCGTTCCCGCACCGCCAGCATTATTACTCCTGGTTCTTTTACGGATGCTGAAAGTAACTATTGCAGAGTGTGGTGGCCGGGAGCGGGCAGGCATCGCATCGCATCGCGGGTCGGCGGGCGAACGGACCACCGCCAGCCAGCCCGCCCACCGGGCGGTGGCATGTCACGATCGGCCCGAGGGGACCGTGTCCTGCCCACTTACCGGGATGCGTGCAACCATGGGTGGGTGCCGGTCTACCGTGATGAAGGCGTTGTCCTGCGAACGACGCCGCTCGCGGAGGCCGATCGCATCGTCACCGTGTTGACCCGGCGGACGGGACGGGTACGCGCGGTGGCCAAAGGGGTGCGGCGCACATCGTCCCGCTTCGGCGCCCGGTTGGAACCGGGTACCTACGTCGACCTCCAGCTGCATGAGGGGCGCTCCCTCGACACCGTCACGCAGGCCGACATCCTCAGCCCCTATGGCGCGGTGATCGCTGGTGACTACTCCCGGCACACGGCATCGGCTGTCATGCTGGAAACGGCCGAACGGCTGACCGGTGAGGAACGTCAACCGGCCATGCGGCTGTTCCTGCTCCTGGTCGGCGGTCTGCGTACCCTCGCCCAGAGTGAGCGTGCGCCGGGTCTCGTCCTGGATGCCTTTCTGCTGCGCGCCCTGGCCGTCTCGGGTTACGCAATGGCGTTGCAGGCGTGCGCGCGCTGCGGCGCGCAAGGGCACCACCAGGCGTTTTCCGTGTCGGCGGGAGGCGTAGTGTGCCCGCAGTGCCGACCGCATGGCGCGGCTTCGATGTCCCTGGCCGCTGTGCGGCTGCTGTCCGACCTGCTCACCGGCGACTGGGCCGCCGCCGACGCGAGCGAGGTCCGCACCCGGCGTGAGGCTGGTGGCTGCGTCGCGGCCTACCTGCAGTGGCATCTCGAGTACGGCTTACGCGCGCTGCCCCACCTGGAGCGGGTGTGAACCGGGCTGGGCGTGTCGTGGGTGGCGCACTCGACGAAGATGCGTCGATGATGTTTGTGGGCGCGGGAGGGACAATGATCGCGCTACCGTTGGCTGGCGGTAGAAGGGAGGTGTCCGGTGAATCGACGTAACGGGAGAGCCGGACGGTTCCGTGAGCCGCACCCGCATCCTTCCGGCGCATGCCGGCCGGAGATTCCTTCCGCGTTGATCCCGCGGCATGTTGCCATCGTCATGGATGGCAACGGCCGCTGGGCGAAAATGCGTGGCCTGCCGCGTACGAAGGGCCACGAGGCCGGTGAGGAGGCCCTCTTCGACTGCGTGGAGGGCGCGATCGAGCTGGGAGTCCGGTGGCTGTCGGTGTACGCCTTCTCCACGGAGAACTGGAAGCGTTCGCCGGACGAGGTCGCCTTCCTGATGCGCTTTACCGACGGGGTGTTCGGCAGGCGCATCGACGACATGGACTCCCTGGGAGTACGGGTCCGGTGGGCCGGCCGGCGGCCCCGCCTGTGGGGCAACGTCATCCGGCGGCTGGAGGCGGCCGAGGAGCGCACCCGCGGTAATGACCGTCTTACGCTGGCGATGTGCGTGAACTACGGCGGGCGCGCTGAGCTCGCCGATGCCGCGGCCGCCATCGCCCGCGATGTCCGTGACGGCCGGCTGCGAGTGGACCGCATCGACGAGAACACCGTCGCCCGCTATCTCGACGAGCCGGAGATGCCCGATGTCGACCTGCTGATCCGTACGTCGGGGGAGCAGCGGCTGAGTAACTTCCTGCTCTGGCAGGCCGCCTACGCGGAGTTCCTGTTTGTCGAGCGGCTGTGGCCTGACTTCGACCGTCGCGACCTGTGGGCAGCCTGCGAGGATTTCGCCAAACGGGACCGCCGGTACGGCGGGGTCGTGGGCCATCCGTCGGGAGCCCGCTCGGTGGCGCCGTGACATCTCTGGCGGGCGGCGGTCTGGCGGGCGGCCCGCGGCCGGACGGACGCGAACTGATAGAACCGTGCGGTGCTTGCTGTCATGCGGCTGCGGGTTCCGGTTGGCGAGGCCGAGGCTTTCCGCGAGCGTGCGGAACGGGTCCTGGCCGCTCTCGCCGGTGAGCGTGGCTATCGCCGGGCCCGGCTGGGCCGTGCCGTGGACGATTGCGGGCTGTGGGTGATCACATCCGAGTGGGACGGGGCGGGCGCCTGGCGCCGGGCGGTGTCGGCGTTCGCTGTCCGGTTGGAGCTGACGCCGTTGATGGTCTACGCCGTCGATGAGCCGGGCGCGTTCGAGGTACTGCTCGCCCATGACGGCGTCGCGGGCGCTGTGCGCCGGGCATCGGATCTTGCCTGACCTCTCTGCTTCAGCTCGGCCCGCGGCCCGTACGCTGGGCACCTGTCTGCCTGATCGGTACCTGCGCGCCTGATCCCCACCTGGCGCGGGTGTACGCAGGATGCGACCGCCCAGCGTCACCGATGATGCTGGGTGATAGGAAGGGAGTGCCCACGTGGCCAGTGCGTCCGACCGTATGGACACCATCGTCAGTCTGTGCAAGCGCCGTGGGCTGGTCTTCCCCTCGAGCGAGATCTACGGTGGCCTGCGGGCGTCGTGGGACTACGGCCCGCTCGGGGTGGAGCTGAAGAACAATGTCAAGCGCGCCTGGTGGAAGGCGATGGTCCAGGGCCGCGAGGACGTGGTCGGCCTCGACTCGTGTGTGATCCTCGCACGCGAGGTCTGGGAGACCAGCGGGCACGTGCAGGTCTTCGTCGACCCGCTGACCGAGTGCCTCACCTGCCACAAGCGGTTCCGTGCCGACCATCTCCAGGAAGCGTTCGAGGCCAGGCACGGCCGGCCGCCGGCCGCGCTCACCGAGGTCGCCTGCCCCAGCTGCGGCGCGCGTGGCACGTTCACCGAGCCGCGGATGTTCAACGGCCTGCTCAGGACCTATCTGGGGCCGGTCGAGGATGAGTCGGGCCTGGCGTACCTCCGGCCGGAGACAGCCCAGGGCATTTTCATCAACTACGCGAACGTGCAGGCGGCTGCCAGGCGCAAGCCGCCGTTCGGCATCGGTCAGATCGGCAAGTCCTTCCGCAACGAGATCACCCCGGGAAACTTCATCTTCCGGACCCGGGAGTTCGAACAGATGGAGATGGAGTTCTTCGTCCCGCCGGGCGAGGACGAGACCTGGCACGACTACTGGATCGACGAGCGGATGAAGTGGTACCGAGACCTGGGCGTCCGGGACGAGAACCTGCGCCGTTTCGAGCACTCGAAGGAGAAGCTCTCCCACTACTCGAAGCGGACCGTCGACATCGAGTACCGGTTCAACTTCGCCGGGCTGGAATGGGGTGAGCTGGAGGGCATCGCGAACCGCACGGACTATGACCTGACCGTGCACGCGAAGGCGTCCGGCGCGGATCTGACCTATTTCGAGCAGGCCACCGGCGTCCGGTACACCCCGTATGTGATAGAGCCCGCGGCCGGGGTGGACCGTGCCACCCTGGTGTTCCTGCTGGACGCCTACGCCGAGGACACCGCGCCCAACACCAAGGGCGGGGTGGACCGCCGGGTCGTGCTCCGCCTGGACCGCCGGCTCGCCCCGGTCAAGGCGGCGGTACTCCCGCTGTCGCGCAACGCTGATCTGTCGCCGGTCGCCCGCGACCTTGCCGCCGAGCTGCGTACGCACTGGAACGTCGATTTCGACGATGCCGGTGCGATCGGGCGCCGGTACCGCCGGCAGGACGAGATCGGCACGCCGTTCTGTCTCACGGTCGACTTCGACTCACTGGCGGACCGCGCCGTCACGATCCGGGAGCGGGACACGATGGCACAGGAGCGCGTGGCCATGGACCAGGCGGTGTCCTATCTCAACACCCGCCTCGGCCCCTGCTGACAGGCTGACATTGATGCCGCTTGAGCCGCTTGATGCCGGTTGATGCCGCGGCGCTCGCTCCCCGGGGATGATGTGTCGCCGGGGGCAGCCGACGGCCGTGTTTGCATCCCACCAGCGGTGTACGTGCCGCCGGCCGGACCGCGAGCCGCCCGCACGGCAGCTGTCACACCGGTGGCTGCGGTGACCGGGCCGGCAGCTCGAGGTCGCTCGACCCGAACCGGTCGGCCAGGAAACGGCCGTGCGACAGCAGTTGCGCGGTGTCCCCGGCCGCAGCTGCCTCGGTGACGTCACGGATGCCCGCTTCCAGCAGACCGAGCTGGTCGATGACGACCTGGCGCGGTGTGCGCCCGTCGTCCAACCGGTGTGTCTCGGCGTACTGCGCGGGCAGACCGAGGTAGACCTCCAGCGCGGTCGGCAGGTAGTCGGCGATGGTCCGCACGACCACGAACGTCTCGGGCGAACCGGCCCGCAACAGGTGCGGGCGGTCGAGTACCTCGCGCAGCGCGGCGGCGACCCGGTCCGCGGCAGCGGTGACCTCGGCCGGCGCCTGTCCAGCCAGGGCCCGCAGCTGGGCGTCGACGACCGTGCGCAGTTCGGCGGCGCTCGGCTGGGTACTCGCGGGCACCAGGCGACGGGCCGGCGCGACCAGCGCGCCGACCGCGTACAGCGCGGCAACGACCAGCGGCCACTGCGGTGACCCGACCACACCGGCGGCGGTCAGCCCAAGCCCGCCGAGCGCACCGGTGCAGCCGGCGATGTTCTTCAGCGATCCCATCCAGGCCAGCGCCTTCTCCCGGGGCCCACGGGCAGGCGGCGCCGGTGGTGGGGCCGGCCGCGGCAGCCGGAGCGGCATCACCACCAGCAGCTCCGACCGGGAACGGGCCCACCGGCGGGCATACTGGGCCCGGCGTCACTGGTAGCCACGGATGTCCTTGAACACGTCGGCCAGCGAGGACGCCCGCGCGTCGAAGGCCGCGCCACCGGTATCGGTGGCGATCGAGCGAAGATCGTCCGGACGGGCTTCGCCGAAGATGACGCAGAACGTGCGGACAGCCTGCGCGGCCGGGGGCAGGCCCCGGTAGCTGGCGCGAAACTGGCTGGCTGACAGACCGGCGTTGTTCTCGCCATCCGTCATCAGGACGATCGATGTCAGGTAGCCGGGCTCCCTGGCGATCGAGTCGGACGCCCGGCGGTACGCATCCGCGAGCGCGGAGTAGATGGCCGTTCCCCCCTCGGCGTGCAGGCTGGCGACATACGAGCGGATCGCGGCCAGATCGGGTGAGGACGCCTCGGTGGCTGTCACGGTGAAGTCGCGTGCCCCGACGACCGCGCCGTTGAAGGTCACAAGCGTAACCTTTTCCCGGCCACGGAACCGGGTGAACCGGCCGGACAAGGACGTATCGGCACCGGCGAGCCCCGTCAGCGCGGATGTCAGGTCGGCCAGCCGCTGGCCGGCCATGGAGCCGGACACGTCCAGTACGAAGATCGCGTGTGATGGCCGGCGAAAATGATCGAAATAGGAGGTGAGCAGCTCGTCGGCGACCGCCTGGGTGGCGGGGAAGGGCAGTTCGGCCAGGGCGGTCGCGGTGAACCGCGGGTCGAGCGCGACGCCCGGGACAGCTGGCCGGCGATTGGTGTCGGCCTGTAGCCGCTGCTGGACGGCTGGGCTGCGTAACCAGTTCACCACCCGGTCGTATGCGTCCTGCCGAGCCGGGTCGAGCAGCAGCATGGGGTAGTCGGCCGTGATGATGCCGTCTTTCGGATAAATGATCGTGAGCGGTTCGCGCAGCCGACCCGAACGTTGCAGAGACAGCAGCACCGACTCGTAGTTTATTATCCCGTCGGCATCCTGGGGACGATTGACGAAGGCGTCCGCAAGCCAGCCGGAGCTGCCTGAGGTGAGCGTCTGTCCGGAGAAGAACGACGTCAGCGCGTCGGTGCGGATGTCGGATGCCTGGAGCGCGTCTGACTTCCCGGCGAGCGCGGCCGCGACGCCGACCAGCGCGCTGAAGCCGGAGTTGGACGCCGCCGGATTCGTCATGGCGTACGTCAGCTCGCCGGTGGCGACCTTCGCGGCGACATCCGCCCAGGTGACGCTGGCGGTCCCCGTCCAGCCGAACCGGGTGGCGAGCGAGGTCCGGACGCCCAGGACCACCGGTGATGTCATGGTTGGCGTGCGCGCGCTGGCCGCTGTCGCGCCACCGGGCAGCAGGCGCAGGTAGCGGTCAGAGGACAGCCAGGCCGCGTCCACGTCCGCGGTATGTTTGATGATTCTGTCGGTGGCGTCGAGCGTTCCGGCGTAGACCGGTTTCACCGTGATGCCGGTAGCCGCGCGCAAGTCGCCGAGCAGGGGTTCGATGTCGGCGAGTTCCGAGCCGGCGAGCACCCGCAGCACGCCCGGTTTACCCGGGCTGGCGCTCTGTCCCGGGCTGGCTCCCGGCCGCGTGGCGGGGGTGGAGCCGCAGGCGGTCATGACCACCATGGCCACCGCGCCCGCGCAGCTGGCGAGCAGAGCGGCAGCGCGCGCCCGGCAGCAGGAGACGCGGCGTCCGGTCACGGCCCGCCGCCAGAGATCTCCAGTTCCCCGGCCGTTACCGGGACGATCTCGGCCGGAGCGGCCGCGGCGGCCCGGTCCAGGTACGCGGTGGCTTTCCCTACTTCTTCGGACAGGGCCGACACCGTCGTGCGCATGGTCTCCAGGGCAGCGGCCTTGTAGCCGTCGATCGTGTCGATCGTGGCGTAGATGTTGGCGAACGCCTGCTGGAGAGCCTGCACCGACACTGTCGAGGAGACCGCCTGCCCGTGGATCTCCACCGTCTGCCGCCGCAGCAGCTCCGAGGTACCGACGATGATGCGCTCGGTGGTCTCGTTCAACGCGGTGATCTGGTCGAGCACCAGTTTCTGGTTGGCCAGGGCCTGCGCGACGAGCACCGCCGTCCGCAGGGCCGCGACGGTCGTGGTGCTTGCCCGGTCCACACCTTTGATCAGCTCGAGGTTGTTGCGTCTGATCATTTCCAGGGCCAGGTACCCCTGTGCGCTGACCGCGAGCTGGGTGAGCAGGTCCTGGTGTTTCTGGCGAACGTAGAACAGGACGTCCTCGCGGAGCATCCGTGCCCGCTCCGGGTCGCCGGCCTCGATCCGGTCTATCCGGGTGATGAGCTCGGCGTCGAGGCTCGAGGCGAGCTGGGTGTACTCGCGCAGCCTGCCCATGGTGGCCCACAGGTTGTGCTTCTCCTGCTCGATCGCGGCATTGTCTCGCCGTAACTCCTCCTGCCCGTTCTGTAGCGCATGCAGGATGGCGTCCAGCTGCGCCTGCGAGGACTGGTAGGAGGCGAAGTAGTCCCGCAGGCGGTTCCCGAACGGGATCATGCCGAGCAGCTTTTTCGGGCCCAGCAGATTCACCGTGGACGGGTCGAGGTCGCCGACCACCCTGCGCAGCTCAACCAGAGAGGTCGACACCGACGACGTCGCGTCGAAGGCACCGGAACTCATCGCCCGCGTCGGTTTGTCCAGCAGCCGGTTGGACACCGCGGCTGAGGCACGGATCTCTTTCTCGCCCATCCGGTGCACGGCGGCGACCTTGGCCGTGAAGGCGGGCGAGGCCGGGTCGATGCCGACCAGCGCGTCGGCGAAGGCCACCGCCTGGCCAGCCAGCCGCGAAGCCGCCTCCGGGCTGATCGGGACGGCGGGTCCGGCCTGCTCCGGGGCGACCGGCGCGACCGGCGCGGGCGGCACCAGGACCAGCTGCGCGCCGGGGTCGCCCGCGGCCGGCGGCAGGGTGGGTGGTGGGAGGGTCATCAACCCGGCCCTTTCCGGTACTTCATCTCGATCTGACCGATCATCCGTTCGGATATCTCCGCGCTCGGTGGTTCGACGATATTGACCAGCTGCGGTGGCGGGCTGGCGCCGCGTTCGGTGGCGTACTGCCGGCCATAGCCGACGTCCGCGGTGCGGAACCCATGCCGGACAGCGAGACGCTGGAGCTCCGGGTCGGTTGTCAGCAGACGCCCGACCGCGTCGCCGGCAGGAGTGAGCGGGACGACGGTGTGTTTAGCATAGATGGTCGGATTCGGGTACATCAGTACCATGTCACCGCTCAGCGAGCCGTCCTTGGCGAGCAGGTGGGCTCTGAACTGGGCCTCATAAATCATGACCATCGGCGTCTTGCCCATACCGATGGTCAGGAAGTCGTCGAACGGCTCCTGGGACGACGCATCCAGGTAGCCCTGTTTGAGGAACAGGGGCGCGAGCCGATCTGTCATACGGTCGGCCGTCCCGGTGTCGGTGACGATGTTCCCACCGTTGCTGACATAGGAGGCGATCGCCAGATAAAGGGCTGCCGAGTTCGACGTCCGTACATCCGTCGAGCTGATGAGAATGGACTTCTCGGTCCGGTAGACGCTGTTTGCGGGCAGTTGCGACCAGCGGGTGCCGTTCGCCACCAGATCGAGGTACTTACGCATGTCGAACAGGTTGTGGTCGCCCTCTCGGCTACTGACATCCGCCGCGGTCAGGAGCGTCGCGATCGGGGCGAAGGTGGCTATTGCCATCGGCGTGAAGAAGGGTATGTAGGATGCGTTGATCTTTCGATCGTGCCTGATGCGGTCCGCCTGTGGCGCATCCGCCGGGAACGCCAGGTCGAAGCCGGACAGGTCGCGGGTGGTGGCGATCTCGCGCGATCCAGCGGAAGTGATCTCAAGTCTGTAGCCGGCCCGCGCGAGGGCGGCCACCACCTCCGGGTCGGCGAAGTAGGACTGTTTCTCGGATGAGATCAACGCGCGGACCTTGGTCGTGCCCGCGCTGGGGCCGGACCGGATCCGCGGGACGACGATCAGCGCGACGACGCCGAGCGCGAGCAGCCCGGCAAGCGCGAGCCCGAGAACCCGGCGACCCTGCACGGTGTCTTCCTCCTCCTCTTCGTGCCTGTTGGCCCGAGTATGTCAGCGCGCTTCATGATCGTAAGTGTCATACCCGACAGCTTCCCGGCCGGCGAGGCCCGGCGTCCGGACGAGTCCCGTTCCGCGCTCCGCTGTCAACCGGATATTCGGTATTCATGATATTTGGACCGTTTTATAGTGACAAGTCGGTAATATTCTTGTTGCTGACAGTAATATATCGACTGGATGAAGTGTTTCGCTAAACATCTCTTGTGACGGCGTAGGGCGGTAACCTCCTGTGCCACTACAGGGCCAACCGGACGAACCACTGGGCGACAAGTCGGGATGGCTGCCGCGGATCCTTCGGCGGCCTGACGCGGGCCGGGGCGGCGTGCCACGGTCGATTTGGCGGCGGTCCGCGGGGACGTTCGTGGGGCGGGAGACGAGAGGGCAGCCATGGTCATCTACGTGTACGACTTCCACCAGGGAAACAAGGAGCTGAAGGATCTTCTTGGTGGCAAGGGAGCCAATCTTGCCGAGATGACGAAGATGGGCCTTCCCGTCCCGCCCGGTTTCACGATCACGACCGAGGCGTGTCGCGAATATCTTGCGCATGGCAGAGAGCCCGATGCGTTGCGTGACGAGGTGAGTGCGCATCTGCATTCCCTCGAACAGGCGATGGGAAAGAGCCTGGGGCAGGCGGACGACCCGTTGCTGGTGTCGGTGCGGTCAGGCGCGAAGTTCTCGATGCCGGGGATGATGGACACCGTTCTCAACATCGGGCTGTCGGACGCCTCGGTCGCGGGCCTCGCCAAGCAGTCGGGTTCGCAGCGTTTCGCCTGGGACTCCTACCGTCGCCTGTTGGCGATGTTCGGCCAGACGGTCCTCGGCGTGGATGGCGAGCTGTTTGACCAGGCCCTGGACGCGGCGAAGAAGGCACGGGCGACCACCAGCGATCTCGATCTCGACGAAACCGACCTGCGGGGACTGGCCGAGACCTTCAAGACGATAATTCGGGACCAGACCGGCCGGGACTTCCCGCAGGATCCCCGGGAACAGCTGGATTCCGCCATCCGCGCGGTCTTCGACTCCTGGAACGGCGGGCGCGCCCGGCTCTACCGCCGGCAGGAGCGTATTCCGGCGGATCTCGGCACCGCGGTCAACATTGTTGCCATGGTGTTCGGCAACCTGGGCATGGACTCGGGTACCGGGGTGGCTTTCACCCGGGATCCGGGCAACGGTGAACAGGGCAGCTACGGCGACTACCTACAGAATGCCCAGGGCGAGGACGTCGTCGCGGGCATTCGCAACACCCTGCCGCTCACGGCGTTGGCGTCCATCGACCCACCGGCCTACGCGCAGCTGCTCGCGATAATGACGACCCTGGAACAGCACTACCGGGACCTGTGCGACATCGAGTTCACCGTCGAGCGCAACAAGCTGTGGATGTTGCAGACAAGGGTGGGCAAGCGTACCGCGGGCGCCGCCTTCCGGATCGCGACCCAGCTTGTGGACCAGGGCCTGATCAGCATGGACGAGGCGGTGACCCGGGTCACCGGCGCCCAGCTCGCCCAGCTGATGTTCCCCCGCTTCGGGCTGGCCGGATCGGTCGAGAAAATCGCCCAGGGCATGAACGCCTCGCCCGGCGCGGCCGTCGGTCAGGTCGTCTTCGATTCGCACCGGGCCGTGGAGCTCGCGGCCGCCGGGACACCGGTGATTCTGGTGCGCCGGGAGACCACCCCCGACGACCTGGACGGCATGATCGCCGCGCAGGGTGTGCTGACATCGCGCGGTGGAAAGACTTCACACGCCGCCGTGGTCGCCCGCGGTATGGGCAGGACCTGTGTGTGCGGGGCAGAGGAGATCGATGTCGACACCCGGGCCCGCCGGGCGGTCGCGCCGGGCGGCGTCGTCATCGGCGAGGGGGACGTGATCTCGATTGACGGGTCTTCCGGCGCCGTCTACCTCGGCGAGGTGCCGGTGGTGCCCTCGCCGGTCGTCCAGTACTTCGAAGGGACGTTGCTGGCGGACGGGAGCGACCCGCTGGTCGACGCCGTGCACCGGATCATCACCCATGCCGACGAAGCCCGCCGGCTCGGCGTGCGCGCCAACGCCGACACCGCTGACGACGCCGACCGGGCCCGCCGGTTCGGCGCGGCAGGCATCGGGCTGTGCCGAACGGAACACATGTTCCTGGGCGAGCGCAGGCAGCTGGTCGAGCGGCTCATCCTCGCCGATGACGACGAGGCCAGACAGGCCGCCCTGCTCGAGCTCCTCCCGCTCCAGCGGGACGATTTCGTCGCGATCTTCACGGCGATGGACGGGCTGCCCGTCACGGTCCGCCTGATCGACCCCCCACTGCACGAGTTCCTCCCGGATCTCACCGAGCTTTCAGTACGGCTGGGCGTTGCCGCCGCTACCGGCCAGCCAGTGACGGACGGTGATGCCTCGCTGCTGGCCGCGGTCCGCCGGCTGCACGAACAGAATCCGATGCTGGGCCTGCGCGGGGTGCGGCTGGGGCTGCTGATCCCGGGCCTGTTCGCCTTGCAGGTGCGAGCGATCGCCGAGGCGGCCGTGCGCTGCCGCCAGGCTGGCGGAGATCCACGCCCAGAGATCATGGTGCCGCTGGTGGCCACGGTCCAGGAGCTGGAGGTCGTCCGTGAGCAGGCCGAACAGGTACTGCGGACGGTTGCGGCCGAGACCGGGGTCGACGTTCCCGCATTGATCGGAACGATGATCGAAGTGCCGAGGGCCGCGCTGACCGCGGGCCAGATCGCCGAGGCCGCCCAGTTCTTCTCGTTCGGCACGAACGATCTCACCCAGATGGGCTGGGGCTTCTCCCGGGACGACGTGGAGTCCTCCTTCTTCTCCCGCTACCTCGACCTGGGGATCTTCGGCGTCTCCCCGTTCGAGTCGCTGGACCGTGATGGAGTCGGCCAGCTTGTGCGTATCGCGGTCGAGGCGGGGCGCGCAGCCCAGCCGAAGATCAAGCTGGGCGTCTGTGGCGAGCATGGCGGAGACCCCGACTCGGTGCACTTCTTCCATCAGGTCGGTCTTGACTACGTTTCGTGTTCGCCATTCCGGGTGCCGATCGCTCGGCTGGAAGCCGGCCGGGCCGCCATCCTCGACCGTGCCGAACAGACGGAAGCCAGGTAGGGCGTGTCCACAGGATCTTAGAGCGACCGGCGACCGGCGACCGGCGACCGGCGACCGGCGACCGGCGACCGGCAACAGGGGACGCGGCGTCGCGGGGCTGGGGGGCACGCGGCTCGCGTCATCGCTCCCATCCATCGCCGCGCGATGGATGGGTACCCCGGCTTGCCGGTCGCCATCCAGCACCTCCGGTGACTGCCCGCGTCGCTGTGCGTTGCCCACGCACCAGCCTTGCTTCTTGATCCACACGCCTGTTGCCAGGCGCTCTTACCAGGCGTGGCCCAGCCGGGACGAAGGTACTCCCCGCTCCGCGAACGTCCCGCGCAGAGTGCCTGTTCGTCACCGTCGTGAACTTCTGTCGCTGATACCGTTCGGGGCGGTGGGACCTGGGGTAGGGCCCTGGCTGTCGAGGAACAGCCGACCAGCCGGGGTGGCGGGGACTCACGTACGACACATCGTGACTGCGACAGATCGTGACTGCGACCTGGCCAGCCGGGCCTGTCCTTGATTACTCTCGCCCGCGACAGGTAGTCATGACATGTGGTCAGCCACGGATATGTAGTCAGGTGTGCCGGACTGCTGTGCACGGCAGCTACCCATACACAGATACGCAGGCGTATTAGGAGGCTGGCGTGGTAACTCCCGTATCCGAGGTCGTGATTGACCCGACCGATTTTGATCAGATCCGGGAACTGGCTCAGCAGCTGCGGGTCGACTCGGTCCGATCGTCGACATCCGCCGGTTCGGGCCACCCGACATCGTCGATGTCAGCCGCGGATGTGATGGCGGTTCTGCTCGGCCGGCACCTGCGGTATGACTGGGACAAGCCGGACGATCCGGCCAACGATCACCTGATTTTCTCCAAAGGGCACGCATCCCCGCTGCTGTACGCGATGTTCAAGGCTGTCGGCGTGGTCTCTGATCACGAGCTGATGACCGGATACCGCCGTTTCGGTCACCGCCTGCAGGGCCACCCGACGCCGATCCTGCCATGGGTTGACGTGGCAACCGGCTCGCTCGGGCAGGGCCTGCCGGACGCGGTCGGGGTGGCACTCGCCGGCCGGCTTCTTGACCGGCTTCCCTATCGGGTGTGGGTGCTGTGCGGCGACAGCGAGATGGCTGAGGGCTCGATCTGGGAGGCCTTGGACAAGGCGGCCTACTACCAGCTGTCGAATCTGACAGCGGTCGTGGATGTCAACCGTCTCGGCCAGCGCGGTTCGACCGAGCTCGGCTGGGATCTTGATGCCTACGCCCGCCGGGCTGAGGCGTTCGGCTGCCAGGCGCTCACCGTCGACGGGCATGACATCGCCGCGATTGACAAGGTCCTGACCGAGGCCGCCGAATCCGACCGGCCGGTGGTCGTGTTCGCCCGCACTCGCAAGGGGGAGGGTTTTTCGGAGATCGTCGATGCCGACGGATGGCACGGCAAGGCCCTGCCGCCCGATATGGCCGAGCGCGCGATCGCCGCACTCGGTGGCGAACGCAACCTGCGCGTGCGGGGGCCGGTGCCGTCGGCGTCCATCCGGCGGCCGGCGCAACCCGTGCCGGTCGCTGTTGAGCTGCCGGTCTACCCTCTCGGCGCGAAGGTCGCCCCCCGGAAGGCATACGGCGAGGCGCTCGCCGCGCTCGGCGCGCGGCCAGCGGTGGTCGCCCTGGACGCCGAGGTCAGCAACTCCACCCATGCCGAGGACTTCGCCAAGGTCCACCCGGACCGGTTCTTCGAGATGTTCATCGCTGAGCAGCAACTTGTCGCCACGGCGGTGGGGCTGTCGGTACGTGGTTACATTCCATTCGCTTCCACGTTCGCCGCGTTCTTCTCGCGCGCCTATGACTTCATCCGGATGGCCGCGATCTCGCAGGCGAACATCCGGCTGGCGGGATCGCACGCGGGTGTGGAGATCGGTGCGGACGGTCCGTCGCAGATGGCGCTGGAGGATCTCGCGATGATGCGGGCGGTGCACGGTTCGACCGTGCTGTACCCGAGTGACGCGACCAGCGCCGCCAAGCTCGTTGAGATCATGGCGGATGTGGACGGAGTCAGCTACCTGCGTACGACTCGTGGCGCCTATCCGGTGCTCTACGGAGCGGGCGAGTCCTTCACCGTCGGAGGTTCGAAGATCCAGCGCCAGTCGGACGCGGATGCCGTCACCCTGATCGGCGCGGGAGTCACCCTGCACCATTGCCTGGAGGCCGCGGACATGCTCGCGGGCGAGGGCGTCCCAGCACGGGTGATCGACCTCTACTCGGTCAAGCCGGTGGACGAGGCTGCTCTGGTGGCCGCCGCGCGGGCGACCGACGGCCGGTTCGTGGTGGTCGAGGATCACTACCCCGAGGGCGGCCTCGGCAGCGCGGTGCTGGAGACGCTCGCCGCGGCCGATGTGCCGGTGCGTCTGCGCCATCTGGCTGTTCGCGAACTACCGGGGTCGGGCACACCGACCGAGCTGCTGGACGCGGCGGGAATCTCGGCGAGCCACATCGCGGCGGCGGCCCGCGCGCTGCTGCGCTGATCTCCACTCCACAGCGCTGGGTCTTCCCGACGGCACCGCGGCGCGTTGGAGCACCACGAGGCTCCCCCGCTACCGGTATCCAGGTAGCGGGGGAGCCTCGTTCTTCCTGTACTGCCTGGTCAGTCGTCGGAGCTGCTGGGAGCCGGCGCTCCCCCGAACATCATGTCGCACATCGTCAGGTAGAGCCGGTCCGGCCGGGGCAGAAACTGGATTTTTGACAGGGCCTGGTCCTGCCCGGCCGATTCAACGATGAACTCGCCATACCCGAGAAGCCGACCCATTGGGTCTCGGTTGTAGGTGAGATCTGTCACTTTTTCCAGCGGCATGGTCTGCACCTTGCGGAAAAAGATGCCCGAGACCTTCATGAGGCGTTTGTCAGTGATCATCAGGTGGTCGACATGCCAGTCGGCGACCCGCCACAACATGCGCAAGATCATGAAGAGGGCGAACCACCAGGGGAGTGAGGCGATGCCCCCGCCGACTTTCAGCCCGTCGAGCAGGACCGTGAGCAGGACCGCGAGCACGATGGAGCCCAGCGTCTGCAAGAAGATGGGCAGCATGATGGCCCAGTGCATGCGGACCATCATGACCAGCCGCTCACGGGTGGCGAGGTACTTGTCGTCCCTGGCAGTGGGGTCGGGAATCCTGATTCTCACCAAGGTCGCCGCCACCGTCTCCTGGATTGCACCGGCAGTTCGCGCCGTGTCACAGAACTGTGTCGGTCACGAAGTTGGACAAGCCGTGTCCAGCAGATTGTAGGCCGTCGATAGCTCGATTGATGATGCTCGCCGCACTTTCAGGGGCGGTGACAACGAAAAAGATGACAAACGCGATGAGACCGTATCTGACGATCTTGTCCACGGCGGGCCTCCGGGCCGAAGTTGGGACGGCTGACCACAAAGTATCGCCGCTTCGCACCCCGGACGTGTGGAAATCGTGCCTATACGCTCGGCGCCGTGGCCGGTGAGTGGTACGAAGCGTCCGACGTGGTCCGTTGGGGCGAGGAGCGTCAGAAGAGTACACCCGACGATCGAACCTGGTTCGAGCGGGACCGCGCGCGTGTCCTGCACTCCAGCGCACTGCGCCGGCTGGCCGGCAAGACACAGGTCGTCGGCCCGCTCGACGACGACTTCCCGCGTACCCGGCTCACCCATTCGCTGGAGACCGCGCAGGTCGGCCGGGGACTGGCCCGTTCCCTCGGCGCGGATCCGGACCTGGTCGACGCCGCCTGCCTCGCGCATGACATCGGGCATCCTCCGTTCGGTCACAACGGCGAGGCCGCGCTTGACGCCGCTGCCCGTGCCTGTGGGGGTTTCGAGGGCAACGCCCAGAGCCTGCGTGAGCTCACCCGTCTCGAGGTCAAGATCGTGGATGTGCACGGGCGCGAAGCCGGGCTCAACCTCACCCGCGCCACCCTCGACGCGGCCCTGAAATACCCGTGGCCGAAGCGGGGCGATACGCCCAAGTTCGGTGTCTACGCCGACGACATGGCGATTTTCAACTGGGTCCGCGACGGCGCGCCAGCTGGCCGGCGATGCATGGAGGCGCAGCTCATGGACTGGGCCGATGACGTTGCGTACAGCGCGCACGATCTGGAGGACGGTGTCGTCGCCGGTCTGATCGACCTGGGCCGGCTGGCGGACCCCGGGCAGCGGGCCGATCTCGTGGCCTCGACCGCGGCCCGCTATCCCGCGGCGCCCGAGGCCGCGCTTGACGAGGCCTTGGAGCGCCTGCGGCGGCAGCCCTGGTGGGTCGCGGGCCCGGTGAGCACGCCGGCGGCGCTGCGCGCGGTGCGGACGATGACCAGCGAGCTGATCGCGCGGCTGTGCGTCGCCGCGGTCGCGGCCACCCGCCGGCTGCACGGCGAGCGTGCGCTCCGCCGCTACCACGCGGACCTGATCCTGCCCGCCACGACGGTCGCCGAGTGCTGCCTGCTCAAAGGGGTGACCGCGCGCTTCGTCATGGACCGCCGA
>NZ_CAKJTL010000078.1 GCF_917627385.1 Protofrankia sp. CiT1
AGTATATACTCTTTCTACCAACATATCATGGAATACTGCGGTGCTCTGGGATGCGGTGCGGAGAGGATCGTGGTCGAGCATGGGCCGCATGGAGCATTCTGTACATCATCGGTGAATCCGGATCTTGATATACAGATGTCGCTATCCATCGATACAGGATTATTCTCTTTCTTCGATCTTCTTGTAAAGAGATCAACTTTGACTAACGTAAACAAATTAAAGATCATTAGCAGGCTCTGAAGACTTACATCAAGATCGACCATCTTGGCTTGGCGCAACCAACCAGATAATCATCCCCTTAATGATCATCGCTGTCGGTCGCGGCAACGGAGAAGAATCTTGAGAACCTCTTGGGCATCTCGGCGACGAGTCGGCGTTCGAGCGAGAAGCGCGGTCAACGCTGCCGTGGTCACGGTGGCGGTGAACAGAACGCTGGTGGCGCCGGCGGCAAGGACACCGTCGTGGATCATTGCGGGAAGGGTCGACAACGGAGGACTCCTCGGAAGGTCGTTCGGTGTCCTCCGTTGTGCTGGTCCGGCTGGTTTCCGGCAAGACCGTACCGGCTACCCTGCCAAGATGCGCCAGTCACGATGGAGGATGAATAATCCGGTCCGAATCCGGACAGGATCGGCAGGTGAGCCATGGCGGCTGGCTCGGTGACCGCCCGGTCCGAGCCGGAGGAGTTCGCCGCCGAATTGCGTGCCCTTTACGAGGCGGCTGGCAGGCCGACCTACGCACAGCTGGTCCACCAGGCTGGCAAGCGGCAACCGCCTGTGAAGTTCACCGTGCAGTCGCTATCGGACTGGCTGCGCGGCGTGTCGGTGCCGAACAAACCGGACAAAGTTGAGTTTCTCGCCACATACCTCGGTGCGCTCGCAAGCGAACGCGGTCACGGGGTGCATGGGGCCGGCTGGTGGGAGGACCTCCACGACCGAGCGCAGAAGGCCAAGCGCGCCAGCCGGGGTGGGCGACCATCCACCCGCGTCCGGACATCGGCCGGGGCGGCGCCAGCCCGGCCGTCCGGTGGATCCCGGCGGTTCTTCAACCACCTACTCGATTACCACATCGAGAAGTTCGCCGGCCGCGACGGTGAGGTACGCGCCATCCTCGACTACATCGACCGGCACGACCGCGGATACCTCTTCGTAGACGGGTTTTCCGGATACGGGAAGACGTCCCTGCTCGCCGTGTTGGTCCGGCAGCAGCCCGGCTACCTCTACCACTTCATTAGTCAGCGTTACAAGACGCCCGGGGGCTCCTTCGACCCGACCCGTCTCGACGATCTGCTGTCCAACATATGCGAACAGCTCGAACCGGCCCGTGACGCGCCGCTCGGCGGACACGCGCTTACCGTTCGGTTTCTCGAGGCAGTCGCCGTCGACCGGGACACGCCGACCGTGCTGGTGCTGGACGCCATCGACGAGGTGGACAAACATCCGAGTTTCCTACTCGGTCTGCTCCAGAAGCAATTGCCGAGGAACCTGTTCATCCTTCTGTCCGCTCGGTCCCAGGGCGACCGGTCCTACTTATCCGAGGTGGGGTTGACGCCGGGCGACATTGGTCTGCGGGTCTCACTCGGAGGACTGGACGCCGACGCCGTCCGCAACCTGCTGCTACACCACGCCGGGACGGCCGGTGCCACGCTTGGGCAGCGGGATGGCTTCGTCGACACCTTGTGCGAGGTCTCCGCGGGAGATCCGTTCTACCTGCGATTCCTCATCGAGGACGTGGAATACGGCCGGCTCACCCCGGAGAACATCGGGCAGACGCCGTCCGGCCTGTACCCATATCTCGAAGAGCAGTTCAACCTGTTCTGCCGTCATGCCGACGGCGATCTGCACTTCGAGGTGGTCGGTCATATCGTGGAGGCGCCCGGCCCTTTGCACTACTCCGATCTGCTCCGCCTGGTGGTTCGCCGAAAACCCGACATGGCCGGCCTCCTGGCCAGTGGGAGGCTCAACCAGGTGCTAAAAGACGTGCAGCGTTTCCTGTTGCGAACCGGCGAGGATTGGCAAGAATACACCTTCTGCCACAACCGGTTCCAGGATTTCTTCCGGAAGAAGATAAAATATGACGTCGCTTCGTGAGCGCATCGCTGACGGGATCGAGCAGGGTATCTTCCGCGCTAGCCTGGTGGCGGACGCCCTCCAGTGGCGTACACATCGCAGCAAGTCCGCTATCTCTGCAGTGGTGCGCTATGCCGTGGAGGAGGACCTCGCCGACGAGGTACACGACATCCTGACCGACGATCAATTCCGCGAACTGCGTCTGACCCGGTCCGATGCGCTGGACCTGTGGGACGACCTCAGCCTTGGGTTGGAGTACTTCAGCAGTACCCGACCCGACCTACTGCGCTATGCCCGGCTGCTGTTCCGGCAGCGGTCGGCGGAGCGAGACGACGAGTACACGCTCGTGCACCGTCACCACTGCCGGGCCTTCGGCGACTTCCTGCAGTTGGACGTCCCGGTTACCGAACGGCGGCAGATCGGCTTGGATCGAGTCTTACGCCGGCTGTTCCCGATGCGGCTGACCGTGGGCGGTGGCGACGCTCGGCCGCCCGTCGAGATAGATCTCACCGGATACCACCTGGGCACCTGGGTCTGTTTGTGCGGTGCGCGGGAGGGGCACGCCGCCCGGTACGATTTCGCGTGCGGCTGCGGCGCGACGTCGGGCAACGGTCTGCTCTCCCCGGACCGGCGGTACTGCCGGTGCGGCACACCGGCCACCTATGCCACCTGCGGCCAATGCGGCACACGGGTGACGCTGAGTCTGTGGTGGCAGATCCGGCGGGGCGGCCTCCATCCCTCCGACTGCCAGATCCCGCTCACCTTGGACCTGAGGATCCGGCGGCCGGGACAGCCGCCAACCTCAAGTCGTATCGAGCTAATGCGACTGCCGTTGATGCTGGGCCTGATCGAACGGGACGACGAGCTGGTCTTCGATCCGCCGGACTGGTTCTGGGTCGATGACGTCCAGGATCGGCACGGCGACGAACGGCGGACCGGGCAAATCGTCGCCGTGGCCGACCACCCGCGGTACGACCGGCAGACTGACGTCACGCGGATCCTGGAAGCCGCCTTCCGCCGTACCCTCACCAAGCGCGGCCATCCGGCCGGATCCGCGCTGGAAACCGTCGTCGCCGTGTTGGCCGGAATCCGCCGTCCCGGGCCGAATCCGCGATTCTCCGACCGGTTTAGTGAGCAATTCGCCCGCAAGGTCGGCCGCGCCTTGGCCGCTGACCAGCATGAGGATGCCGGCCTGGCCCGGGGCACCGACGAGTCCCGGCCCTGCCGGGTGGCCGTGTCCCCGAAGCTGCGGGGTGATGCAGCCCTGGTCTCCCGGGCCGTTTTCGCACCTGGGTCGTTGTCCGGCCCGGGTCTGGACAACGTTAGCGTGCCGTTGCGGATCATTCGGTTCGGGTCCGACGAGCTCACCTCCGAGCCGCCTGGTGTGCCGTCCGAACGGTGCACAGCACTTGCCTCGGACGGCATCGTGCTGCCCGGCAAGATGGTCGAACCAGGCGATCTTCTCATCGGCATCACGGCGCCCCCCGAGCCCGAGAACTTAACCCCGGAGGAACGGCTGCTCCGCGCCATTTTCGGCGAAAGGCCTGGCCGGCGGGACGCGTCTGTTCGCTGGGCCGGCCAGTACCCCGCGAGAGTGCTGAGTGTCCACATCAGCATGGCTGAGCACAAGGACTACAAGATCGTCGAGCACCCGGCACGCGTAATTCGGCACGGGAAGCAGCATTCGGAAGAGGAATGGGCCCGGATCACCATCAGCTTGGCCACGACGCAGCCTTTGGAGACCGGCGACCTCCTGTATGGGCCGGACGGGTCCCGAGCGGTGGTGTGCGGCACCCACGATGGCCGCAGCGCGGACATACTCGTCGGCCCCGAGCATCGATGGGTAAACGACAACCCGACGACGATCGTCGAAGTCCGGCTGCGCCCCGATAAGCGCTCCCGATCCGTCGTCCAAGCCCGGTCGACCGGCGCATACTCGATGGTCAAACAACTGCCAATATCGATCCGCGAGAAGGACCCGGGACAACCGGTCCGGCTCGCGGATCTCGCATGGCTGCTGCGGCACGGGGCGACCCAGACCTCCTTCGAGATCTACGCGCTCCGTGCTGACTGTATCGACGGGCGCTACGAGCTCTACAAGCTCCTGGTAGCGGGCAGGGCCTCGCTGGGCGAGATCCCGATTGTCACAGTCCGGGATCAAACGTCGCTGGAGGCCGCACCATGCGAGGCGATCCGCAACTGGGACCGTCTACTACGCAGTGCGTGCGTCGAGCCCGTCTGGCAACGCGACCGGCTGTCGTTCATGGCGCTGGACGACGATGAGGTCCTCGCCGCCTCATCCGGGGAGGTTCAGCGGCCCGACATCGTGGACCCGCACACCTGGCTGCCGGAGTTCGGCGGCCTGGCCTGCCAGCGCATCTTCGGTCCGATCCGCGACCACACCTGCGGCTGTGGGAAGCGCAGCGTTCTAATGCACAATGGCGAGATCTGCCAACGCTGCGGGGTGGAGGTGACGGTCAGCAGGGTTCGCCGCCAGCGCATGGGCCACATCGAACTCGCCGCACCGATGGTCCACCCCTGGTACAGGGACAACCTCAGCCGTGCCCTCGGCATCGACCGGGAGATAGTGGACGACATCATCGACGGGCGACGCTGCGTCGTCCGGGACGGCGGCACCGACCATGCCGTTCTCCTACGGGCCGAAGCCGATCTGGCTCTCGGCGCGGACCTGGTGTGTACGGGTGCGGAGGCGGTACGTGTCCTTCTTGACCAGCGGGGCCAGACACCGGCCCGGGGCGCGCTACTACGCAGGCTTCCGGTGCTGCCCACCGACCTGCGCCCGGTGATCGTCATCAACGGTCGAATGTCCGGCAGTACGCTCAATGACCGATACAGCAACATCATAGGGCGCAACTCCCGGCTCCGTCGGCTGACGGAACTCGGAGCCACGCCGCCGGAGATTCACCAGGCACACGTCGACCTGCAGCGAGCGGTCAATGCCCTTCTTGACCCACGCGAGGGCAGGGGATCGCTCGCCGATCTAGCGACGATCCTTCCCGGCCGCATCGGTGGTTTCCGGCAGCGGCTCTTCGACCGTCCGGTCGACTACAGCGCCCGCTCTACTTTGGTCGCGGCGCCGACCGGGGACCTGGATATGGCACTACTGCCCGACCGGCTAGCTTGGCTGCTCTTGGAGCCCGTCCTCATGAGACGGATGGTCGACGCCGGGAACAGTACAAACGTCAAAGCCGCGCGGCGAGCGGTGCGGGATCGCACTCCGCGGGCGTGGGAGCACCTCCGGGCCGCATGCCAGGACGCCATGGTGTTGGTGTCGGTGTCGGAGACCCGGTGGCCGCTGTTCGCCGTACGCGTCGGCCTGACCGCGGGTCTCTCCTTGGAACTGGACCCGGCTCTGTTCGAGCATCTCGGCTGGAACCGGCTCGGCGCCCATGTGCGAATCTTCCCGCTGCTGACCGTGGAGTCAGCGGCGGAGGCCCGAGCAGCGCTCCTCCCCAGCGCATTACTTCGCGACAACGGTCCGTCCGTACCCACCGAACTGCCGGTTTCCCTACTCAGCCTCGACCAGCAGCACCTGCCCGAGGAGATCGCGCGAATGATCGGGACTGGGGAATCGGCTCACCTCAGCGATCTCGACCGATTCCTACTGTTCCCCGGTAACTGTTCGGTGATCCCGGGGGATGCTGCCGAGACCGGGAAAAACTATCGAAGATCATAAACAAGTACATCTACTGGCTACGTTATATAGATGGCGGTATCAAGTGGTGGAGGCGACACCCGACGCCCGCCTCGTGCTGGGACCTTCAGCGTAAGCATTCACCTAGGTTGTTGATGTTGCTGTGTGTGGTCGGGGCGCGGATCGAGTGTGGATGTTGTCCGGCTGGTTGGGTGTCGCGGCGTGTCGAGCCGGTCGGGTTGTGGTGATGTGGCGGGGTGCCGCCTGAGGAGATGCCCCGCGAGGGCCTGCTGGCTCTCCTTGGTGCGCAGGCGGAGTTGCTGGGTGAGCTGGGGGCGGAGCTGGCCGCCGAGAAGCGGCGGGGCGAGGAGCAGGCCCGGCTGATCGAGGAGCTGACAGCGAAGATCGTCGATCTCGAGCGCAGGTCCTCGCGGAACTCGAGGAACTCCTCGTTATCCCCATCGACGGACGACGTGATCCCGGGCCGGGCGGCGCCGGAGCCCGGGGCGGGCGAGGCATCCGGAGCGAGGAAGACCAGCGGGGCGGGCAGGAAGCGTGGCGGGCAACCGGGCGCGGACGGGCTGACGCTGGCCTGACGGGAGGACCCGGACCGGACCGAGTCGCACCTGCCGGTCGGGGACTGCGGCTGCGGGGCGGCGCTGACGGACGCATCGGTCAGGGGCGTGGCCCGGTCGCACCAGTCCCATGACCTGCGGCCGGCGGCGGCTGTCGTGGTCCAGCACGACCTGTACGAGGTCGAGTGCGCCTGTGGGCGGCGGCATGTGGCCGCCCGGCCGGAGGGGGTCTCGGGGGCGCGTGTCCTACGGGCCGGAGCTGCGGGCGCTCGCGCTCTACCTGCTGACCCGTCAGCACCTGCCGGTGGAGCGGACCTGTGAGCTGGTCTTCGAGTGGTGTGGGGTGCGGGTGTCGGCGGGCTGGGTGCACGGCCTGCTGGCCGGCGGCGCGGACGCGGTCGACCCGGCAGTCCAGGACATAGAGGAGCGGGTCGCCGGCGAGCCGGTCGTCGGGTTCGACGAGACGCCGCTGAGGGTCGGCCCGAAGGGCGAGAAACGCTCTGTGCTCTCGGCGTCGACCGGCCTGTTCACGCTGTTCATGCTGGGCCGGCGGGACCTGGCAAGCTTCCGGCTGTTCCTGCTCGCCCGGGTGGTCGGGGTCGTCGTGCACGACAGGTACAGCCTGTACGACCACCCCGAGTTCGCCGGCATCGTCCATCAGCTGTGCGTGGCTCATTATGCCGACGTTCAGATTATGCCGAGCTGTGGGTTGGAGCAGCTGGTGGCGGCAGCGCAGACGGTCAGGAGGTCGGCATAATTTGACGGAGTCGATTTTCCTCTCCTTCGTGGCCGAAGGAGCGTCCGGACCCGGCCGCGAGGCCCAAAACCCTGGTCAGGGGCGTGTCGTTGGGATTGGTGTCGCCCACAACCGCCTTTCGACGAGGATCTCGAACTCCTCGGATGCACCGCGTTATGCCGATCTCGGGACCCCAACGATCTCTCCTGCCAGCGACCCTTCCGCAGGTGTGACTTTCAGAAGTAGATGACGTCCATCTTTGATGGCTATTTGGCGTCCTATATGATCTCCATGGATACTCTCGCGCGTGACACCGACGTCTTGCCGTTCGGCGGCCAGTCCGGCCATGGTGGCCGACGTGTCCGCAGACGGTGATGGCAGGATCAGGCGTTGTGTCTGTCTGAGACGGGGGCTACGTCAGCCTGGGAGCCGGGAGATCGGGCGGTGTCACACTTGTCGGCAGAGGTCAGGAGCGGCTAATGGTGGCCGGGCGCGTCTTCCTCTGCCACGCCTCCAGGGACAGGGAGCAGCTCCGAGACCTGTACCGGCGCCTCCAGCGGGACGGCCTGCGGCCCTGGCTGGACGAGGAGGACATCCTGCCCGGCCAGGACTGGGAAATAGAGATCCGACACGCCATCCGGGGAAGCCGTTGCGTCCTGGTCTGCCTGTCGAAGGGCTCGGTTACCAGGCGCGGCTACATCCAGAGAGAGATCGGGCAGGCTCTCGACGTTGCCGACGAGCTACCCGAGGGCTCGGTCTTCCTGATTCCGGTTCGCCTCGAGTCCTGCGAGGTGCCGGATCGGCTTCGTAGCTGGCAATGGGTCGACCTGTTTGCGGCGGGCGGCTACGAGCGGCTCCTGCTCGCGCTGAGACGATAGCGGACCTCGGCATGCCCCGATCCCACTTCCAAGATCCATAGAGCCGCCAGCTCCCTACGCCTGCCCAGCCGGCTTCCTGCCTGCAGGACAGGCAGGGCCGGGGGTGGCCCGACAGCCTCCTGAAAACCGATCGCTGGGCGCAGCGTACAACTTTCCCCATGACGCGGGGGAACAGCTGGGCGGGCCGCAACTGGCGATGGTGGGTGGGCGCCGCCGCCGTGGTAGCCGGGCTCGCCGGGGGTGCGGTTGTCCTGTGGGTGCATGTCCCGGCCCTCTACGCCTCGGTAGCTCCGCAAGACGGGCGGGCGCAGGCGGTCGCGCTGACCCGCACAGGGGTACTGACCGCAGGGGCGGCGCTTCTCGCGCTCACCGGAGTGGCAGCCAACCTGCTGGAAAACCGGCGGGCCACCAACCTCACCCACGCCCGCGAGCTGTCTGAGCAGTTAGCCGACCGGTACACAGCCGCTGTTACTCAGCTCGGCTCGGACACCCTCGACGTCCGCCTTGGCGGGATCTACGCACTTGAACGAATCGCGACGGACTCGCCCGCCGACCACCGCACAGTCGTGGAGGTGCTCTCGGCGTTCGTCCGCGAGCACACCACCCCCGGTCGGCCGGGCGCGGCTCGCCGTGGACACTCTGCCACTCTGCCCACTCCCGCCGACCGCGCCACTGTCACCATCCCCGCCCCTGCCGGACCGGACCTGGACACCGACATCCAGGCTGCCCTGACTGTGCTGGGCCGGCTCCCTGAGCGGGCGGGTGTTCCCCGTGCTGACCTCACCGGCGCTTACCTGTCCGGCGCCCAACTGTTCGGGGCGAACCTCACCGGTGCCCGCCTGTCCGGCGTTCACCTGTCCGGCGCTGACCTGCTCAGGGCGAATCTGACCGGTGCCAAGTTATCCAAGGCGAATATGGCCGGTGCCGAGCTATTCAGGGCGAACCTATCCGGTTCTCGGCTGAACCTAGCGAATCTGACCGGCGCCCGGCTGAACCGGGCGAACCTATCCGATGCTGTATTGGCCGAGGCGGACCTGTCCGACGCTGTGTTAGGCGGGGCGAACCCAGGGCTGCGCGAAGGTCGCACAGTGTAGCGAACAGTTGCTCTATGTATTCAGAAACCTGAGTGCTCTGTTACGGTCTCCGGCGATGTACTCGAGGGTTTCTTTGATTTTTTTAATGCCGTGGAGACGAAGGAGACTGAGGGCGAGGTTCCGCAGAATGGCGAGGTTTCGCGGGCCGTTTCCGAGGCGGGCGTGACAGGCGTCTTCCTGCCATGCGGTGTCGCGGACATAATGCACACGGTTTTCGATTTCCCAGTGCCGACGAACATGGGTGTGGATGGCGGCGGGGGTGGCACGACTCCCCCGCAGGCTGGTAATGATGAAGGCGTATTCTTTCGTGAGTCGGTTTCCTTCAAGGTCGAATTCATCTCGGCGGATTATGGCTATCGTCCGTGCGAACGGGAAGCGGATGTCCTCGGCGGTCGTGGTCCAGATGGCCCACCGCTTGATGCGTCCGTGTGAGCGTTCTTCTTCCTCGTGATGA
>NZ_CAKJTL010000079.1:0-1483 GCF_917627385.1 Protofrankia sp. CiT1
GAAAAGGCTCAAAGAAGACCTCGGCGGGGTCGAGCCGATCTGCGACGTGTTACAGGTCGCCCCGGCAACCTGCTATGCCGCAAAAAACAGGCCGCCGTCGGCCCGTGCGCAACGCGACGTCGAACTCCTCGTGGAAATCAGACGCGTGTGGAAGGAGAACTACGAGGTGTACGGGGCACGGAAGGTGTGGCGTCAGCTCAACCGGGAAGGGATCACGGTGGCGCGCTGCACGGTCGAGCGGCTGATGCGCGACGCGAGGCTGGTCGGCGCGCTGCGCGGCGGCGGCTGATCGGCGCTGGCATGGTCACCGTCACTGTGGCGGCTGATGTGGCGGGTGCCGTCCCAGACGCGTCGGCCCCGGCACAGTCTGGGCAGGGCGGGCCGTAGCCGGTCGGCGCCCTTCACCAGACGTGACAGCGGTCTCGTCGCGCCCTCGCCCGGCTCCGCGCCGTTGCTGTCACGACCGAATACGCACCCTATGCGCGCAGGAGGGTCAGAGCGCGGCCGGCGGGGCTGGTCGTGCGGGTGATGGTGGTGCGTTCGGCGATGTCGGCGGCGGTCGGGCGCCGGTCGAAGATGACCAGGACGCCGGTGCCTAGAGCGAGGCGGTCGAGGTAGCGGTCGAGCTGGGTCAGGCCGGCGCGCAGGGGGTCGGGGCGGCCGGCGCGCCAGACCTTCAGCTCGAGGGCCTCCCGCTGGAGGCGACGGATGCCGTCGTCGCCGGTGTGGGGCCAGCGGACGAGGAGGTCGACGCGGCCGGTACCGACGCCGTATTCACGGTCCACGTATCCGCCGCCGTTGACGACCCGTTGGAGGAATCCCATGAGGATCAGCTGCGGTGCGGCCTCCCCGTAGGAGCCGCCGGAGACGAGGAACTCGCCATGCTCGATCCAGAATTCGGTGAACTCGACGAGCATGCGATCCAGGTCGAAGGTGCCGTCAGACCGGATAAAGGACCGCGGGTCGGCGGTGACGCTTTCCTGGACGCTGCTGGACAGTACACGGACGACGACTTCCCGGTAGATCGGGTTGGCGATCCGGACCGGCGGGGTGGGGGCGATCAGACCCAGGTCGCGCAGGTAGGTGAGGTCGTCGTCGTAGGGCTCGATCGTCAGGACGTCGCCGGTGAGTACCGGTCCGAGGATCTTCTGGACCCTGGGTTCGGCGAGCCTGGCGGCGAGGGAGTCCAGATGGGTGGCCCGCGCCATGATCAGCCGTTCCTTCGCCTGTTCGACATGCTCGGCGGTGATCGGCTCGGGTACCGGAACCGCGATCTTCTCGACGATCTCCCGAGCCAGGGCGTTGACCAGCCACGGCTGGCCCGCGGTCAGGGTGATCGCCCGCTGGACGGCGTCCGGCGTGAACGTCTGCCCGGTGTTGGCCGCATGCTGGCCGTACAGGGCACGCACCTCGTCGGGCGTGAGGTCACCCAGCCGCAGTGACTCCACCTTGATATTGAATGGACTTAGAGCGCACGGCAATA
>NZ_CAKJTL010000079.1:1569-2898 GCF_917627385.1 Protofrankia sp. CiT1
ATCCACGCCCCTATTGCCGGGCGCTCTTAACGTTCCCAGCCGCGACGGATCGCTCCCCGCAGCGACCTGATAGTCACGAACGTCGCGCAGGCCGCACAGGGCGACCGAAGCCGGGAAATCGTGCGGCCGGCGTCGATAGCCGTCACGAAGCTGGCTGAGCACGCTGACCAGCGTCTGCCCCCGCAACGCGTCGATCTCGTCGATGAACAGCGCCAGAGGCCGAGGACAGCCCTGCGCCCACGCCCGCAGCCCGGCCGCGAGCAGCGTTCCGTCCGACACCACCGGCCAGGCGGGCGGCCAGAGATCGGCGGGCAGCGTGTCGTCGGCGGCAGACCGGATCTGGTCGAGGATCGCGCGGCTCGCCGCACCGATGTCGTCGCCCCACGCCCGCCCGGTCTCGCAGGACACCAGGAGCGCCGCGTACCGGCCGGCCGCCGTCAGCTCGTCGGCAAGCGCCTGCAACGTGGTCGTCTTCCCCGTCTGCCGGGGCGCGTGGACGACAAAGTAGCCGTCCTGATCGATCAGCGTGGGAGCGTCCGGCAGCCGCGACACCGCTGGGATCATGTAATCGATCCCCGGCCTGCACGGGCCGGCGGTGTTGAACCGTCGGCCCATCGGTGCTCACGCTCCTCGTCCAGCCAGATTGGCTATGGTCCGCTCACAACCCTACGGCAAACATCATCGTCGGATGTCCCACCCGCCGCGGCTCCTGCCTGACGGGATTGGTCCGCGGCCCTGGCCGTTCCTGGTGTCCAGGGGGCACTTTCTGGCAAAGTTCAGCACGATCACGATCGGTCCACGATCGCGATCGGTCACCGTGGGTGCGGATTATCGATGCGAGCCCGTCATCATGACCGAAAATGGCGTCGGTCAGAGCATCGAAGCCCCATGTGCGGAAGACAGGTGAAACGGGATGCCATGCGCGCAGATGCGATCCGCAGCACCCGTTCTCATTGCCGCTACGAGGGATTGAAACCGATAAAATCGGCAGCCGCACGCTCCTCGGCATAAAGGTCCCCATCTTGAGCAGTCCATTCTGACCGCTCCAAGCATTGATCGTTTGTCTGCGATTTGTCCGCGGACGCGGACGCCCAAGGCGATATCCCGTGACAGGAGACGGCACGAAAATCATCCTGCTGACCAGCATCTTAGAGTGATCTTTAGATCAGCTGAACTATCAAAATCAGATGCCTACGCCCCCCCGGCAAGGAAGAGGCTGGTGGTTCAAGCTCATCCAGGTCCACCCTGTTGTGCAGGATTTCCCCCGCGTTCCCATCGTTGATCAGCGGCGATGCGGTCATCCTCGTGCCCCTCGTGCCCCTCGTGCCC
>NZ_CAKJTL010000080.1 GCF_917627385.1 Protofrankia sp. CiT1
GTCAGCCTCTGCGGGCGGTACGAATCCGCGTCCCTGATCATCCCTGGAGGGATTGAAACGACGCTACGAACTCAGCGCGGTTGCCCCTCAGGACTAGTCCCTGATCATCCCTGGAGGGATTGAAACTTTACCAATTCTGGCGTTACGCTCACATACGCGCACGTCCCTGATCATCCCTGGAGGGATTGAAACAGCTGGTCCCCGAGCTGGTCCCGGAGCTGGACCCGGTCCTGATCATCCCTGGAGGGATTGAAACCCCGGCTTTGCCTTGTCATGGTCGAGCGGCCGCGGACAAGTCCCTGATCATCCCTGGAGGGATTGAAACCAGTCGCACTTGCGGATCCAGCGTTTGGCCGTGCGGGTCCCTGATCATCCCTGGAGGGATTGAAACAGCTGACCGTCCCATGGTGAGAATTTGCTTGAGCGCGCGGGTCTCTGATCATCCCTGGAGGGATTGAAACCTGATGACGGGTAGCGCCCCACCGTGGGGGACGACGTCCCTGATCATCCCTGGAGGGATTGAAACCGCGATCTCCGCGCGACGGGGCTACCAGTGCTAGGTTCCTGATCATCCCTGGAGGGATTGAAACGAGAGACGCCAGGCGGCCCAGCTGCTGGGCACCCGAGTCCCTGATCATCCCTGGAGGGATTGAAACATGACATTCCGTCCGGAACCGTTTGGATACCATTCGCCGGTCCCTGATCATCCCTGGAGGGATTGAAACCACCCACCCGTTATCGCCCCCACCCACCATTCGCCGGTCCCTGATCATCCCTGGAGGGATTGAAACCCCTACGCCCCGTGTGCCGGCCACCGGGCGGGTTGTCCCTGATCATCCCTGGAGGGATTGAAACCACAAGCCATAGCGAGCTGCGCGGACGAGTAGGGCGCGTTCCTGATCATCCCTGGAGGGATTGAAAGCGCAGCCGCCGGGCCCGAGCGCGATCTACCACTGGTTCCTGATCATCCCTGGAGGGATTGAAACTCCGCGGCCGCGGACGGGTTGAGGGTCCGCAGGCCGCAGGTTCCTGATCATCCCTGGAGGGATTGAAACGGCGTTTCGGGCACACTTTGTGCCCACCGGCGGGGAGTTCCTGATCATCCCTGGAGGGATTGAAACGTTGCCCACGCATCCCCACTGGATGCGCGGTGCGAGGTTCGTGATCATCCCTGGAGGGATTGAAACTCGTCGCAGAGCGCGCGCAGGTCCGCCAGGAAGCCGTGTCCGTGATCATCCTTGGAGGGATTGAAACAGTTGACGGCCTGCGTGCCACCGAACATCGTGGTCGTTCCTGATCATCCTTGGAGGGATTGAAACATGATGGACCGGCCAAATCCCGATCCCCGCTCGTCGTGTTCCTGATCATCCCTGGAGGGATTGAAACCGCGTCACGCCGAACTGCGCGCCGACCTCCTGGAGCGTGTTCCTGATCATCCCTGGAGGGATTGAAACCCAACGACACCGTGACAATCTCGCAGTCCTCGTCGTTCCTGATCATCCCTGGAGGGATTGAAACGGTCCCGCGCCGCAGTCCACAAACGGGTGGCCGGGCTCGAGTTCCTGATCATCCCTGGAGGGATTGAAACGCCGCCAGCGCGGCCAGGGTGAGCGCGGCTTCGGCGGGTCCCTGATCATCCCTGGAGGGATTGAAACAAGTACCGTCCCGGAGGTGCTGTCCTCCCTGATGCGGTCCCTGATCATCCCTGGAGGGATTGAAACAGCACATCAGTTCAAATGATGCACGCTGTGCGCGTGACGTCCCTGATCATCCCTGGAGGGATTGAAACGTCGAGACCTCTGACGGTGGTGACCCGTCGCGGCCGGTTCCTGATCATCCCTGGAGGGATTGAAACTGAGTTTGACGCCACGGGTGCGACGGTGAGCTTTACCGTCCCTGATCATCCCTGGAGGGATTCAAGTCCGATCGGCAGCTGCGGGTGCGGAGCATGGAGTCGCTTTAGGTTGCAATCAGATATACCTGGCCGCCGCAGAGCTTGGACATGTCATCGACGTCCGATGTCACCATGGCAACTGGTCCCGGCTGCCGTAGCGCCATCTCGGCCACTGTGGCGTCGATCGCGTATCTGTGGCCGTGCAGATTCGCTTCTTTGAGTAGCCGGGCGGAGGCTTTCGCGGTCTCCTCGGTGACCGGTTCGACCTTGATCCGCGAGAGCAGCCAGTTCAATCGAGGGATGTTCACCTCCGCATGACTGACCTCGATGATCGTGGTGGCGCTGATGACGAGGTCGGACTCCAGTTCGCTGAAGATTTGGATCATGGTGGCGACCTGGCGGTCCTGAACGATCCAGGCCGACAGACCCGCGCAGTCCAGGACAACCGTCTCGATACGCTTGGTCACCCTGCCGTGTCTTCGGTGACGTCGGCGGCGTCGAAGAGCCTGGCCCGCGCGTCGGCCAGTTCCTCCTGTGTGAATGTGCCGGATTCATCCTGGTAGCGCTGCAGTTCGTCGATGAGCAGCCTGTGCCGGATCTGGCGTGCCACAGCCTCGGCGACGTAGCCGGAAACATTGTCTGTGATCTTTTTCAGTTCGGCGACCTGGTCGCTGGGCAGCGTGACCGTGATACGCGTGGTAGCGGACATGCATCGATCATATCGTGGTATGCGCTTCCGTCGGTCGTCGGATATTCCTTGATCCAAGGATGGCCAGGACCGGCAGGTGGTGCTGGGGCGAACAGCTCTCGGAGCGGGTACGCGATGATGTTCGGATGCCATCGCCGGACGCCTCTGGGCGTTACCAGCCGCTCGCCACACCGACGCCGGTGAACTCCAGGCCACAGCAGGCTCGCTGGGCCGACGCGATGAAGAAGGCGCTCGGCCGTACAAAGATCAGCCTGCCGGCGTTGACGGCCGCCGTTGCCGAACAGCTGGGCCTGCCGTCCAGCACGGACAAGATCCGTCGCTGGTTGGCGAACGACACAGCGGTGGACCCGCATGCCATTCTGGTTCTCGCCCGTGCGGTTGGTGTCCATCCGTTGGAGATGCTCGCGGCGTTCGGGCTGGTCGACGATTCGGTCGCCGGCATGGCGGGACGCCTTGCGGTGATCGAGCGGCAGGTCCGCAAACAACGAGCCTTGCTGCAGAGCCAACATTGTGAGGCCGGTGGAGCGCTGTTCGCGGAGATGGCGCTGCGGCATGGCAGCTGGGCCGTGACAGTTGTGCCGCACTGGCGTGGTCGGCTCTGCCGCTATCACGTCGGTGACTACGTTCTGTTGGAACGTAGGGACGGCATCGCCACCCGGGCCGATGCGGAGCGGGTGTTCGCCGAGGCATTCGAACGAACCGGCGCGACATGGGACGACGTCCCGTTCGCCACGGAGCCCGCACCACGATGGCCGGCGGGTCGGCTTTTCGTGCCGCGGCTCGCCGCGCCACGCACGGCGGAACAGCACAAGGCCGATCTCCCGGGGGTCCACAGCGTGGTCGTCACAGGGCCGAAATGGGCCGGAATGTACACGGTCGCGGCGCTGGTAGGCGCCGCGCTCGGTTGGGGACTCGACAGCTTCGCCCTGCTGGCTCGTTCGTTGTCCAGCGGAGGACGGCTCGACGAGCGGCTAGCCGACGAACTGATGCGGGACGCGCTGGCCCGGCCGGACGGCAATACGCATCAGGTGTGGGCACATACGCTCACCCAGCAGCCCACGCCCGTGGCGCCGGCCGCCCGGCTGCTGGGCTCGCCGCCCGACGGCGTGCGGGTCGTGCTTCTTGTTCCCGATGCCGACATGCTCGGCGTCATCGCGGACCTCGGCGGAAAGCCCTGTGCGCAGGTGCGGACTTTCACGGCCGGATGGCGATCCCTGCTGCCTGAAGGAGCGCGGATCCAGCATGTGTCCGTGCACGCCCCGGTTGGCCGCGACGGCACGCCGCTGTCGCTGTCCCAAGCCGGATTCCTTGATGCCTACCACGACACGTCGGTGAACGCGGCATTGCGGGTACTCGGGATGCTCGCCGCACCCCGCAGGCCGTCCGACATTATTCCGCTGCGGGCACGGACCGACACCTTTGCCGCGCTGGCCGCGACCTATTCGGCCGCTGCGCCGGACTGCCCCACCGGCTCGGACCTCTCCTCGAACATCCGGACCTCCCCGAGTAGCCGGTCGAGTTCCTTCGTCAAGAAGTCTCGATCCATTAACACCAACGATGGGTAACGATCGGCGAGTGCTTCTGTTAACTCGGTGTCCGCCTCGTCCAACAGTTTAGCGACGCAAGCGGGTTTCGGAACTCTGATTGACTTGGCCTTCTTGCCCCGCGTGGCTTTGTCGACGAAAGAATGGGAGAGCGGATGACTGTTGCGAAGTTTGCGTAGATCGCTGGACGGTCCTTCCGTCATTCGGAGCGCATGCCAGGGCGCAAGGTAGTACCAGCGATTGTCGACGGGCTCTGTGTGCGGGACAGGCGGGTCTGTTTGCGGCACCCAGCCCTCCCACTGAGTGAGCCCGAACCGACCCAGTTGGGCAACCGTCACTTCTTCCGCTTTTTTCGGCATGCGGAACGTGTGGTCGAGCATGGCGAGGGCGAGATAGGCGGCGTCCCATGGGTGGGAGTCGACGATTCGCAGACACAGCTCGAGCCGTGCGCGGGCGAGTTTCACTTCGGCTACGGAAGTCTGATCATCCGTGCCTGGCGGCAGGACGCCGAAGGCGTTGCGCTGAAGCTCGTTGACCTCGACAGCGAGAGCTTGAAGCTTGCGGGAGCCACGCTGGAGCAGATGCCCGGCCAGCGTGATGTCGAGTCTGGTCAGCGCTTCGGCAGCCAGACAGGCGAGGGCTCTGTCAAGGCCCAGGACGGCGAACGGTCTGGTGTCCTCCGCCGTAACACGTGTCGTCTCGATGATGAGTCCGTCAGGGCCATGGTCACCCTCCGCTACCAGCAGCGTCAGTGGTACCGCTGCGTGCAGCGACCAATCGATCCCTGCGAGGATCGCTGCCACCATCAGCGCCTTGCGTCCGATCGGCAACAGTACGGCGACCTCGTCCGCTACCACCGCACGCGGTTCTGCCAACAGTGCGTCAAACAGCTGAACGCGGCACGTCTCGACATTGTCCGGTCGCAGCTTGGGGTCGGTGACCGTCACCGGAATTCGTTCCACGCCTTCGCGGGTGGCCGTCACCCTGGCCATGTCGGTGACGAACTCGAACGAAAGCACCTGCCCTGCGCCGAGTGCCTCGGAGATACGGTCGAGTAGGAACTGATCGTCGATCTTACCCTGGTCGGGTGTGGCGGACCGGCTCAACGCCCGTAGCACGACGACTGTCCGTTCGGCCGGCGGCGGGGGTGCGACCGGCCAGTCCGGGAAGGCTTGGAGAACGGGGTGCTCGTCGCGTTGCGCGCTCGCCCGTTCGTCCTGCATGAGGCGGATGACGCGTGGGGGCGTGGCCGGTTGGTGCATACCGTGGCTGAGCCCCACGACCTTCGCCCGCCACTCCTCGACCTCCGGATCATCTGGATCGGTCAGTGGACGGACCAACCGGCCGTGTTTTGCCAGGGCGAGCCAGGTGCGGGCGGCGGCACCGTCGGTGATCTCCCCGCGGGCAAGTCCTTCGGCGAACGCGGCCTGTACCGCCTCAGCCAGGATCGCCTGAACAACGTCCGTCACTTTCCAGGCGTCGTTTTCCTTCGGCTGATCGGCGAGCAGCGTGTCTACATCAACGCGTTGCCGGCGGGCCAGAAAGTCCCAGCCGGCGTCACCCGGGGACAGCGGTGGTGGCACCTCCAACGGCGGATCACTGCTGGCGAGCGGCTCGTAGTAACGGTGCCGCACCAGCCATCGCGCTGGCGCCGTATTCAGCCCACACGGAACCAGCGGAATCCGGAGCCCGGCTCCGTTCGCCGCCCACAATGTCAGGTCGTGGCCCCGCAGCAGCAGCTCGAACATCACCCCAAGCAGAGCACTCGTCGCACCGCCGCCGAGCGGCAGTTCCCATCGGGTCGCCTCGCTGACGGGGCTGGCCGCGTTGTCGAGGAAATCCGTCAGCCACTTCCGGGCGTCCGCGATGCTGGGCAGCGGGATCTGCTCGACGGTGGTTGCCGGCACCCGCTGCCGGACAAAGGGGAGGATCACCTCGGCCAGGTCCTGGGTTGCCGGCTGCACCCTCGGATCGTCGTGCCGCTTGGTCGCGATGAGGATCAGTTTGTCAACCGGAGGATCATCCAGTTTTTCGATCTTCCGAAGAAACCAGGCGATCGGTGTACCAGCGAGCTCATCAGCGAGAGCGGAGGGCTCAAGGCCGGTGAGTTCTGTAATCCGCGTGGCCGTCTCGGCGGGTGTCGGCTCGTGCATGCCGAGGTCGGAGGCTCCGACGACGTGCACAGCGATACGGTTCACTTCCTGCCTTTCATTGCGGCGGTCATCTTCTTGGTCGGCACGGCCATGGGTGTCCCTGTACGCGTGCGGTCCTCCCACAGCCCTGGTGCCGTCGTGTACCGATGGCGCTGCCGCCGAACAGGGTGCCCGTCGACGAGCTCGACGGCGCTGAACGGGACAGTTGCACGCGGTTTGGCAGCCAGCGGCCCCGCGATGTACCGCTGATACCGGCGCGGGTCTTCCTCACGCAACACACTGACAACACGGGCGACCCACCTGCCCATGTCCGGGAGCGCCAGCCCGTGGCGTTCCGCCCACACCTGCAACGGCCAGCCGGGTTCGCCGGTGGCCGAGCCATCACTGCCGAGCCAGGTGAGGAGGTGCACAAGCAGCTCTCGATCCGCCGGGTCGGGGAACAACCGATTCGCCCAGTCGGCGCCGCTGACCCGCTCCGGCCGTTGAGGTAACCCGAGATTCCTACGCCGATAGCGGTGCATTTCTCCCAACACCGCTGCGGTGGTACGTGCGGCGTACAGGTACAGCGCAGCTTCCTGCGGCGTCCGATGGCGGTCGTCGTCAGAGAGCAGACTGCGGGCAGGTGAACGTTCCAGCCAACCGGCCGCCGTGATCTTCTCCACGACGCCTGCCAGCACATCGACGGCATCGTCGAAACAGCCGAGATCGCAGCAGGCGAGCACCGTCCGCCGTGGATCGGGGCCTGTCGCCGTGCCCCGCGTAGCCGGGCAGGGACGACCGCCATGCCACAGCGACGCCCGCGCCATCGTCACGTTCACCGCTCTGGTGCAGGTCACAAACACATGTTCGCTCCACTTTGATCTGGCTCCGGGCTGGTCCGAGGACGTCTGTGAGCTACCTTCGCTGTCCGTAGCATGGCTGTTCGAGACGGTTCGCCGCGTATCCACATCGTCGAGCCTGGCGACTGACCAGGCATCCCAGGACGGTACAATCTGCCTATCTCTCCGCCGATCACTGCCAATTTTGCCTGGCTTCGACGAGAGCCGTCAGCGCCGGCGATTTAGTGGATCACGACCATGCGGTGGCTCTTTTGCCGAAAGCAGTATTTTTCTTGAGGAGAGTGGATTTTCCCGCGCTGATCGGTACGGGATCGGCCTCGAGCCGAAGTTCGAGACCATTGGCCGGGGTGGCGTCGGTCATCGTGGCGGGCCTGTACGGTCGGGGGCCGGGTATACGACGAGCGGGTCGCCGTCTGCGGGCGGGAGGCTTTCGGCCCGCACGAAGCTGTTGGAGCGTTCCTGCTCGTTCTGTACGAACCAGGCATAGGCCTGGCCGCGCGGATCGGGCGGGACGGGAACCGATCTGTCCATGGCGGCGGGCCGGACCCGCGGATAGTGCACCGGGGTGGACGCATCGCCGAGCGCCGCTGTGAGGAAGGCGGCGAGGTGCGGGCGTCCGGGCCACATGTCGGAGGCCTTCTCGAACACGGCGATGAGCGTGTTGACGTCCGCAGCGGTGCCAGGGAGCTGGTCGCCGAACGAGGCGTAGTAGTCGGCGATGGCGGCGCCCGTACGGAGTTCGGTCGTCTCGGTGTCGAGATCCAACCGGACACTGCCGAAGCCGAGAGGTTTACCGAGCCCGAATCGGTGATAATGCTCCGCCGGCAGCTGTAGCAGCCACAGCAGAGCGCCGAGCTCCACCTCGGTCAGGTTGATCACGTCCAAGGTGAATCGGAATGTGGTACCGGGTCTGACCCAGCCACGGACCGAACGGTTCTGGTTGTCACGCTGTTCGTCGTCACCGGTGGCAAACGCACGGTTATCGGCGGTGAGTTCCTTGCCCGGACTCTCTTTCGCCGGGCGCCGGTACTCCTGATAGCGCCCTTTGCCGTCCACCGTCTGGGTTCGGTCTTTGGTCGGGTTCTGCCAGTAGCCTCCAGCCAACCCGGCGTGGTGCGGATACACTTTGCGCCCGCGCAGCGATCGGCCGGGTACGTACCAGTCCCGTCGCGGGGTGCGTGGCGGCAGCGGCATCGGGTACTGCGACGTTCCCGCCGCCGCGTAGAAGCGGCCCTGCTGGGGTTTTGGCTGGCCGAGGATCGCCAGCGGAAGGCCGTCCGCGCCGAAATCCGCAACCGCGTCGCCAGCAGCATCGCGGCCTGCGGCCAGCGTGACCGGTCCCACCCGCAGTTGTCCGCGGTATGCACCATGGCCGTCCGGATTGACCCAGCCAAATACCCGGTCCGCGGGGGACAACTCGTCGCGGGTCGACGCCGGGCGGAGCGACGGGTGAAGAAGATCCTTGGGTGATGCGGAAAAGAGCTCCCGGGCGATCATCACCGGGTACAGGGCGTCGACGTTCCCCCGCGAGTCGAGGAGGGCGTAACAGAGGTCGCCGGGGCGAAGCTTTTCCGCTCCCTCCTCGTACAGGTGGCGACTCCACGCCGTCTTTCCCGGTTCCCGGCCGAGCCATTTCTGCGGTGGGGCGAACTTCTCTCTGTCACCCCGGGATGGCTTCGGCGCCCTGCCGTTGCGGTCAGTGCTCACGTTCGGCCGCTCCCAGACGTCGGCATGCCGGTGAGCATTGCGGTAGTCGTTGACGAGCGCTGTCCACGCCTTCTTCGTCGTGTCCGCCAGCTTCCGGGTATGCGAATCGCCGAAGAAGACCCGTTCGTCATGTTTGCGGCTGAAATTGCGGTTGTTCACACAGACCCAGCCCAAGGCCTCCCGTGTGTCGGAGAGCGGCTCGTGCACGGTGAACCGGTCACGCCACACGGGGTCGGCGACCTTCATCTCAGCCGGGAACGGCTCGCCGGCCCGAGCGATCGCCACCACCTGCCAGTAGCGGAAGTCGGCGACGTGGTCCTGCCGGCGCTTGTCCCAGCGGTAGTGCTGGATCAGCCGCAGCCGGACCCTGACCTCGTCCCGGTGCTCCGGCTCCGACTGGTCGCCGTACAGCACAGGCCGCCGGGATCCCGACCCGTACCGCGGTAGCCAGGCCGCGTACATCACGGTCTGCGGGGACGAGCGCTGGCCGAGCGGCGCGGTACCGGTCAACAGGTCGACGGTGACGGCGTCCCGGCCGACACGCGCCGGTACGAGCGCGAGACCTGCACTGGCGGGCGGCCGATATCCCAGCGGTTCGTCATGGCCGGTGAAGACACCGAGCCGGGAGTTGGTCGCCGCCTCGTAGGCCGCCCGCAACATTCCCTTGACCGCCGTTGACGGGATGTGTGGCCGGCCGTCCCGCAGCAGTACCGAGTACGTCGTGTGACCCCGGTCGTCCGGCTTCGCCGGCGCGGTGTCCAGCAGCAGCAACGGTGTGACGGTCGTCAGCGTCACACCGATCCGCCCGCTCCAGCGGTCCGCTTCCCACACGTCGTGGCCAGCGGGTGGGGCGTCTCCGAGAGGTCCCGCACCGTCGCGTGCCAGCGCCGGCACGAACGTGTACGGGTTCCGGAACAGGTCCACGGCGTTGACCGCCGGCCGGGCGGATCCCTGAGCGGACGGCGGGCCGGTCGGGCGGGTCCAGCCGGGACGCTGTCCGTCCCCATGTCGGCTCCCTGGCCTGCGCGGGGGAATGCTGCGCCGACTTGCGCCCGCTTCATTCGATGCGCGGGCGGCAGGCTCTTGCTGCGGGGTCCGCCGGCCGGTGTCGGAGGACGCGGCGGGCTGGGCCGACCGCGTGGAAGGGGGACGGCTCGGCAGCGGGCTGCCTGCCCGGCGGACACCTCTGACCTGGCCCTTCACCCATTCGTAGTCGACGCTGAGCCCGTCGAGTTCGGCGGGGGCAAGCGCGCCCAGGTCGTCGACCAGGGCCTTGCCCGGTTGCGGGATCCTGCGTCGGTCCGGCCCGTCGACGATCACGAGCCGGCCGCCGTCGGCTCCCGAGGGCTGCCAGTGCAGACGTCCGCTGCGGGTGTGGGTGCTGCTGGCGGCGCCGCTGCTGTGATCAGAGCTGCGAGCCTCACTCATCGATCTGCCCCTCCTCGATGGCGATCAGCCGTTCGTCGAGCACGTAGGAGTTGCCGTGGTCGGGTTCTACCGCGATGTACTCGCGTGCCCGGAGCCGCAGCCTGCGTCCTCGCGGGGGTACCGCCGGTACCCGCAGCGTGCCGATCCGTGCCGCCGACAGCGATACCCAGCCCGCCGGGTTGTCCCCGTCGACCACCTCACCCCACAGCAGGTAGTGCAGATCCACCGTCCGCAGATCCTTCCATTCCTGGCCTCCGGTCACCCGTTCGCCGAGCAGCACCCCTTGGCCGTCGTCGCCGCGACGTACCCATCGCAGTTCCACGTCCGGAGTGAAGGCGCGAGCTTCATAGACCCGGCCGAGGTCCACCTCACCCCCCGGCATACCGCCGTCTGGCGCGCTACACCTACCGTCATCACTAATGGTGGCAACGGTGTAGGCGTCAGGTGACGACAGCAGGGCGATGCCACCTGCCAACTCCGTCACCTGGACGAGCATGCCGGGCAGCGGTCCGCGCAGCGACCGTGACCCGAGCCGTGTTGATCCGCCCATGTGTCCGCTCATGCCGCTGCCTGTTCTTTCCACAGCGCTGTCCACGTGTCCCGCAGCAGCTCTCCAGCTGGTGACGCGAGGTACTCGTCGAGATCCAACGTGCCGTCAGGGGTGTCCACGGTGACGGTCGCGGTGATGTCCCCGAAACCACGGGTAGTGCCTTGGCCGATCGGTAGCCGGTGGTCGCGCAGATCGCGTAACACGAGCATCAGCAGCGCCAGGGACAGGTTCGCGTCGTCGCCCAGCCGCGCGATGTCGACGGTCAGCCGGATCGCTTCCCAGCCGATCTGCCACGGCTCCAGGACGGTGAACAACAGTTTGTCGGCCGCGCCGCCGGTCCACCGGTCGATGGCGACATGGTCCGCCTGATCGAACCCGTGCGCTGAAAGCCACTGCCGGTAGCTCTGGTCGTCCTGCTCGGGTTTGCCGCTGTCCGTCAGCATCGCGCCGAGGTCGGGTTCCGTGGCCATTTTCCGCCACAGGTCGCCATCCAGCGGCTGGGACGAGCGACAGTCGGCGACGGCTACCGCGCCCACGCCATAGGAGAACTGTCTGCCGGGCGCGCCTATCGGCTTGTCCGGGGTGTCGGGGCGCTCGTCCTGCTCGTCGGGGAGTTCTTTGATACCCCTGGCCGGGTCGACGGGAATCTCCAGGATCGAGCGGTGGACGTCCCGCTGTGCGGCGGGTGGCGCCGCGCCGAACAGCACCTTTGCCAGGTGCAGCTGATCGAGTTGCGCGCGGAACGCGGTCGCGTCGGCTATGGCGTCGCCGACGGGCCGCGGCGCCCGGCGCTGTTCCAGCGTGCGCAGGATCCGCTCGGCGTGGCTGCGCAGCGCCCCTTTCACGCTGGATCCGGGCAGTACCAGGCGTACCGTGTCGGCGCCGTCCGCACCCGTCAGCGGCAGTGTGTCGACGGCGACACCAGCCCGATCAGCACGTACCATCACCGGAGCGTCCGGTGTCCAGTCGATGGTGACGGCCAGGCGGGGGCGCAGATCAAGGCCGGGTTCGCCGAGCGGTTCGTCCAGTTCGTCCAGTTCGTCCAGACCGGGACGACCCGGTTGGCCGCGCAGCAGCGCGATCAGGCCGGTGGCGTTGCTGAGATCGTGTTCTTCGAGCTCGACGTTGTGCGCTAGCTGGACGTGGCCGAGCCCACGGGTTACGGCAGCGCCGAGCCGCACCTCGCCATGACCGAGAGCGTCCAGCAACGCCGCCAAGCGGGCGCGGTCACGGAGCCAGCCGACGTCGGCCGGGTCAGCTGCACCGGACTCGACGTCGAGTTCGAACCGGATGAACGCCCCGACAGGGATGACTGCCCGGGAGAACAGGATGCCGTAGGCCGCGGCACCGGTGTACCGGTCGATCCCGACCGAGGTACGGGCGTCCAACCGGCTGACCGGAAAGGGTGCATCAATGTCCGGCCCGGCGCAGACAAGGCCGTCCCGGACGAACACCCGGCTCGCCCGGCCGTCGGTGTTGTCGGTGAATCCCCACAGCTCGCCGAGGGCGTTCGCGTCGGTGCAGCGGCCCGTCATCCAGTGGCGGCACACTCCGGCGAGGCTCGTCCCGGGCACGTACAGCCGGGACTTGCCGTCGAGCGCGACCGGCAGGTCCACGTCCGGGTCGTGCCCGAGCCCGCCGACGTGCAGCGGCGAGCACACCTCAAGCCAGCCGCGGACCCGCAGCCGGTGGTGCAAAGGTCGGCCGGCCATCACTGCGCCTCCCGGTTCCGGCGGTGCGCGGTCAGGCAGGTCAGGACAAACGTCTGCACCGCCTCCTGCCACAGCTCCGTCCGCAGGTTCGCGGCGATCGTCGCGGCGTGCGGCGCTTCATGGGTCTGACCTCCGGCCGTCGGGCCCGCGGGGCCGACCCAGCCCAGGGCCTCCCACACCTGGCCCGGTCTGGTGAGGAGGGCCTTCAGCTGTCTGCCGACGCCGTCTGGCCATGATCGCCGGCGGGACGGGTCGACGAGCTTGTCGACGAGCGATTCGGTGGCCGCGCGGTCAGCCAGCCGGGGCAGGATGTCGCGGAGCTGGGCGAGCTGCGACGGCGGGACCTTGTCGACGCCGTCGCCGAACACCCGGCGTAGGCCGTCGGGGTCGGTTGCGACCGTGACGGCACGCCTCGCGATTTCTGCTCGCCAGGCCTCCGTGCGCAGCGCCGCGATGAGCGCGATGTCGTCGGCCGACAGGATGTCGGTGTTCGTGGGCTCGGTGTTCGTGGCATGGATATCCGCCGTGCCCGCGCCGCCGATGGGAATTGTCGTACTCGGTGCGGCACCGGACGCGGCCCGGGGTTCCGTCCGTGCCGCCAGGGCCTTCTCGGCGGGCTCCTGCGTATCGGCGAAGCGTGTGATGACCTCGGGCCCGTCCTCGACACCCCCCGAGGGCCCCGGGACGGCGGCGATGCACAGCTGACCGAGTCCTTCGCCGCGCCGTTCCCCGAGACCCCCGGTCTCCAGCTCGGCGACCAGCGTCGGATCCAGCCGCGGAGTGGTACCGCCACTGCCGTCACCCGCCGTGAGGTCGTAGCTCACAATGCTGCCGGCGGCCAGGCCGAGCAGAGTCGGACGCGGCCGACACCAGCGGGTGTGCCATGACTCGGTGCGTGTCACCGCGAACGTATGGCTCCGGCGACCGTCCGCCGAGCCGACCTGTTTCAGCGCCGTGGCGGGCAGGCGCAGCTCCCGGGTGAGCGCTTCTCGCAGCAACGCCGGATCGCTGGACGCGCGCAGCCGTTCGTCCAGCAGAATCATGTCGCTGACCAGCCAGACGACGATGCGGCGGGCGTCGACAAGCCGCGCCCGCGGCGCAGGCGGTGACACGGGCGTCGCGCTGACCGTTGCCCGGCCGTAGTCGTCCTTGCGAGAGCGTCCCAGCACCCATGAACCCGACAGGTCCTCGGCCCATCCGGCGGGCAGCAGGCCCGCACGTACCCGTATCTCAGCGACCAGCGGTCGCTTGGTCGCCAGCGCACGGTAGGTGTACACACCGCCGCCCTCGTCGGTCGTCGGCCGTTGCATCGTGTCGCTCACGCTGTTGTGCGTGTGGACCGACAGTGTCGGCCGGACCCGCCGAAGCGGACGGGTGGTGGCGACGTACCCGTCGATCTTGCGGGTCTCCAGCGTGCGCGCGTCGGTGTTGGCACGGTTGATGATCCGACCCGGTTCGGTCTTCACCGCACCGAACGTGCGTGGCACGGGTAGTCCGCGTTCGCCTGCGACGTCCACGGTCGCGTCTGTCACCACCAGGTGGCCGGCGAGGAGCGCGGCCTGGCCTGCCGGTCCGAGGCGTCGCAGCACGCCGGGCAGCAGGGTGGACCCGGGGATGTGGTCGCGGCCCATCACCTGGTTGCCGAGCTGACGCCCGCCGGCCAGCAGCGGGTCGTCCAAGGTGATGCTCAGTCGCGCAATCTCCCAGCCGGGCACCGGAGTCGCGTGCGGCCACGGAGTTGGCGTGACCGCGGATGTGACTGCGGGGGGCGCGGCATCGACGGCTGGTGGCGGCGGGGGAGAGGCGGTTTCCAGCCAGTCCCACCACGGTGTCGGATCGATGATCGACGGGAGTTGCAGTGTGCACCGTCCGTTACCGCGCCGGCGCTTTCCGCCGATCTGCTCGACGAGCCTGCTGCCGGCGAGCAACAGCGCCGTGACGCAGCGCCGGGCGTTTTCGTCCAGCGGTGCCGCGGACGCCAGGCCGCCCGGCGAGGCGGCGCCGGTGAGCTCGAACGTGCCGTGCAGGACTGACCCAACCCGGGCCTGCTCGGAGAACCGCAACATCCCGGGCGTGGCGCGACCGGTGTCCCGGTCGACGCGCACACCCGGTTTGACGAAGGTGACGGCTTCACGGACGAACGGGTCGCCGGCCAGTGCTGCACGCACGCCGTCGTGGTAGCGGGCCGCCCGAATCGACACCGCCGCGGCTACCGGCGGCGCCGTGCTGGCGGGCGGGGAGGGCGCCTTCCCGCCCGCTGCTCCGGCGGCGTCCCGTCCCGTGCCTCGGGTCGTTGTCGGGCTACCGGAAAGAGCCGGCTGGCTACCGAAGGCGAACCTCACCCAGCCCTGCCACGGTCCTGTGTCACTGCTGCCGTCAAGGGCGCGGGCGACAATCTCGCAGGCGTCACGCCACACACCGGTGACGGTCTTCGCCGGCAGATACGGCAGGTCGTCGGCGTCACGGTTGACCAGGTGGTCGACGTCGCCGGGACGTCCTGTTCCGGTACCCGGATGCCAGTCGGAGGTGAACACAAGCCGGTAGGACAGGGGAGTACCGGTGGGAAGCGGTGCAGGACCTGACATCTGCGGCGGCGGCTGCGTCGATATCGACGAGGAGACCGCCGGCTGTTCCTGCGCCGCGGCTGGTGCGGGAGGAGTGGTCTCGTGCGCGGTCACCGGCTTGCCGCCGTCTCGTCGCGGTCACCGATGAACTCCTCGGCGTCCATCGCATCGAGCAGACCTGTGATGTGAACGCCGCCTTCCTCCCAGAACAGCGACCAGCGTTCACTGTTGGCGGCCAGCGCAGACAAGCCGCTGCGGCCGTAGCGGTTGCGCAGCAGTTGGAAGCGACCGTCTGCGGTGTCGCGGCCGAGGAACAGCCCGGCACGCAGGGTGTGGGTCTGGCTGCGTGGAAGAGCCCGTCCGCGATCGCTGTCGCCGTCGGTGGGATCGACGGTCCCCCGCAGCGCGGTGACCCGGGCCAGCAGATCCGACCAGCGGCGACCGTCAGCCCAGCCGGCATTGTCATTTCCGGTAACGACGTACGGCTGAGCAACGAGCCGGTCGCCTCCGGGCAACGTCGTGCGTGCCCGTAGATTGTCCAGTCCGGTCGCGGCGCTGTCGTACAGGACGTGAAAGGACAGCGCGCTGGCGCCGACGGCCTTGACCTTCACGCGTTTGGCCTCATCCGTGAGATCGTCGGCGAGCTGATACGCCGAGGAGAACGGGTAGTGCTGCTTGACGACGGCGACGCCGGCCGCCGCCGTGAGCTGCTTTTCCTTAGGGTGTAACAAAGCTGCCGTCCGGTTTTCGAATGCCTGCAGGAAGGCGGCCGTGAAGGGTAACGCCGCAGGTCCGTCGCACACGACCGTGAGGTCGTCTCCGCCGAGAATGAGCGGCAGGACCGGGAAGAAGCTTCCGGATGCGCCCGGTCTCCTGACTTTTTTTATCCCTGGATAGCACCGGAGCTCGTCGAGCGCCGCACGGAAGGCCTCATGTGCCGCGCGGTCGATGCGTTCGGAGTAGACGGCGAGGAGGTCGACGTACCCACGACAGCCTTCGACAGTCTGCCGAGTGGTGAGATTCCGGAGCACCGCACCGAGGCCGTTGACGTCGGCGTGGACAACCGCGACCCACTCGGCGTGGCGCTCCAGGTAGTCGGCTACCGCCTCGATCCCCTTCCGAGCCTCATCCTCATCAATATCGATGCGGGGCTCGGACCCGGTGTCCTCGTCGGCGACCGCCGCCGCTTTCTCCCAAGGGGCAGGGCGTCTACAGCCGTTGGGATCGATCCATCCGACCGTCACCCTTGCCAGCCGGTCGTATCCGTCGTGCGCCGCCTCCAACTTGGCCGCGGACGGGTGCGACCGTGGCACCAGCCGAGCGTTCGCCGCGTCGGCGCGCCGGGGCGATCGCCTACCGGACGTCTCGTCGTACAGGTAGGCGGCGGGCAGGCCGCTGGAGGTGCACTGGTCGACGATGGGCAGCCGTGGAAATCGCGACTGCGGACCGGCCCTTCGTGTACGTACCTCAGGAAGCGTCGCATATGCAGTTGTGATGGCGGCCATCACCGGATCGGGGTCTTCGTCGTCCCACTGGAAGGGAATGACGACACCGCACACGTCGAGCCCCGATGCCACCTCGAGGGCTTTCCGGGTAACCCGGGTGACCAGCTCCCGTGCCCGTTCGCCGTCGGTCAACAGGACCTTGACATCGCCGGAGGTGGCGGTGACCAGTTCGGCGCTGTGTGCCGGGACCCGCGACCGTCTCGTCCATCCGCGGACGAGACCTTTCAGCGATTCTTCCGTCCAGGCGACGAGACTCGCGATCAGGTGGGACGCGCCGACGTTCTCCCGTCGCTTGTTGGTGTCGAAAATGAAGTTCTGGTTGCCAGACGTTTCAAGCAGCACGAGATAGCAGTCCACGCCTACATCCCCTCCCCCTCAGGCCTGACGCGGCACCGTGGACGGCACACTACGCGTCGGCGCAGGCCGGTCACCATGCCGCCCCACACACTCCTGACGGACATCGGCGCGGTCACCATGCCGCATTGGCGTCCAATGGTTCGAATGTTGTGGATGGCTGGAGGCAGCTCGTCTCGGCGTGCGGCGCCGTCCTCGACCACGGCGACCACGGCGACCGTGGCGAGAGTCAGGTCAGTACGTCGGTGGGGCGGAAGGCGACGGGGAAGGGCTCGGTGAGTTCGCACGGGTCGTCGCCGTGGATGATGGCGACGACGTCGTAGCAACCGTTGCTGCCGAGCACGTGGACGGTCATCGACGGTACCTTCGGATCAATGATCCAGTAGGAGCGGATACCGGCGTTCTGGTAGGCGATACGCTTCTTCTCCGTTTGACGTCCTCCCCGCCCTGAAGGACGGGGG
>NZ_CAKJTL010000081.1:0-59385 GCF_917627385.1 Protofrankia sp. CiT1
AGCGGCGGCAGCGCGAGGTCATCGCGGAGCTGCTCGCGCTGCTCGTCGTGCGGGCGCCGGAGGCACTCGACCCGCTGCTGCGCCCGGCCTGGTCCGCCGCCGCCGATGACGCCGCCCGCCTGCGGGTCGTCGTCGACCAGGTGGCCCGTCTGACGGACGCGAGCGCCGTCCGGCGGCACGCGCAGCTGACTGGCCGTTCCTGGCCGGTGACCCTGTGACAGCAGGTGGTGCCGCCCTGGTGACGGCCGGCCCCGTGACGCGGCTCCTGGCCCGCGTTGCCGTACCCGGCGGAGATGACCGTTGCTGTTTGCGCACCGCGTGCTTGGAAGATCGGCACTCTGGCGCGCTGACAAGTATCATCACGGGGGAAAGGGCGGACCCGCGGGGGCGGTGGCAAGCCGGTGGCATCAGCTGAGGGGCGGCGGCCCCGGTGTGACGCCGGTACCCCGCCCGGGATGCAGGGAGGGACGTGTGGCCGGACGCATCCGCGACGCAGACGTCGCTGCCGTGCGTGACCGCTCACCGATTGCGGACATCATCGGTGACTATGTGCAGCTGCGTCCCGTCGCTAGTGGTCAGCTGCGCGGCCTGTGCCCGTTTCACGATGAGAAGACCCCGTCGTTCAATGTTCGTCCACAGGTCGGTGCCTATCACTGTTTCGGGTGCGGCGTCGGCGGCGATGTGATCGCGTTTGTCCGGGCGATCGATGCCCTGTCGTTCCCGGAGGCGGTGGAACGCCTGGCCCGCCGTGCTGGGGTTACTCTCAGCTATGAAGGCGGTGGGGTGACCAGCCGCGTGGTCACCAGCCAGCGCCAGCGGCTCCTTGACGCACACCGGGCGGCGGCGGAGTTCTACACCGAGCGGCTGGCATCGACTGAGGCCCGTGAAGGCTGGGAGTTTCTCGCGGCGCGGGGCTTCGATCAGGAAGCGGCGTCGCGGTTCGGCGTCGGCTATGCGCCAGCGGGCTGGGACACCCTGACCCGTCACCTCATGGGCCGGCACTTCACCGCCGCGGAGCTCGTCCTCGGCGGCCTGGCGAAACAGAGCAGCCGCGGGAGACTGATCGACAGGTTTCACCGAAGGCTGGTGTGGCCGATCCGTGATCTCGCGGGAGACGTCGTCGGCTTCGGCGCCCGTCGGCTCGCCGCCGACGATCCCGGGCCCAAGTACCTCAACACCCCTGAGAGCCCGCTGTTCAAGAAGGCCAGCCTGCTCTATGGCGCGGACCTCGCCCGGCGTGAGATCGCGCGGCGGTATCAGGTTGTGGTCGTCGAGGGTTACACCGACGTGATGGCCTGTCATCTCGCCGGCGTGCCGACCGCGGTCGCCTCCTGCGGCACCGCGTTCGGCAGTGAGCACGTGACGGTGTTGCGGCGGCTGCTGATGGACCAGAGCGAACACCGCGGTGAGGTCGTGTTCACGTTCGACGGTGACGAGGCCGGCCGCAAGGCCGCCATCCGTGCCTTCGAGTTCGAGGAGCGGTTCGTCACCCAGACCTTTGTGGCGGTCGAACCGTCCGGGCTGGACCCGTGCGATCTGCGGATGGCGCGGGGCGACGGGGCTGTTCGTGATCTTGTTGCCGGCCGTCTCCCGCTGGTGGAGTTCGCGATCCGCGGGAAGCTGGCCGAGTTCAACCTCGACACGACCGAAGGGCGGCTGGCGGCGCTGGACGCGTCCGCACCACTGATTAACAGGCTGAAAGACCGGGGCCTGCGGCACCGTTATGCGGTTAACCTTGACAACTGGCTTGGTTTTCTGGACGAGGAGTTCGTGGTGCGGCGGGTCGCTGAGCACTCCGCACGTGTCAACGGGGGTGCCGCGTCCCGTGCCGGCTCCGCCCGCCCGGCGCTGTTGCGCCCACGCGACGCCACCGCGGATGACGCGGTCGTGGCGGTCGAACGGGAGGTGCTCAAGGTCGCGCTCCAGTATCCCGGCCTGGCCGGCCCCGCCTTCGACACGTTGCCGGCCGAGTTGTTCACGGTTCCCGCGCATCGCGCTGTCCGTACGGCCATGATGACGGCCGGTGGTGTATACGCTGGGCTGTCAGCGGCTGGTGATGTCGCGGGCTGGGTTTCCCTGGTGGCCACGGCGGCCGGGGAGGACGAGCTCCGGCGGTTGGTCACCGGGCTTGCCGTCGAAGCCGTGTTCTGCGACCGCGATGTCGACGACAGGTACGTCGATGAGCAGCTGTCACGTATACAGGAGTTGCATGTGACCCGTCGTATCACGGAGCTGAAGTCGCGTGTGCAGCGGCTCAACCCCGTGACCGACGCCGAGACGTTCAAGCACGCATATGGTGAGCTGATCGCCTTGGAACAGCACAAGCGCCAACTCCGGGAACGGGGCCTGGGTGCCGCGTAACCTGGGTCGATCCCGAGAAGGAAGTGACGAGATTCCGCCCATGAGCAGTCCAGCCGTCCTACCGCGCGAGGCCCAGGTGGACGAGGTCAAGGACCTCATCACCAGGGGCAAGGAGATCGGTTTCCTCACCACTGAGGACGTCACGGTCGCATTGCAGGCGGCCGAGCTGCCGCCGGAGCAGACCGACGCCGTTCTGCAGGTCCTCAACGACGAGGGCATCGAGATCCTCGAGGCGGGTGGAGAGGACGCCGACGAGGCCGACCTGCTCGCCCGGCGTCGCCGTGAGGAGGAGGAACTGGCGCTCAAGGCGCCGACCTCCGATCCGGTCCGCATGTATCTCAAGGAGATCGGCAAGGTTCCGCTGCTGACCGCGGAGGAGGAGGTCGACCTCGCCAAGCGTATCGAGGCTGGTCTGTTTGCCTCCGAGAAGATCGCGGCAGCCACCCGCAAGACCTCTCCGCAGATGCGTCGCGATCTTGAGGCGATTGAACGTGATGGCCAGGTTGCCAAGCGTAAGCTTGTAGAGGCGAACCTGCGTCTTGTCGTGTCGATCGCCAAGCGCTATGTGGGTCGTGGCATGCTGTTTCTGGATCTCATCCAGGAGGGCAACCTCGGTCTGATCCGCGCTGTGGAGAAGTTCGACTACACCAAGGGCTACAAGTTCTCCACCTACGCCACCTGGTGGATTCGCCAGGCGATCACCCGCGCTATCGCAGACCAGGCCCGCACCATCCGCATCCCGGTGCACATGGTCGAAACGATCAACAAGCTGATCCGCATCCAGCGGCAGCTGCTGCAGGACCTCGGGCGCGAGCCGAGCCCCGAGGAGATCGCCAAGGAGATGGACCTCACACCCGACAAGGTGCGTGAGATCCTCAAGGTCTCCCAGGAGCCGGTGTCGCTGGAGACTCCGATCGGTGAGGAGGAGGACTCCCACCTCGGTGACTTCATCGAGGACTGCGACGCGGTCGTGCCGGTGGACGCGGCCAGCTTCATCCTGTTGCAGGAGCAGCTTGACTCGGTCCTGCACACCCTCTCCGACCGGGAGAAGAAGGTCATTCAGCTGCGCTTCGGGCTGACCGACGGGCATCCGCGCACGCTGGAGGAGGTCGGCCGGGAGTTCGGGGTCACCCGTGAACGGATCCGGCAGATCGAGTCGAAGACACTGTCCAAGCTCCGCCACCCGTCCCGCTCCCAGAAACTCCGCGACTACCTGGAGTAGCAGCCGGGGGCTGCCAAGCCCCCGGCCACTGACTCTTTTCAGTGATAAGAGCGATGCTTCCGCGCGTGATTTTTTGCGCTCTTTTTGACCTCTGATGGGTGAGGACCCGAACAACCAGGGTCTTATGTCGACGGGTTGCCCACGAAACTTGCTGTCACCTCGCCCTGTGAACGTAGCGTCGGATCTCGGGCCGGTGGTGATGGGATTCAGCCGGACGACTGTCAGGCCGACTCACGGCGCTGGGTGAGTTCTTCCGTGCGCGGTTCCGTCGTGGTGATGGTTCCGTCCGGCTCACTATGATTGCGACCGGGCATGAACAGCTGCCGTATCGGCTGGGCCACCTTGAGCGGGGGAGGAGCCCAGTTCTTCAGTCTGAGTGCCGGGCGTTCGATGCCGAACCAGCTCAGCATCGCGACGAGAATAATTCCTGACAGGCACAATGCGAAATAGGCCACTATTCCGTGTTTTTCCACGCCGTACACAGCGGCGAGTTGTTGTATGGGAAAAGAAAATATGTAGAGTCCGTATGAGAAGTCATGTTTCATTCCGAAGTGACGGAACGGCAGCCGGATGCTTACCCAAATGCACAGATAGGCAAGAGGGAAATCTATGATGAGATGCGGTTCTTTTAGGAACATCGCACCGATCACAGTGGCTCCACAGAGAATGGCCAGCGTTCCCGAGAAAGGAATTTTATCGGCATATAGAAAAATGACCGATCCGGCCAGAAACAAAAGAATAAAGCGGTTTGTTCCATCGATGAATTCACCGTTAAAAGGGCCGATAGAAAATTTCTCCACCAGCTGACAGTAGATCAGCGATGCCCAGGTTGAGATGGTTATTCCGACAATGATCAAAGGGTGTTTTCGAATAATTCCAAGAATTCCAAGAATGGCGACCCCAAGATAGCACAGAGCATCCCAGTAAAGCGTCCACATAGAGCCGTTCCAGCTGGTCGGAAGCGATGAGTTCGGTGGTGGAAAATAAACTCCAGAAGGCGTTCCAGCTATGTCGTAGAACCGTATTTTGATCAGTGAATTGGCCAGTACATAATCTATTGGTCCGCGTGGATGAACGGTTAGATATCCGTTGAGGGAACCTCGGACATGATACCAGGCCAGCGGTGAAAAAAGAAACGCAACAGCGATCAAGCTAACCCAGAAGGCGGGCAGGATACGGAGCGCGCGATGCCATATGAAGCGGGCAGTGCTCCCCGTCCGAACTCGACTCCGCGTAATTAGGAATCCGCTGATCACAAAAAATCCATCCACTGCCAGGCTGCCAGGATCATATTTACCGAAGCGAATTACACCGAATCCACCGAGTGTCCACATGTGGAAGATGATAATGGTCATCGCAAACGTAAAACGAACGAAATGGAGGCCATTGTTCTGGTTGAACTCGGTGGCGATGGTAGCCTTCGTCGTTTTCTGGCGCGGCACTGCTTCCTCCGGATTTCGTAGTAAATTCCAGCTTTGCGCAGATGTCTGCAGAGATGCGGTGATGGCGCCGGAACATTTCTCGATGGCAGAGCGAATTCGTGATGCCCGTGATCTTCTGTGGTGACGTCATTTAGCGAAGAACATCTGAGTTCGTCCTGAACCGACACCGTGGTGGCGCTTGAGACTGTTGTCGTAACGTATTTGATGCCGTCGCAACTTGGCATTGCTGGGGTACCATCTAATGCCTCGACGCCCGTGGGTGGCGCATGAATGTCGCGCTGTCCCCCCGGCTCCCCGCAGGGCTAGGATTCGACTCCAGGTCCTTCTATGAAGTTCGCTAGCAGGAATTTGTCCGGATTTTTGTAGTGTCGATCAGGATGCTGCGGCGAAGATGCGGTCGATTTTTCTCCCGCGGTAAATTATCCTGACGAAGGAGAATATCATGAATACCATCTCACCTATAATTCGGGCCCTCCTCGACAGGTTCGGATATAGACATATTCTGGACGCCCGGTGGGTTGCGGCGCTCCTTGACATCACACCATCGGATGAGCGCCCACGGATGGCCCGGTGGTTGCTTTCGTTGGATGCGCGGTATCAGCATATTTTTAATCATGATCGATGGAAAGGGCATGCTGGTTCGTTTTACATTGAGTTTGTTCAGGATCTGCTCGAGCCATATCTTCTTCCCGACCTGACTGTTTTGGAGTTTGCTTGTGGGCCGGGAATAATCACTCGGGAGGTTGCCCGGCGGGTGCACGCGGTCGTCGCGGTCGACGTGTCGCGGGGTGCCATCGCCTGCGCTCAGGCCGTCAACGCGGCTGTGAACATCACATATCTGACTCCAGAAGAACTCAATCGGTCGGGAGGAAGCGTGGACTTTGCGTACTCCTTCCTGCGATTCGGCCATCTATCCGATGATGTACTGTGTGGCATTTTGGAAACCGTTCACCGCGCATTGCACTCCGGCGGAAATCTGCTTATGTGCCTGGACGTCGACGGCCGCGAGCAGATCGCGAAAATGCGTCGATCTGGCAACACCGAAATAGTATGCAGGAATGATATAATTGATCAACCTGGCTTCGGTCGACTCGATTTCCGTTCACTGGCGGAACGGGTAGGATTCACTGAAGTGGAGATCGTGTCGCTGGGGCGGGGCGTGCCCGGTCTGGCGACCATCCCGCACCAGTACGTTCTTACTGCCCGCAGCCATGATGCCTCCGCGGCAGCGAACGGCTCGCCAGGGAGGCTGGCCGGGGAAAAATCACCGCCAATATCGCTCTGACGTCATCGTCGTCGGTCGCTGTCGCGTATAGCGCCGGGGACGCCGAGCAGCCACGTTCGCCGGATGGATTTGCCGAGTTCCGTTCCGCACTAACATCACCGTGCCTGGGCGGCCTTGGTGAGAATGTCGCCTGTATGCGTGGCGCAGGCATCCCAGTCGTACTTCCTGGGTAGCGGTCCGCACGGTAGTATGGTGCCGATCGATTTTTGGAGCACGGTGATAATTTCAAGTTCGTCAAATGGGTCGAAGTAGTATGCCGGCGAAGACCCAGCTATTTCTTCGTTGCTGCAGGCCCGTGCCACGAGAAGCGGAAGACCGTGCGCATGAGCCTCCAGGAGGGGGTGGCCAAAGGTCTCTCCATAGGACGGCCAGATCAAGCAGTCGGCCCGTTGGTACATCTCTTCCAGACTTTGGCCGGTCAGGTAACCATGAAATGTCACCCGACTTCTCATGCTATCGATCAGTCGGTTTACTTCCTGCCCATAACGTTTTTCGGGCATGTCCCCGACGATGTCGAGCGACCATTCGCCGCGCACCTGACGCAGACATCTCAGGAGCCGATCAACATTCTTCCATCGATAAAGCGAAGAAACGACGAGAAGCCGTCGCACCGGCCGTGGTGACCTCGGCCGGTAGCGATCATTTTCAATTGGGCCGCCGTGGCGAACTATGTGAATCCGTTCAGGTTCAATACCGAGCAAAGATGTCGCCGCATCGCGGGCATACGCACTGACAGCAATGTGGGAAGATGCATGCCGTGCCGAGAGCTTTGTGAGCGCCTGTTGGATCCGGAACCGGACCCGCTCGTGACGACGGTAGTCGCGGTGCAGGGATCCGTCAAAAATTGCTGAATTACGAAACGCAAGCACGAGCGGTATGTCATAGCGACAGAATGATATCTCTGTCGGTGCGAAGACTACATCGATACGCTCGTTTTTTACTACCTCGTGCCATGTGCGCGAGCGCGCTGCAAGGCGCCCGGACGCGGGTACGACATGTAGTTCGGGCGGAATCACGGCCGCGACCTGCGGCCGCTCGACACGAGCCAGAATCGGGCCGACTTCGAGCATGTCGTGCCGGGTAAGGCGTGGCAGAATGTGGCGTAGGTACGAAATTCCACCACCGGTTGCTGCTGACGACGCATCGATCGCCACACGGATCATTCGACATCAACCTTTACTTGGCAACCTCCGATCGTCGATCGCAGAGTTGCCATCGGCATTAAAAGGACAAGCGGTAACGGACGATATCCCCCGAGATCGCTTCAACGACTCAGCGGATTCCTTCGGTGATCCCATGGGAAATCTCTTCGCGATCTGCTGTGGTAAGCGCTTCGCCGCGCACTTTGGTCTCCTTGGTCAGTGGAATCCACGGTATATCATATGTGACGTGATTCACGCACGGTGCACTGACCCTTTGAGGCCAAGTTCTGATTGCTCGTCAACCAGTATAAGAAGCGTTAGAAAAATCCAGATAAACAGCGCGACCCGGTTCGCCGTAAATGCAGGGATACCCATTGTTGCTGCCATGCTCAGAAGTAGGACCGCAGTGGCGAACGATCGCTCCGGAGTCCGCCGCGCAGGCCTTCCTTTAAGCCAATTGTAAATCAGTATAACCAGTATGAAGGAAAAAATTGCCACACCGATGAATCCGCCGACCACCATTATCTCAATCCATGAACTGTCGTACGGAATGGCAAGACCGCTGGCCCCGTAGCCAAACCACGGATGAGTTTCCGAGACATACTGGAATGCTACACTGAAAGGACCGTTAGCGCTCAGTCGTCCCGCTGTATATTTACTTTCCACGCTCGTACTACCGATACCATCGAAGAGCGACGCCAGCATCCAGGAGCCTCGCCACCGCGGGATATCGAACTGGGAAGAAAAAATTTTAATCAACCCGGCGATGCAGCCGAGGACCAGTAGTCGCCGTGTTCGCTGCCCTTGTCCCATTGCCTGCCACACTGCTAGTGGCAGACCAACTAGCAAAAAAATCTTTGAAACACTCAGGACTCCACCGACGAGAACAGGTGTCACTGCAAGTCCGAGAAGAACCGGACGGTCTTGGCCGTGTCGGCCGAAAAGATAAACGGCTGCAAGGAGCGCGAGGGAGTAGGCGACCCCGGCCTCAGCTGGTTGAGCAAAGATCCCCGTCAGTCGACCGTTGTCGAGGGCACGCACAGCAACCGTCGTCTCAAGAGCGGCCGGAGAATATCCCCAGAACCTCTGCAACTGATTGGTTGGATCACTGAAAAGGCCGGCAAAAGCTATGATCCCGTTGAGAGATACCATAACTACAAAAACCCGACTGACTACATTCAGCAGCCTAAGTCGTTTATGTCCCACCGCCAGCCAGCATGCAACCAGAAGTAGCACCGCCAGCGGGTAGAGGTAGCTGTCGACGCCGGACAGCAGGTTACCTGGGAAAAACTTGCCGAGCACTGGTACTCGGTTCGCATTAACAATAACCAGAAGAAGAAGAGAGGCCCACAGGATCGCGACACATGCATGTGGATCATCAAGCTTCAATTTTGGCACAAGAAACGGGATGGCCAACAGTAGAGAGCCGTAGACCATCACCTGCTCCGTCCTGACTCCGACGGTGAGATATGGTCCGAACGCTGCCACGACGACAAGAAAAGGCCAGCTTCGTACAATGATGGATACCTGGCTGTGGACACCGGGACGCTCAACGGCGGTCACGTGCCCGGAGCAGGCGACGAACCGCTGCAATGCAGGATGATGATCCGCACTGGAGTCAATATGGGCTCGATGGTCCGAGGCTGTTTTCACCCGACAGCGACTCCTTTCATTTCTCCGGTAGAAAGCCACCACGAACGGCGGTACGGCACACGGTTATTATGAATCATCAGATGCGCCGGCTCGGGTAGCTGGTAGGCAACACGCCGGGCACCTGAACGGAGAACGGCGGCAGTCGATGTGGGATGCTGTCTTTCCGAGACAAATCACCGACCAACGGCCATCCGGGTTAATTGAGGGGTAAAATATTCGGTGACCCCGAGACGCAATGCCAACAATCGGCGCATGATCGCATTGACGGGAGCGAGTGGGAATGTCAAGCCGATTGGGCCCCACCGTGCTGGTCTGATTCGGCCCCACTCGACTCGATCGTCGGACACGGACCGTAAGACCCTTGCGGTCACCGATGGTGACCGCAAGGACCAGGTTATCTCCCCGGCGCTGCTTCCGCGTTCCTCAGGGCGCGGGTAGTGCGAAGCCGGTAGGAATCAGTTCCGGTCTGGATGATGTGCGCCCGGTAGGTGAGCTGGTCGACCACGGCCGCGGCCGGCTGCGGGTCGGTGAAGGTGTTACCCCATTCGGAGAACGGCGAGTTCGACGCGCAGGCGATCGAGGCTTTCTCCTCCCGCTCGGTGATAATCTGGAACAGCAGCTCAGCGCCGTGGGGATCCAGGCGCAGGTAGCCGACCTCGTCCAGGCAGAGCAGGCAGAGTTTGGCGTAGCGGGTCAGCAGCCGGTTTAATTGTTTGTCGTCGGCGGCTTCGACGAGTTCGTTGACCAGATGGGCGGTCGTGGTGTAGCGGACCCGACGTCCGGCCTCGGCGGCGGTGACACCCAGACCGATGAGAAGATGGGTTTTCCCGGTGCCGGAATCGCCGAGGAGAACCACGGGTTCCCCGACGTCGGGATCCAGACACCGGCGGCGAGATGGGCGACGGTAGCGGCTTGCAGGCCGGGTATCGCGGTAACGTCGAGGTCTTCCAACCGTTTGATCCGGGGGAAGCGGGCCTCGGCGAGGCGGTGGGTTTCCCTGTCGTCGCATTCAGCGGCCAGGACCTCGGCGAGGAACGCCAGGTGGGACAGTTGTTGGCGGGCGGCGATCGCGGCCGTCTCATCGGCTCGGGCGCGCACGGTTGGCAGACCCAGGCTGCGACACGCCGCGGCGCGACCGCACGATATGCCGTCGCGCCGCCGTTACGGTCGATCTCCCGAGATATTGTTGAGTGGTGCCGGCCGAGCAGCTGCCCGATATACCGCGCCGACTTGTGCCGGCTCAGTTCCCGGGAGATAGTCTCCCGCTCCTCGATCTTCAACAGCTCGTGCGAAGCCATCTACCGTCCAGTCTGTCAACACTACCGAGATCATCCTATCGGAGTGCCGCTACGACCGTTTGAACTCGCCCAGTCGTAGGTCATCGGGTTGTTCGTCCACCAGTCCCGATTACTGACCTGCACACTGTCGATGGGCTGTGTCTCGCTACGATGCGACTTGAATTTCAAGAGGACTCCTCGCCTTTCCGACCCTGTATCTTCTCTTTGATTGACTATACCATGGGAAAGACAGCTGGTGTCGTTGGTCATCCGCATCATCAGATTTCCCCGGCGGCCTGTCATGGCATTTTTTCGTCCCTTTCGACTGCTAGCGCGACCAACCCGAAGATCATCGGTAGATGGTCAGTTTAGTGATCACATTTGTCGGTGTCGAGCGATTCAAGCCACGCGTTCAACGACGCGAGCGCCCAGATCTCCGCCCAGCGACGGCTGTTGCTTTCAAGTACTCGGCGGCCGATCACCGGGTCGATATGGCTCCAGACCGCGGCCGTCGGATCTGCAAGCGCACGGACATAGGCCGAGAGCGGCCCAGCGTTCATTTTCTGTTGAACCCCGACGGTGAAGCCCTGTTTGGGCCCGCGTGCGGCTCGAAGCAGACGACGGTCGCCGATGGCGCGGGCGAATCGTACTTTTCCGACCCGACCGTCTTCCGCGGCGTGCAGCCCGGCAACGAGAACACACCGGTCCACAAACGGGACACGTAGCTCCACCGAGCTGGCCATGGAAAATCCGTCCGCGTCTGGTAGAAGCGTCGCGCTGAGGTAACTGTCCACTTCAGCTCGGATTAGAGCGGCGGACGAGCAGCCATCGCCCAGCCGGTCCGGGGGCTGAACATGATCCGGCACAGTGTCGACGAGACCGGTGCCCGCAAGGGCACGCTCGAGGGGCCAGACCGACCGATGTAGAAGATCAAAATCCCACACGGTCCGTGGACCGCCAAGCGCGACGAGTGTCTTTGCCTTGGCCGGAACACGCGCTGGAAGCAGGTCAAGTTGTTGGTCCACCCACCGCCGTGGCCCTGCGGGAAGACGATCGAGCGCGCGAAGAAGTTGCAAGGCCGGAAGCTGCCGAAAATGGCTGTAGCCGCCGAACGCCTCGTCGCCACCGAGCCCGGAAAGCGCGACCTTGAAGCCGTGGTCCCGTACCGCCCGGCACACGATCCACGTGTTCAACCCGTCGATCGACGGCCGCTGCATGCGACCAAAGAATGACTCGATGTCCAGGGGATCTCCACCAACCGTCACAACCCGGTGATGATGACTGAACGCTGCGGCGATCGCCGCGGCTCCCGGAGCCTCGCCCTGCCGTGGCCCCGGTGCAACCGTCAGACAGGTCAGTGTGCTTCCGAGCTCCCGCGCGGCCCACGCGATCGCGGCAGAATCGATACCCGACGACAACAGGAGAGCGGTAGGTACATCCGCGCCAAGATGGACGGCAACGGCGTCCAGGAGAGTTGTGCGCAGTGGGGCATCTGTCTCGGGTGCGCCGAGCGGGAGCGGACCGCCGAGCCGGTCGGGACCGACGATGGTTCCTCGTGCGCGCTCGCCGGATGCATCGATTTCGATCCAGGTGTTTGCCGGCACAGCCTGGATGCCATCGAACGGTGATTCATCACCACCCAAGGCGCCCAGATGCAGAAAGCGAGCCACCGCCGCAGCCCGTATGGGCCCGCGGGGTGCTATTGCGGCAAGCGCCCGTAGCTCCGATGCGAAGGCGACGGTACCGTCTGACAGCCGGCGCCAGTAGAGCGGTTTTATACCAAGAGGGTCACGCGCGAGCAAGATCTTCTGCCGTTGTACGTCCGCGGCGGCAAAAGCGTACATGCCCCGTAGCCGCCACAGTTCGCGGGAGCCATGGACCTCGAGGAGGTGCGGTATGACACGTCCGTCGCTTCCGTGTGTGTCGTCGATCCCCAACCAGCGGGCAACCTCCCGGTGATTGTAAATCTCTCCATTGAAGACTGTGCCGATGGTTCCACTGGCCGACCACAGCGGCTGGTTACCAGCGTCGGATGGAGCGATGATCCCAAGCCGGGCGATACCTAGCGCAAAAGGTCGAGTGTACATCGCCGCGCTGTGGTCAGGTCCGCGGTGATGTTGCATCCTGATGAGTGCGGCGACCCGATGTTCTGCCCGATCCTTGTCGGCGTCGACTACGCCCGCGATTCCGCACATGCCTGATTCCTTTCCGGCCGGGAACGGCTGTCACGTGTGGGTCCGACGGCGACGAAGGCCGGCACGTCAGGTAAATGCCACCATTCCGATTAGCAACCGTTTGTTGGCCCGGCTGGCTGATCCAATCTCGTGTACATGAGTTCAGTTCGCGTATCCGGAGATACCCACCGCCTGCCCATCGGGTGGGATACACACGCATTTTTTGTCCCCGACATTTGGTCCCGGTCCGTGCCACGTAGTTATTCCATGCAAACGCATGAAGTATATCGACACAGTCACGGGCAGCTCTCAGACATGCCGACTGTGCGCATTGAATATCGCGGACCATTTCCGGCCAGGACGGCCTTTCGTGCACCTATGCCCGTTTTCCTCATATGCATTCGATGGGCGGGCGGTGTGATTTTTTGTTTGTCCACCATTTGTCTTCAGGCACGCCTAGGGCCGGGTGGGCCAGGGCTGCGACGAGATCACTCTTGGTTAGACGAGATAGCTCAACGTAGTTGACATCGGTCGGCCTCACCGAGCCGGCAGGGCGGCAAACCTCCTGCCGTTACGGCGTTTCCTGATCATCTGCGAGGTCCCCACCGAGGCCTGACCGGCGAACCATGTAGTTCAATCAATGCAGATTGTTACCTTGCCGCAGCCCTGCGGGTGGGCGGTCAGTCCACTCTGCGGAGTGTTGCGGCCTATGTTTTCAGAGTGCATCATCCTGGTTCGGAACCCGGGTTGGCTGGTACTGTTGATCTACAGTTATGATCTTTCCTCGCCGGCTCACGAGCTCGTCCAAAGGGACAACGGTGACGGACACCGCGAGCCGGTCGCCGACCCGGTCCTGTAGCAGGCGGTGGGCCCGGGCCAGGTCGTTTGTTGCCGGTTGCCGGGCGGCGGCGACACGCAGCTCCACCTCGCCACGCCGTTCCTGCCGGAACTGGAACCTGTCGAAGACCGCGAATGCGCTGTCGTGGAAGTTCAAGGCAGCGGTGGAGATCGGTTCGTCATCGGCCCCGTAGACCAAGGACTGATCCCACCGGCCGCGAATTTCGGTCAGTACGGGGAACGGTGAACCACATACACACCGTGCACCCTCAGAATCCGGTGATCGGAGTGTCCCCCCATCCTCGGTGTCGTAACGCACGAGGGGCATGGCGGTGTTTGTCATTCCGGTTCCGATGATCCGGCCAGCGACGATCTCGGCTACGCCATAGGTAGGCGTGACATGGTAGACGCCGATCCGGCGCGGGCACTCGCCTGCGAACACCACTTTCTCGCTCTGCCCGTACCAGCGCACCACCGGGGCACCGAAGACATCCCGCAAGAGCGGCAGCTGCCAGTCAAAGGCGCCCTCGCTGGCGAGTAGAACTGCCCGGATTCTGCTCAGTTCCGGGTACGGTCCGGTTCGCGCCACCCAACGCGCGAAGGGCGTCACAGCCGACGGATACCCCCAGATCGCCACCGGCCGGAAGTCCCGAATTCGATCCAGGAGCTCGGTGAACGTTCGATCAGACAAATGGAATGGCGAGACCAGGAACTGGTTGTACGTGGGCTGGAACAGGATGGGACGACCGGCGAAGCCTTCACCGAGGCTGCCACCCCGAAAAGTGATCTTCGGGTCGGTTGGCCGTACACCTACCCGACCCCACACGTACGCGATATGTGCCCATTCGGTGAAAAAGGACGGGTAGGATATTCTGAGATCGAGGGGCCGTCCGCCGGTGCCGCCGGTAGTGACTCGCCGAGCTGGCACTCCTGGATGGGCGAAGGATCCGACAACCTGACGAACCGCCTCCTTGGTCAGTATGGGAAGGTCATCAAGCGAACCGTGCAGGTATTCCGGGCGTGCCCGGTAGTAGGGCACCGATCGAAGCCATCTGTGTTGGAACCTGCTCAGCCGGGCCAACTGCCACTCCCGGACTTCGGCCGCGTCGGCCATTTCCAACCGGGCGAGCGTACGAAGGTGCGCCTGAACGAGTGGGCTGGTGTACGCAGCCGCGAATGCCGTGGCCGCGGCCCGTGATCCGAACAACGAGGTGGTCTTCATCGATGCACTGCCGTACGCGGCTCGTGTTCGATGTGCCCCTTCCAGGCGAAGTGTGGTTCGGCATGCAGAGTAACCTCGACCGGCAACGCCCCGAGACGGACGTTCCACGGATCATGATCGGAAACGACCTGGATCTCACGCCAGTTACCGGAGGCCAACGGAAGGCTTCGACACATGAACGCCTGGCGGACCACCGGCACCCGATCCGGGTCGAAGCCAAACAGGTAGGTGACAACCGCGTCAACGGCGGCGGGGGTCGTCCCGCAGGCGAGCAACCGGGAGGGAAGTGCATCCGGGTTCATCGGACCGTTACGATGACCCGCGATCACCCCATCCACAAGGACGATGTGTCGCCGGTTCGGGTCCGGGGTGTGAGCCACCGTGCCATCCGCACGGCCGTATTCCACGATCTTGTTCAGGTCCAGGCACATGCGCCACACCGTGTCGTTACCCCACCAGTTGCCGCTGCGCACGACGCTGTCGCCGTCCCCGAACACCTGGCTGCCGCCACGCCGAGCAACTCGCAATATGCCGCCACCCAGGCGAGGGGCGGCCAGCGCCACCCGTTGGAGCTTGGTCGCAACAGCCCGCTCAAGGGAGTGCCGGGTATTTCGACTGGGATGCTCGTCACCGCCGCTGTCGGGCCGACCCTCCGTATGATGCGGCAACCAGTTCTTGTCCGCGTTGACCCCGACGAGGTTTTTGAGCCCAAGCGTGATCCCAGCTTTCTTGTGACTTTTCAACTTCGGGAGGTTGATCACGAGGTCAGATCGCATCACAGTGCCGGACAGCAGGTACGCGTGCCGACCTCCACGGTGGTGAAAATTCACCACGCGGCTGTCATAATCAGCACCATAGTAGCGGCCGGTGCCACTGTGACCGACAAACTCGCTGGCCGCGGCGAGGTCGAAGGACATCTCGCCACCGGGATCACCCACCAGGCGGTGCCTGGCCACGACAACGTCATCGACCGTCGTCCATTCCTCCTTCCGTAGGTCGATCAGGTCCAACGTGAATCCGCGCTCCCGATAAAAACGCTGCAGGTCGTCCATGCCGAGTATGTGTATGATCGCGGAGAATGACGAATCAGTCTGTGGTGCGTCAGCGACGACCACCCGTCCAGTGGGCCCGACCGCGGTGAAGGCATAGTCGGCGACGGCCCGGACCACCGAGCCGTGCGTGAGTATGTAACGCCATCCACCGGAATCACGCGGATGGCGCTCCCGCACCAGATTTGGTTTGAGTACGACCGTTCCGCCCGGTCCGACAAAATCACCTAGTGGATTCCAGCGGGCCGTTTCCACGTACGCGGCGTCCATCCCGGCCAGTGCCAGTACCCGGCGGACCCCAGAGTACACCGGGTTCTTGCTGGGGCTGAGGTGATCGTGCGTGTACTCGGGATATGCCGTATCAGGGGAGAAGGGCGCCGCGTCCGGGTAGGAGGCGACCTCGGTGCGCGTTACCGATACCTGATACTGGGCAACATGTTCGGGCATTCCCTGCCTTCTTGGTAGGAGCGCCGGCCAAAGTACAATGACGGCTGCGGTAACGGTGCGTCGGATGTTTTGATCATCTATAGGATGGTAGGCGAGCGCCTGAAGTCGATCATTTGATGCACCTAGGGTAGCAGATGATTCACTGAAAGTGATAATCTTGCTGTGTCGGGCATGTTAAGGCTCGAGCGGTCTGATGGACCAAGAGAACCTGGCAGGTCATCCCGCCCTGCCCCAGCAGACCGTGCTCCGCTAGGGCAGGGGTTTTCTCGCCCCGCGCGTGGCTCTGCTTCGGGGCGTGCACTGTTGATATTTATCTAATTTAGTAAAAGAATTATTGCCCTTCAAGGATCGTCGCGTCGGTGTTGCTGTTTCGAGATGTTCTTCGGGCACAATATGTGATGTGAAAAATCCTTTCCGTAGTGATCGATTGGCGGAACTGCCTGACCCGGCTGGCACCGTGCTGTTGCTCGCGCCTTCGCTTGGACTTGGTGGCGGTATCGAGCGGTACCTCTCCACCGTTGTCCGCGCACTCGAGGGGTCGGGCGCAAAGGTCCACAGGATCGATCTGCTCACTCCTGGGCACCACCCCACCCCGGCCGCCAAGGCGGTCTTCGTTGCTCGTGCGCTTGCTGTCGCTCGGCGCCACCGCCCTGTTGAGTGCCTGCTGATAGGGCATCCCGGTTTCATGCCGGTAGCTGTCCCGGTAACGGGTCTGGCCCGTCCGCGCCGGTCGTTCGTCGCGTTCTATGGCACAGACATCTGGGGTACTCCGTCGCTGCGTCGAACACTGCTCATGCGGCTGTCGGGGGCAAGCCCTCTGACGATCAGCAGCTTCAGTGCGGGTGCCTTATCGTCTCTTGGTCTCCCAGCGGTCCTCCCACCGGGGATCGATCCGCTGTGGCGACGGACTCTGCTGGAGGCCACCCGGCAGTCCAGCCCAGACCTCCCATCGACGGTACTATCCGTCTTTCGGCTTTCGGACTGGCGTGGAAAAGGCCTACCGGAGCTGGCCGGAGCCGTCGTGCAGGTTCGGGAGCGGCTTGGCGAAGTGCGCCTGATCGTGGCGGGGCAGGGACCGGCCCCAGCCGAGCTGGTCGAGTTGCTTGATCGCGTGCAAGCCGAGCTGCGGGTCTCACCGTCTGACGCTGAGCTCGCGGAGCTCTACGCAAAGGCGGGCCTGTTCGCCCTGTGTACCCGTACCCGAGTAGGGCATCCGTCCAGTGGTGAGGGCTTCGGCATCGTCCTGGTCGAGGCGCAGCTTGCGGGTTGCCCGGTCATCGCGCCATTCTCCGGCGGCTCGGCCGATGCCTATGTTGCCGGGCTGACCGGTTGGTCGCCGGTAGACGAGTCCACGCAGGCCCTGGCCGATCTGCTACTGAGGCTGTTGTCCGACCCTGTGCGTTGTGCCGCAGCCGGCCTACGCGCCCGGGAATGGGCGCGGACGGTAACTGAACCTGTGGCATATGCGGAGCAGGCGTGTCGACTTCTTCTGGGCGCCACGACGTCATCCGGCGCTGTGTCCGAATGTCGACCGGTTTCGCACGTGCACAGCGCCGACGACGGGCAGGTCGCCGACTCGATCCCGCTGCGCTAACCGGGGGCGAGTCGGCAATCGAGGGGACTGGGAACAACTACGCTGATCGGGTCAGTGGCGGAACAGCCGATGATCCGCGTTGTCCGCCCGCTCGAGGTCATTGCGTTCGGCGGCAAGGTCAGCATCCACCATCATCTGGATGAGAGCCTTGAATCCAACGGCTGGTCGCCAGCCGAGCGCATCCCGCGCCTTGGCCGCGTCACCGACAAGCACATCCACCTCCGCCGGACGTAGGAATCGCGGGTCCTGGATGACGTATGCGCTCCAGTCATCGATGCCGACGTGGCCGAACGCCGTGTCGAGAAGCTCACGGATCGAGTGCGTCTCGCCGGTAGCGACAACGTAGTCCTCGGGGGCGTCGCGCTGGAGCATCCGCCACATGGCGTCGACGTAGTCGCCGGCAAAACCCCAGTCGCGGCGTGCGTCAAGATTGCCGAGTGTAATCTTTTCCTGTACGCCCAGCGCGATCCGTGCCACACCGCGACTGATTTTCCGGGTCACGAACTCCACGCCGCGCCGCGGGCTCTCATGATTGAAAAGAATACCGGACACGGCGTACGCGCCGTAGGATTCACGGTAGTTGACACTGATGTAGTGGCCAAAGGTCTTGGCAACCCCGTACGGCGAGCGTGGGTGGAACGGTGTGGTCTCGCGCTGCGGGGTCTCCCGCACCTTGCCAAACATTTCCGAGCTCGATGCCTGATAAAAGCGGATTCGATCCATTTCGTCCGAAGTGACTATCCGGATCGCCTCCAGCATGCGCAGGACGCCGATGCCGGTTGTCTCGCCGGTCAGTTCCGCCTGCCGCCACGACAGCCCGACGAACGAGATTGCGCCCAGATTGTAGACCTCGTCCGGTTGTGCGATTTCGACCGCTCCGATGAGGGATGGCAGGTCTGTCAGGTCTCCCTCCAGCAGCCGGATCCCCGGCAGCGCCTTCTCGACCATTGCGATCTTCGGATTCGACTGTCCGCGAACGAGGCCGAATACCTCGTATCCCTTGTCGCTCAGCAACTCACCCAGGTAGAGGCCGTCCTGGCCGGTGATGCCGGTGATCAGCGCGCGTGGCATGCGATGTCCTCCCTATTGCGACTCAAGGTGTGCGGTATATTGCGCATCGTAGTCGACTTTCGTTGTCGGCTAGCGTCACTACCTGGGGGAACAGCCTGATGGCTCTGGATCTGAAATATCGAAACGTCGGTAACAGGCCCCTGCTCGATCTCATTCGGACGAAACCCGGCCGAGCGCTTGACTGCGGCTGCGGGGCAGGTGACAACGCTCGGCTGCTGGTTGAACGCGGCTGGAAGGTCACCGGAGTCACTAACGATCCGGCGGAGCTGACCGCGGCAAGGGAGTTCTGTGAAATGGTACATTTTGGCGATTTGACGGCGGGTCTTCCGTTCGCCGAGGACGCTTCCTACGACCTGGTGCTGTTGTCGCATATCCTTGAGCATCTTGCCGATCCCGTATGTCTGCTCGCGGAGGCCCGACGTGTAGTCGCGGTAGACGGGCTTGTCGCGGTGGCACTCCCCAACGTACTGCACTACAGCCAGCGAGCGAAGTTTCTGCGCGGCCAGTTCGAGTACACACGTACCGGGCTGATGGACGTCACCCATCTTCGCTTCTTCACGTTCGACTCCGCCCGCACGCTGGTCTCCACAAATGGATTTGACGTGGTAACCGCATTGCCCGATGGAGGACTCCCCTGGTGGCGGCTGCGCAACGTGCTGTCGGCGGACGTGACAGGCCGACTCGACCTCTGGGCTTCTCGGCGGCAGCCGAATCTTCTGAGCCGGCAGGCCGTCTTCCTGGCCCGACCCACATCCCAGCCGAGCGGTGTGAGCGGCCAAGCATGACGACCTGCCCGCATGTTGACTAGCGTCGCCAGTAGGCGCCGCAGGCGTCGATCCGAATCAGCGGGACATCGATTCCCTCGGCCGTTCGAAAATCCTGAACCGCGCGCCGGCAGCCTTCGACCGCCCAGTAATCGTCGATGATGCAGAAGCCGCCCTCGACGAGCTTGGGATACAGCGCACGCAATGCCTCGATGGTGCTCGAGTACATGTCGCCGTCCAGCCGCATGACGGCAAGCTGCTCGATCGGTGCACCTGGCAAGGTGTCGGAGAACCAGCCGGGTAGGAACCGCACCTGGTCGTCGAGCAGTCCATAACGGCGAAAATTCTCCTTGACCTCCGTCAAGGAAACGGCGAGCTCGGGTACCGTGTGGTGCCGGTCACCGGCGTCAGCCGGATAACGCTGCGGATCCGGCTCGGGCAGCCCGGCGAACGAGTCCGCAACCCAGACCGTCCGGTCCGTGATCCCGTGGGCGGCCAGAATCCCGCGCATCAGGATGCACGAGCCGCCACGCCAGACACCTGTTTCGATCAGATCACCGGGAATCTGGCCGCGCAGGACCTGCTCAACACATTCCTGTAGATTGTCGAGTCGTTTAGCGCCCACCATGGTGTGTGCGAGTCGAGGCCAATCGCCACCGTTCTGGCGAACCTCGGGCGATATCATTCTTGCTACTGACAGATTGCGTTGTTCGAGCAGCCTTTGCAGGAGTCGCGCGCTTTTACGCCCGCGCCATACGGCGCCGTCCCGCCCGTCCCACAACGAGAAGGAAAGAACCTGCTTCAGTAGTTCCACGTATCTTTCGGTCAAATCTTGGGAAATTTTTTCCGTGGTGGTGACCGATGCTGCTGATCCATCCATCCTGTTTCTCTCCTCAGCTGTCTCGTCCTGGCGTCGCCAGGTTTTTCTGCTGTTGGCCGAAAGGCTGATTTGACATTATTGTTCCGTCAGCTTTTCCTGAATCGCTGTGAATCTTCGGAAGAATTTTACCGACCGTTCTCGCGATTATCAGTATGGCTATGATGAAGAATTCCGTTCTCGCCATGGAGATGACACTCAGCGCGACCGGCGTGCCTATATCCAGTGCGTACTGTGCGACTATTATCCGTAGGGCAAGGAAACTGGCCGTCGATATCCGGCCCAAGAGGCGGAAGATCCGGTCGATGCCGAAAACGTACAGTCCGGAGATGGCCACCGATCCGATGATTCCGAAGTTGACGAGAGAGTCGCCGAACTGGGTGATGGTAGAAGATGTCCTGGCATTTGCTGGTAGGCCAAAATAACTGTGGGCGACACGTCGCCCGTACAGCACCGATGCCTTGTCCGGATTAATTAGACGAGGTACTGCCGCGGCGATCTGATCGTGTAGGGAAACCGCTTCCTGTGCTCCATGATCATCTCGTAGCTCGCTGGCACGCATAAGAGCATCTCGGTAGTCGAGCCGCTCAATGACCGTTTCGAAGACGTTGTCGGTGTTGACGGGTGGTGGCGCCAGTCCACTCTCACCCAGCTGGCTTGCGATATTGGTTCGTATGGTGGCGCCGAAGATGAAAAGCGCAATGACTCCGCCTCCCAGTATAATGGCAGGGACGATCTGTTTCCGGTGGCGAATCGTCTCGAGCCCGCGGAGCCCAGCGAGCATCACCGCGATGATGAAGATCGGTCCAGCGCCGCGAAAGCCCGTATAAGCGAGTGCGACCGCATGTAGCACCATGAGGCAGCCAGCTGTGACGCCGGTCGGGGACAGCGACCTGCCGGCGGCGTGCGCACTCAGCACTGCGGTTCCGGCGAGTACCGCTCCGCTCTGCGCAAAGAGGCCCAGGTAGCCGCCGCCGCTCGATGCGCCCGTGTACTGGGCCGCAAGTCCGGTCGTGCCATCGACGATGAGGAACACGTGTACGACCAGCGCTCCAGCGGAGAGCGCGAGGACAGTTTTTCCGGAATGCTCCTCTTCGCCGGTGGACAGCTGTCGTTTGCTTGGCCAAGCATGGGTTAAGGTGCCCGCGAAGAGCGCGGCAGCGATCCACAGCGCTGCGTAGGTATCGACCGGACCAGCGGTCACGGTGATCGTAGACTCGCGTAGGCGGGCCGCGATGACGAGCCCGACCGCGATAGTCGCGACATAGACGACAACCAGCTTTGACAATGACCGCCAGACCGCCAGCCCAGTCAGTCCAGCGAGTGTTACGAGAATTATTGGGTGGACGCCTAGAGAGGTGAATACGAGTATACAGCCGAGGCCGAGACCTGCAATCCACACCGGATCATGCCGTGTGGTTTTTTTCTCGGCGGATATTATGCGCTGGTATGTGGTGACGGCACTCACGCCCATGACGCCCATCGTGCGGGACGAGGCTCGTCGGGCAGGGGCGTGTTAACGGTAGGCAGGCGCCACAAGCCGTCGATCAGTCCATGGAAGGCAAGTGAGCTGTACAGGTACCCGCGCCTGCGAAGCAGGTCCTTCATGACGATGGTGGGCAACAAGACCAGAGCCGACCAGAGCACCACCAGCACGGTGCGTAGCCGCCAGCCCCGCATCCGGACGAACCAAAGCCTGTTGCGGACGCTGTAGTATACGTAACGCCCGGCGGGAATCGTGCCGCCGCTTGCGTGCCACGCGTGTGCCGGGCTGAGCATGACACGCCATCCGGCATCCCGTGCGCGGTGGCAGAAGTCGGCATCCTCGAATCCGAGGAAGTAACGCCCGTCCATCGGGACACTCTGGTGGCATTCGGCCTTGATGAACATGACGGCGCCGGTGACCCACTCGGCCTCGCACGGTTGGGCAAGGCGCGGTGTCCGCAGGACTCGAGGCGCCGCGAGGAAGCGGGTGAGCACGGCGGCACCAGACTGGAGCCCGCGTGCGTTGACCAGCGTCGGGCCGACCACGCCGACGTCGTCGCGGGACAGCAGCTCAAGGCATTCTTTGATAGTCACCTCGGCCAGCTCGATATCGTTGTTGAGCAACAGATAACAGGATGCGGCGGGATATATATCGGTGGCATGCAGAAAACCGCCCGCGAATCCGAGATTGCGTGCTGGGACGATCCAGGAAATTTCATCAGGAATATCATTTGGACGTTCCGAAAGATCATTTGCGACAATTGTCACCTGATTTACAAGAGTGCTCTTGTTCAGTTCAACGGCGAGTTTTACGGTTGGCCCGACGGGCCCCCAGTGGATTATGACGGCGATGTTCTTCATGGTTGTTCAACAAATGTTGTGCGGCGCGGGGAAGTACGTCTTACGGCCGCGCTGAACAGCAGCGTAGCGGACAGGGTGTAGACAGTCGTTGACGTGGCGGAAATAAAGACGAGATTACCTGTCGGCACAGTCACGCAAAGGCCTCCGATGGTCAGTGTCACGGCCAGCGCCTGCGTTTGGTAGACGCTACGTTGACCTGCGAGGATGAGCAGGGCGTGAATCAGGAGATAGTCGACGGACAGCGGGATTGCAGCGAGGACGAGGACCCGGGTGGGCGCTACCGCGGGGAGGAATTCTCTGCCATAGCAGAGGGTAATCAAATTGGGTGCAAGAAGGGTAATCGGTAAAGCAAGAGCAGTCGCCACGGTGAGCGCCCACATCACGCCGCGGCGAATCAGGAAACGTTGGTGTTCCAGGCTGGTGGCCTGCCGCAGCCGGCTGAATGCAACCATCCCGACGGCCTGGCCGAGCGCAGTGCAGGTGAGACTCGCCGTGGCCGCGACGCCGTAGAACGCGATGCTGGCCGTGGGCAGGGTCATGGCGACGACCACCGAGTCGAGTCGATAGATTATTTGTGCCCCGACAGCGGTTGGGAACGCTATGGCCGCGCCGAGCACAAGTGATCGAGCTGGGACGGTGCTACGTAGTCCATGCAGCGCATTCAAGCCACCCAGAGTCCGGACGAGCACCCCGACCGCGGGGAGAGCGACGCCAGCCCCTGAAGCGAGAATCCAGACACCGACGTCGCGTGTGCCGGCGAGCCAGGCGGTTACCAGCAAAAGCAGGCTCCCGAGCATGGGGATGAGCCGTACGGCCTGGAACTCGCCGGTCATCCGTGATCGTCGTTGCGCCATGCCGGAGGCCAGGGAGGAGGCGACACCGCCCGCGGTGGCCGCCGCCGCGCCGATGACCGCGGGTGCATCCAGCCATGGCTGAACGCGGGTGGCCGCAAGTGCTCCGAACAGCGCGCATCCCGCAAGTGCCACCGCCGTGACCTGGGCAAGCAACGGGCCGACGAGGTCGCCGTCGGATCCACGGTCGGTGACTACCGCCTGCGTCACGCCGAGGGTGAGCACGACAGCCGCCACACCGGCCATGGTTTGAGTGGCTACGAAAGCTCCCCGGTCGTTTGGGCCGAGCAGCCGCGCGGTCACAATCCCCGACGCCATGCCGATGAGCATCCCCGAAGCGTTGCCCGCGGCGACGGCGATTGCGGACGGTATGGCTAGGCGTCGTGACCTCCGGTGCTGGGCGGTCCGCCGTCCAGCCCGCGGCCCACGGGTGTCGGTACTGCTGATGACCTCGGTGTTTGACGGAGTCACTTCGGGGCGTTTGCTGTATCGGTTGTGGCATGGGCTGGTGACGACCAAGCGGTTGCTTGGGCTGTCGCAGCCGCCGCGGCCAGGACATGGAACGTGGAGTCCAGGCCGCAGGCTGGTGCCAGGTCACCGCCCCGGCCCCCGATCCGCCGGCGGAACTCGCCGACGGCGGCCATATGGCCCTTGTCCTGGCGCCCGTGCCAGACGCTGCGCCCGGCGACGGTCAGATCGCGGAAATCGTCGAGGACGAGATGCAGATCGCCCGCGAGAGCTTCCACGCGTTCCTTGCCGATCCCGGGCGGGCGGGCCGAGGAGTACACGATGACCGAGGTCGACCCGTCAACGTGCCCGAGAACGACCGTCACGTCATCGACGGCCGGAGCGCCATGGGCTCCGGCGGCGTGCGTCCGTATCGATATGATCTTTGAGGGATTGAGGAACATGCAGGTGTCGACGAAGTGGCACACCTCCCCGAGCAGGCGCCCACCCTGGCGGCGGTCGGCGTACCAGTGCTTGTCGCTGACCGGCCCGGCCGCGACCCGGTAGACCAGCGTGAGGGGAGACGTCCGGCGCTCAAGGTGCTCTCGGGCGAGTGTGGCAGCGGGCGACCAGCGACGGTTGAAACCAACGAAGAGGACCCGGTCATTACGACGTGCGGCGGCATCGACCTTCTCCAGCTCCTCGAAGGACAGCGCGAGCGGCTTCTCGCACCAGACATGGCAACCCGCGTCGAGCGCCGTCACGACCAAGTCGGCATGGGAGTCGTGCGGGGTTGCGATGACGACCACGCCGACATCGGGATCGGTGATGACGGCCTCCGCGCTGCCCGCGACTTTGGTGAACCCCGCGCGTTCGCCGAACCGCCTGGCTGTCAGGCCGCTGGCGGAGCTCACCGCTATGAACCGGTCGAAGCCGGCAGCACGGAAGGCCGGGAGCAGCACAGCGGACGAGAAGGCTCCGGCGCCGATCCAGCCCACTGCGTGGCGACCGCCAGAGGCGGCCGGTCTGTCCGTGTCCACGGCACGGCGCTGCCCTGGCAGGCCCGGCAGCTTTGGTATCCCAGGTAGCTCCAGCAGGCGCGGCCGATGCGCCGCGCTCGTCCGCGGCGTGGGAAGGACGATGGTTTCCCTGAGGGTTCGGGCGGTGTCATAGTCGAAGCGGATAGCCAGGTACGGCTCGCTCCTGCTCTCGATCAGGGTGTAGGCGGCGGTCGCGTCGTCGATCGCGAAACTGTGCGTGACGAGATCCTTGACTGTCAGCCGGCCGGTGGCGAGCAGATCAAGGACAGCCTCCAGATTGCGGCCTTCGGTCCAGCGGACCTGCCCGGCTGGGTAGTCGACTCCCCAGTCCTCGTACGCGCGCTCGTAGCGTCCAGGCCCGTACGAGCGCGCGAAGCGTACCGACAGTTCCCGGTCGTAGAAGGGGGTGCGGTCCAGATCGAGGCCGACGTCGCCGACGACCACGACCGTGGCGCGGTCCCGGCAGCGAGTCGGCACCCGGGCCATCAGTTCCGAGGTTTGTGTGGCGGCGCAGACCAGCACAGCGTCGGCGCCCCGGCCGCGGGTCCACCGCAGCACCTCAGCGGTTGTCGCCTCGCCCTGTTCCCGCAGCGTGTGGACGCCGGCCCGCGCGGCGGCGGCCAGCGGTAGATCAGCGATGTCGACACCGGCCACGTCGCATCCGCTCGCGAGCGCGATCCGAGCGGCGAGCTGACCGACCAGCCCGAGGCCCGCGACCACCACTTTTGCGCCCGGTCCGACATCGGCGAGGCGCAATCCGTGCAGGGCGATCGAAGCGACTGTGGCGAACGCGGCGTCGGTGGCCTCGACCCCGTCCGGAACAGGTACGCAGAGCAGACCGGGCACCGCCTGCACCTCGGCATGGCTGGCCCAGCCGGCCCCGCCGGTTGCGACAAGCCGGCCCGGGGAGATTCCACTGACCATCTCTCCGATTTCCACCACGGTGCCCGCAGCGCTGTAGCCGAGCGGTACGTCTCCGCCGAGCCGTGCCTGAACTGCCCGGACGGCTGTGGAAATCCCGTCGGTCCGGGCCCGTGCCGCCACCTGGCGGACCAGGTCGGGACGGGCCCGAGCCTTCGCCACCAGCCCTGACTGGGCAAGTGCCGTCACCGCTCGTTCGGTGCCGGGGGAGACGATGCTCGCCATGGTCCGGACAAGGACCTCGGTGGGCCCGATCCTGGGGGCGGGAACGTCGAGAACCTCGACCGCGCCACCCCGGACGGCCTGCACTACCTGCTTCATGTTTGTCTCGCCTTCTCCATATGCAGGCCGCGCGCGTTCCTGCCGGTTTTCCCGGTCGTCTGCCGGACGGCAGCGAGGTCCGTACGGATCTCGATCGGCAGCTGCGTGTCGATGACATAGACGACGGTGAGTGCCGGCACCGTGTGCTGCCACCCGACGGCCCGCCGAGCCGGGCGGAGGTCCCAGCGCCCTGACGATCGTGGTGCGGCGGTGGCACCCGCATCGGTGACCCGGGTGTGCAGGATGATCTCCTGCCCGGCCGCGGTGCGGATCCGCACGGTGCGCGCGGGGTCCTCCACGGTGGCGCCGGTGTCGGGCGCGAGCGGGAAGTGGACCTCCACCTGGTGGCGTCCAGCGCCGGTCACCCGATCGTCGATGCGCACCCGATCGGCGCTGACGCGGAAGCGGCGTTGGTGTGTCGGGTGTCCAGGCAGGTTCCGGTAGCCGTCGTGGGACGCGGTGAGGGCGGCCTCGCCGCCGTCCACCGCCATCTGGATGATGGTCGGACGGGCCCGGCGACCGGCGCGGAACGCACCCCAGACCTCGGTCGAGTCGATCCCGTCGATGACGACCGTCGCGTGCGCCGCGGTGGAGCGCTCGGCGGCGCGGACAGGCCCCGGCTCATAGGTCGAGGTCGCGGTGTCGACGATCAGCGGGGCGCCGTCCCACCAGAGCAGGAACGCGAGCGTGTCGGCATGGGCGTGCGCGGGCAGCGTGTCCGGGCACGCGGGCCCGACGTCGGCGAGCAGATGCCAGCGTCCCGCACGCAGGGCCGCGAGACCGGTCTCGGCGAGCAGCCGGAGCCCTGTCGGGCTCCGGCCGGACGTCCGCCTCGTGGGCGCGACTCCACCGGACAGCAGGTCGGCGACGGCGCCGGCGGGGACCGGGTAACCGTCGTTGAGCAGGGGCACGCTGCCGTCCGGCCCGACGACCACGCGCAGCCACTGTCGCATGCGGATGACCGCGTCGGTCAACTCGTCGGGTACCGCCGCCGCGGTGGCCGCCAGCAGGCCGACCACGTCGTCGAGATCGGCGAGTACCTGGCAGTGGTAGGCGGGAGCCCGTTCGAAGTGACCGCCGTCGGTCAGCACCTGGTGACGGACCTCGGCACGCAGCATGTCGACCCACGGGTGGTACCTGCCGGTCTCCGCGGTGTCTCCGATGGTGACCGCCAGGCCGATCAGGGCCTTGAGATTCTTGATGAGATGGTTGCCGCCGACGTCGGTTTCCAGGTGGAGCCGCAGGAAGGCCTCGTGCCGGCCGAGGTCCGCGCGCATCGTCGGCATGACCGCGCTGTTGCGGGCCAGCGGTTCGAACAGCGCGCACAGCGTCCATGCGCGCAGCGACGCGACGTAGGGCGCCCAAGCGGTGCCACGGGGAGCCGCGGTGGCGGTCCGCCAGGACGTGTAGAGCCGGGCGAACACCGACCGGGCCTGATCACGGTCGGGATGGGCCGTCAGTGACCAGGCCCAGTCCCAGTAGTGCAGGTGGTAGCGCCACAGCAGCGGCGCGTCGGCCTGCACCCAGTCGGCCGCGCGTGGGTTCTCGCCGGGCCGGTACAACCGGCGGGTGTGGCCGAGCAGAGTCAGCGATCCGTCCAGGATCTCGGTCGGGTCCGGTCCGGTGCCGGCATGGCGCCCGTCGAACGGCACGAATGAGCGCGGCCAGTTGGCTGAGCACGGCCAGCTGTCACCAGCCGGCGCGGCCAGGCCGAGTATCCGTTCGGCGGTCCGGGGTATCCGGGAGGCGAATGCTCGCTGGGTGCGCAGGCGCGCGCGGGCGAGGATCTGCCCCGGCTGAAGGTAGGCGACGGTGCGGAGATATCGGCCCGCTTGCGTGCCCGCGGAGCTGGTGACAGCACCGGGATCGAGCTCTGGCAGATGACGAAGAACCGTCATGCCAGTAGCTCCGCTTCGGCTCGGATGCCCTGCTGGAATGGCCGTGGGTCGAAGTCGAGGTCGGCGGCCGCGTCGTCGATGGGGAACGCCTTGTCCTCGGCGAGTCGGGCGATCTGCTCAGCACGCAGCTTCGGTCTGGCAGCCAGCCGTTCGTAACCGCTCACGACTGCGAGAGTGGCTCTCAACGGAAGCGCAACGGTGAGGATCTGGCGACCGACCGCTGCTCCAGCCTCCTTGACGATCGTGCGGAAGGTAAGCGCTTCGGGCCCGGCAATGGTGTACGTCCGACCGATGGTCGTGTCCCGCTGGGCCGCCTCCAACACGGCGGAGGTGAGATCGTCGACGTGGACGGGCTGCTGAAGACGGTTGCCGCCGCCGGGCAGTGGCAGCACCTTTGACCTGCGCAGGGCGGCGAGCAAGCGGGCCATGTTGCGGTCGTCCGGCCCTCCGTAGATCATCGTGGGCCGCAGGATGGTCCAGTCGAGCCCGCTGCCGGTAATCGTTGATTCGGCCTGCGTGCGAACTCGTTTCGTCGAGGCCGGGAGCGTTGTGAAGATCGCCGTTGTCGAAATGAAGATCGCACGGTTCAGTCCGGCGTCTTCGGCCGCTGACACGATCATGTCCGCGTGCCCGAACCCGAGCGAGGCAAGGTTGATCAGTATGTTGCCCTTCGACGCCCGGAAGGCGGCGTCCACCGAGGCCGGGTCGTCAAGGTCGCCGGGAACGGCTTCGGCGCCGGCCTCTTCGAGGGCGCGAATCGCTGCGGCGCTGCGGGCGAACCCGACCACATGATGACCTTCGCCGATCGCGCGGGCGACGACTCGGCGCCCCAGGAAGCCGGTTCCACCAGTCACCAACATCCTCATGTCAGCTCCCGCTGCCCGGTATCGGTTGTCTGGACGATTGCGGACGGCGGGGAGACGGCGGTCGCCCTGACCGTGATCGGCTCAGCGACATTCGCCGTCCGCTGCTTCGGCACGACAGCCGAGCGGCCCGTCACCTCCTCGAGAAGGGTGCGATAGCGGCGCGCAAGCACCGCGCGGTCGAAATGATCCGTGACGTACGCACGCCCCGCCACGCCCATCGCCTCGCGCCGGTGCGGATCGCCGGCCAGGCTCCGGATCGCGTCGGCGAGCGCGGTGGGGTCTTCCGGCGGAACGACAACACCGCCCGCCGCGGCGAGAATACGGGCGGCCTCACCGGCGAGTGCGCCGATGACTGGGCGTCCGGCGGCCAGCAGCTCGAACATCTTCGACGGGATGAACGTGGTGAACAGGGGCACGTCCCGCAGCGGGACAAGGCAGATGTCGGCCGCGGCGACGATTCCCGCAACCTCGTCGCGGCGTACCGCAGCATGCATGGTGACGTTGGTGAGACCACGTTCGGCCACCCGGTCGGCGACTCGCTGCCGGTCGGCTCCCTCGCCGACGAAGGCGATGTGTACGGGTTCTCCAACGAGTTCGGCGGCCGCGTCCACGACCGAGGGCAGGCCTTGGGAGATCCCATGGGCGCCGATGTAGACCACGAGGGTGTCTCCGGATCGGGCACCCAGGGCCGCCGACGGCGGATCGGACGGGCTGAACCGGCGCAGATCGGCCCCGTTGTGAATGGTGTGGACCTTCCTGGCTGGGATGCCGCGCCCGATGATGTCATCCCGGAAACCGTCGGTCACGGTGACGACGGCGTCCGCGGCCCGGTAGGCGGCGAGCTCCAAGCGTTCGAGCACGGCGATGACACGGCGGTTACGCAGCACCCCGAGCTGCACGAAGATTGCCGGCCACAGGTCGCGGACCTCGACCACCAGGCGGGCCCGCCGCAGGCGCGCCAGCAGCCATGCCGAACCGAGCGGGAAGAAGGTCGGCGACGACACGACGATGACGTCGGCCCCACCGGCCGCATTCCCGCCGAGCAGCACGCTGGTCACCATGAACGACAGGTGACCGAGAGTCCGCCGCACGATGCCCTTGTTCGGCGTTGCGTACACCCACGTCCGTACCACACGGTAACCGTCGCGGTGTTCGACTCGTCGCCACGCACCGCGGTACTCCGGCGGGATGATTCCGGTGGGGTGGTTGGGCATCCCGGTCAGGACTGTCACGTCGACGCCGTCCGCGGCCCATTCCCGGGCGGTCTCGGCGAGCCGGGCCTGCGGGGCGCCGACCTCGGGTGGGAAGTAGTGGGTGATCAGAAGCACCCGGAGTCGTTGTGTAGTCGCCTTTGCGGTCATCGGGCTACCTCGACTGTGAGTACGTGATGGAGGCGGACTTCACGGATCTCCCTTGAGCGAGGAACGGCTTGGAGCGACCGGCAATAGGGGACGCGGCGCCGCGGGGCTGGGGCACGCAGCTCGCGTCATCGCTCTCCGTCCATCACTGCGTGATGCACGGGTACCCCGGCTCGTCGGTCGCCACCCACCACCTCCGGTGGCTCCCTCCACCGCCTCGCGATGCACGCACCCCAGTTCCGCTCCTTGATCCACACTCTTATTGCCGGGCGCTCTTATTGCCGGTCGCTCTTAGGCGCGCACTGTCAGTGCTTTGGAGCTTAGCGTGCCTATCTGGATACGATCCGTATGCACACTGCGGGCGCGGCGGCCGGAGCCTCGCCCGGCCGCGCCATCGACCACGCAGGGAGTCCGTCGTGCATGTGCTCTTCGTCGCCGCTGCTCGACCCAACTTCATGAAGGTCGCGCCGGTTCTCGCCGCGATCGTCGCCCGCGGCGCACAGGCCACGCTGGTGCACACCGGGCAGCACTACGACAGCGCAATGAGTGGTGTGTTCTTCGATGAGCTCGGTCTGCCCACCCCGGACCACTTCCTCGGGGTCGGTTCGGGCAGCCACGCGGCCCAGACCGCGGGTGTGATGACGGCGTTCGAGCCGCTGCTCGAGGACGTCCGCCCGGATGTCGTCGTGGTGGTCGGTGACGTCAACTCCACACTGGCCTGTGCGCTGGTCGCGGCGAAGGCAGGTGTTCCGCTCGCCCATGTCGAGGCCGGCCTGCGCAGCCGCGACTGGTCGATGCCGGAGGAGGTCAACCGGGTGGTGGTGGACCGAGTCGCCGACCTGCTGCTCGTACCGTCCGCGGAGGCCGCGGACAACCTCCGGCGCGAGGGCTACCGGCCGGACCAGATCCACCTCGTCGGCAACGTCATGGTCGACACCCTGCTCACGAACGTCGAGCGGGCGCGGCAGGGGCCAACGCTGTCCCGACTCGGCCTCGCACCGGGCGGGTACGGACTGGTGACGCTGCACCGCCCGTCCAACGTGGACGACGCGGACGTTCTTGCGGGCCTGCTCGGAGCCCTCGCAACGGTGGCAGTGCGATGCCCACTCATCTTCCCCCTGCATCCCCGGACCCGGGAACGCATCAACGGCCGGCTCCCGGCGGGCGTGACGGCGCTTCCGCCCGCTGGCTACCTCGACTTCCTGGCTCTGCAGGCCGGAGCGCGGCTTGTCCTGACGGATTCCGGCGGGGTCCAGGAGGAGACGACCGTGCTGGGGGTGCCCTGCCTGACGTTGCGTGACACGACGGAACGCGCAATTACTGTCACTGAAGGTACCAATCAGATCGTCGGCACCGATCCCGAACGGATCGTCGAGGCGGCGCAGAGCGCTCTCACGTCACCGCCGCCACCGCGGCGGCCCGCGCTGTGGGATGGCTGTGCTGGCAGGCGAATCGCGGAGGTGCTTCTCGCGGGGGCCTACGGTCGGCCCGGCAGCCGGCCGACCGACATCCTGACGGATGTCCTTGTCGAACCGGCCACCGGCGACAGCGGTGTCGCTGTCGTCCGCCAGTTCGCCCCGTAGTTCGCCGGCCGTTGTTCGGACCACATTGTGGCCGCCTCGGCAGACCACGCCGTCGGTGTTCAGGCATTGTGTGATCGGTGCCAGACGGACGGCCGTGGTACGGGTGACAGCCGGGGCGAAAAGGCTCCGGAGAGGCGCCGAAGCGCTGCATTCCGGACGAGTCCAGCGGGTTATCCTCTGATATCTCAGGTGAGGCATCCGGCACGTCTGCATTTCGGGGGAAATGATGTTTGTCCACAGTGGCGGCCGTCTCGGCCACAAGCCCGCGGCCACGCCGTCGGCTCAATGGTGAAGCTGCTCGCGCCCGGCCGTCGGGCGCGGCTCCGGGCTGTCTATGGATACATGTTACCGAGTGTTTCTTCAGCTGATTCTGCTGCTTCCACCCTTTCCACTGTTTCCGCGGATGTCTTTTCAACGACACGGGTAACCGCGCCGGGCCAGGCCGGCGAGCGGGTCGGTTCCGCTAGCGCAGGCATTGCGCCGATGACGGCGGAACCGGCGCCGCTTGTCGGTCTCGTCGCCACCGCCATCCCGGTCTGGACGATGTTGTTGATTGTCGCGACACTGCTGGCCTGGCCGATGGCGTACGCCGAGTTCGCCTCGTTGCTGGGGAGCGGTATGTGTCTCGCCGCTGTGATCTTCCTGGTTGAACTGGCTGGACTGGCTGTCCGCTTCCGGCCCACGGATCGCGAGATTCAGCCTGACCGCCCCGGCCGTGCGTGTGGGCGGGTCGACGAACTGACCGGCCTGGCCAACCGGCACGGCTTTCTCGACCAGGCCACTCATGCGTTCGCTGATATCTCGGGCAGCTGTTCCGTAGGGGACGGAGGCCCCGAGCGTACGCGGCCCGGATCCTCCGGTTATGTTTCCTTCGTTCTACTGCTGATCGACATCGATCGGTTCAATGAGATCAACGGCAGCCTGGGGAACGAATACGGCGACCGCCTACTGATTGAGGTAAGCCGGCGGATCAGCGTGGTCAGGAGGCCGAGGGATATCGTCGCACGAATCGGTGGGGACGAGTTCGTGCTGCTGCTGCACGGCATCGATGCGCAGCGGGCCCGGACAGTGGCGGCCGAGACGTTGGCTCGTGTCCGCAACGCTCTGGAGGTGCCGTTCGTCCTGGCCGGGATGCGGGTACCGCTGGAGGCGAAGATCGGTATCGCCGTTGCTCCCGAGCACGGTCGCGACGTTGGTGAATTGCTGTGTAACGCCGCCATTGCCCTGCGTGAAGCGAAGAAGGCGCGTGCTGGTCACAGCATGTACGACACACGGCTGGTTCGGCCCAGCCCGGCCCAGTTACGGCTGCGTACTGAGCTTCGCGCGGGCCTTCAAGGCGGGCAGATCGAACTGCGCTACCAGCCCAAGGCGGATCTGCGCACGGGCCGCGTCAGCGGGATGGAGGCGTTGGTGCGATGGCGCCATCCCACTGACGGCGTCCGCTCGCCGGACATTTTTCTCCCCGACATGGAAGCGGCGGGTCTGATGCCGGAGCTGACCTTGCTCGTCCTGCGGATGGCACTGAGCGAGTGCGCACGCTGGCGCGCGGCCGGGGCGGAGCTGTCGGTGTCGGTGAACGTTCCCGTGTCCGTGATCGTCGACTCCACCTTCGCACCGGTGGTGCACGATGCGCTCGGCGCGGCCGGAGTCCCTCCCGCCGCCTTCTGCGTGGAGATCACCGAGGATTCTGTGATGACGCGGCGTGAAGATGCCCAGCGCACGCTCGCCCGATTACGGGCGCTTGGCGTCCGGGTCAGCCTTGACGATTACGGCACCGGCTACTGCTCACTGGCCTACCTGCGTGATCTTCCGGCGGATGAGCTCAAGCTCGACCGGGTCTTCCTTCGTGACATCGAGTGGGACACTTCAGCCGCGGAGATCGTTCGTTCGGCTATTGCCCTGGCGCATACGCTCCGGCTGCGGATGGTCGCCGAAGGCGTCGAGACCATCCGGTTGTGGGCGCTGTTGGCAGCCTGGGGATGCGACGAGGCACAGGGCTATTTCATCTCTCGGCCGATGACCGGCGACGAGGTCCTGCCCTGGTTGGGCCAGTGGGCCCGGCACCCTCGGTTATTTCAGGAAATGATCATTATGGGTGGGGATATGACGGTAGAGGTCAGCCGGTCATGCGTGCGGCGAGAGTCAGGAGCCCAAGTGGCCGCGCCAGCGCGGCGCTGATCTGTTCGGCGCAGTACCGAAATGCCTCGATCGAGGCTCCGATCGGGTCGGCGATGTCGTCGTCGGTGGGACGCTCAGGCCGGGTCAGGCCCCGACGCCCCACCGCGAGGGCAACCAGCGCGTCCCCGTATGCCGGCAGCGAGCCAGCCGCATCGCCGTCGGAGGGGAGGCCGGTGGAGACGATGTCCGCGAGGGTGATTCCGGCGGTCAGACGGGCGAACTCCCGCAGCGTGAAGGTACGGCGCACGGCTTTCGGCACCATCGTCACAACGATGCCGCGGTGTTTGCGCTCCGCGCACAGCACGAGGCCGGCGCTGCGTACCGTGTCGACGTCGATGCGGTGCGCCCTGAACCCAGCTGGGTTGAGGCCTCGTTCGGCGAGGACTGTCGCGGTGTGGGGGTGCATGGGTGCGTAGGCACGGGCGTGTGTCCCGGCACTGCTGACGGTCACCGAATCCCTCTCGGCGCCCAGACCGGCCCGTAGCGCCGCGGCGGCGACGTACTCGGCCGTCGGTGACCGGCAAAGATTGCCCTTGCAGACCATCAGCACGTGCCACGGCGCGGGCACAGCGCTGGGAGGTGGCGCGATGGGGGTGGCTCCAGACCTCATCACGCCGCCGGCGTGTTGCGGGCCGGGTCGGGCTGTCCTTCGGCTCCGGTGTGCTCCGCCGGGAGTCGCCCGCTCCTGTCTGCGACCGCCCTGGCACGTCTGGTGGCTAGGAGGAGGCGAGGCAGCATGAGGTATCCGCAGATGAGCAGGATGGCCAGGGCAGCGGAGCCGAGTCGTACCGCAAGTGCCGCGCTGTAGCTGATAAGACCGAAAGCGGCGCTGGCCGCGGTCAGCGCTGAAACGAGCAGCGTGGCGCGGGTATGTGATCCGCCCATCACCGTGAGCTGTTGGTAGACGTGGTCACGGTGCGGCGTGTACCAGCCCTTGCCGGAGCGGATCCGTCGCGCCAGGGTGCAGGACGTGTCAGCGAGGTAGACCAGAAGCGGCGCGACAACGGTCTCGGGCCGGACTCCGTGCGCTACCGCGATCAGTGCCAGGACGGCGATCAGTGCGCCAAGGGCGTAGCTGCCCACGTCACCGAGAAAGATCTTTGCGTGCGGGAAGTTGTAGGGGCCGAAACCGAGTGCGACGCCGACCGCCATGGCGCCGCCGTAGCGCAGGGTATCGAGCCCTTCCCAATGCCCGACAAGTGCGAAGGCGATGCCGGTCACGAGGGTCTGGCCAGCGGAGATACCGTTGATGCCGTCCATGAAGTTAAAAGAGTTGGTGAAACCGGTGATCCACACCGCGGCCGCGCAGGCGGCCGGCAGCACGAGCTGGACCGGGAGGTCCGGGCGGGTGACAACGAACCAGGCTGCGACCGTCGTACCTGCCGCCGCTATCTGGAGGCCGAGCCGGCGCGGTGCGGGGACGCCGTGGACGTCCTCGATGAGGCCGATGAGACCGAACAATGCGACCGCGACAACCACTACGAACATCTCAGGAGGGGGCGTGACCGCCGGATCGATGACGGGGACCAGCGTTCCCGTGAACAGCCCGAGGGCGACGGCCACGCCGCCGCCTCGGTAGGTCGGCACCAGGTGTGACGATCGTTCGGTCACCTGGTCGACTGCCGCAAGGCGGCGCATCCAATTGATCACGATTGGTGTCATGGTCATGGTGACCAGGAGCGCGACCACTGCCGAGAGCACCACGTCGTCCGCCACTCCTTCAGGTCCGTTCTTGAGTGCCACCGGGATGGCCACTTTATGTAGCAGTAAAATTACTCCCTGTGTTGCCAACTCTTCGCCGTGTCGCATCGGGGTCGTGGCTGAGCTCTGGGCTCGGGTGCGTTTCTGGGTGCGCTTCCGTTGCGACACGCACCGCGGCGTCCCTCTCGGCAATCTCTTGATCTGCGACTCTCTGCGTATGAGTCGTTGCGGAAAGTTGGTTGTCGTTGGCCAGGGCTATGTGGGCCTGCCGTTGGCGATGCGGGCGGTCGATGTCGGCTGGTCGGTCGTCGGGATCGAGATCGACGAAGGACGGGTCAAACGGCTCGGCATCGGCGAGTCGTACGTGGAGGACATCCCGGACTCGATCGTGGCCGCCGCACTCGAAAGCGGTCGTTACCACGCGTCGTCCCACTACGCGGACGCCGCCGGGTTTGACGTGGCTGTCGTGACGGTTCCGACGCCGCTGCGGGACGGCGTTCCGGACCTGTCCTACATCGAGAGCGCCGGGCGCAGCCTCGGTGCGCAGCTGGTGGCCGGGACGACCGTGGTGCTGGAGTCCACGACGTACCCGGGCACCACCGACGAACTGTTCGGGCCTCTGCTGGAGGAGTCCTCCGGGCTGGTCGCCGGGGACTCGTTCTTCCTCGGATACTCGCCGGAGCGGATCGACCCGGGCAATCCGACCTGGAACCTGGTCAACACCCCGAAAGTAGTCTCGGGGATCGACGTGGCGTCGCTGCGGGCCGTACGGGAGTTCTACGACACCCTCGTCGAACGGACCGTGCCGGTGGCGGCCATCCGTACGGCGGAACTGACCAAGTTGCTGGAGAACACCTTCCGGCACGTCAACATCGCTTTGGTGAACGAGCTGGCGATGTTCGCCCACGAGCTGGGGGCCGACGTCTGGGAGGCCATCGAGGCGGCGTCGACCAAGCCGTTCGGCTTCCTGCGCTTCACCCCCGGTCCCGGCGTCGGCGGGCACTGCCTGCCGATCGACCCGTCCTACCTGTCGTGGCGGGTGCGGCGTAGCCTCGGGCGTAGCTTCCGGTTTGTGGAGCTCGCCAACGATGTGAACGACAACATGCCCGACCATGTCGTGCGCCGGGCCGTGGAGATGCTCAACCGTCGGCGCATGGCTGTGAACGGCAGCCGGATCCTCCTGCTGGGGCTGGCCTACAAGAAGAACACCAGCGACACTCGGGAGTCCTCGGCGGTGCGGGTCGCCGCTCTGCTCGCCGCTCTCGGCGCGGACGTGCGAGCCGCGGACCCTCATGTCGACGACTCCTGCCTGCCGTCGGGCGTGGCCTTTGTCGAGGCGGACGCCCAGGAAGTGGCCGCCGCCGACCTGGTCGTAGTCCTGGTCGATCACGATGCCTTCGAGCGGGGCCTGGTGGCACGCAACGCCCGCGCTGTTCTCGACACCCGCTGTTGGCTGCCGTCGCGGCGCTCCGGAGGCCATGATGATGTTGAGGTTGCCGAGGCTGATGTTGTCCTCCTGTGACGAGCGGTCCCCGTCCCGGCCGTCGGGTGGGTCGCTTGAGCGTTGGCGGCGCCGAGTGCGCCGACCGGCTGGTGGTACTCGCCTCGTCGCCGGTCAGGCCGTCGCCGGTCAGGCCGCGTGAGCGCCGCCCGGCCACGGACGGTGCTCCACGTCGTCGACACCGTGAACCGGAGTGGTCTGCTGCCGCGCACCGTCGAGCTGATGAGCCGGCTCGATCCGACTGAGTTCCGGCTGGTGTTCTGCGCCCTAGCCGGCGGACCGGGAGCGTTTGATCACGAGATCCGCTCGCTCGGGGGACAGGTGTACCACTGCCGGCTCGGCCTGTCCTTCCCGCGTGCTTTCTTCCTGTTGCTTCGCCAACTGCGGCCGTCGGTAGTCCACTCGTGGGCGCGGACATCCACCGGGACTGTGCTCGGGCTCGCCCGGATGGCCCGGGTGCGGCGGCGCGTCGCCCATCTCCACGACAGCCTGGGCGGGCGGGGCAGCAGCCCGGTGACGTGGCTGGGGCGCGCTGTCGACCGGGGCCTGATTGACGCTGGCGCGACCGATCTGCTGGCGGTGTCCGAGACCACCATCCGCAGGTTCTGGTGTTCCCAATGGCGGGCCGACCCGCGCTGCCGGGTGATCTACGACGGACTGGCGGTCGAGCCGTTTGGCGTTGCCATCGCGGCCCGGCGGCGAGCGCTGGAGGCCGCGCCGGCGGGCGCCGACATCCCGATCACCATGCTTCACACCGGACGGCTCGCGACGAACGACACGGGCCGGCTTCGCCCGGTGGAGATCCTTGCGGCGCTCAGCGCCCGCGGGGCCGACGCCCGCCTGCGGCTCGTCGGGCCTCAGGAGCCCGCGGAAACCGCGGCGCTGCTCGCCGCCGCGGTCAGGCATGATGTCCGCGATCGTGTCGAGCTGCTCGGGGAACGCGACGACATCCCGCGGCTGCTGGTCGCCGCGTCCTTGTTGCTGGTCACCTCCGACCGCGAAAGCCTGCCCAGCGCTGTGCCGGCAGCCTGCGCGGTGGGCACTCCCGTGCTGTCCGCGGACCTGGCCGGCGTAGGGGAGATCTCTCGGCTCCTGCCAGGGATCACCATGCTGCCGTTGTCCGCCGCGGACGGGCTCTGGGCCGACGCCGCGCGGGCGCTGACCGACGTCCCGCCATCGCTGGACGATCGACGGGCCGCGCTGCGGCACTTCGTCCGCTCACCGTTCACGATCGAGAACTGGCAGCGGGAGCTGACCGCGATATGGTCCGGGTCGCTTTCCACAGCCCTTCCAGCACTGCGCGGAAAGTCATGATCAAATGATATTTGATCATGAATGAGAATGTCTGCTGGGGGAATTTATGGGGATGCGGCAGGGGGTTTTCCGCAGACCATTTTAGCCGTTGTCGGATATCTATTAAAGCCGTCCACGGAACGGCCGATGAACATTTATCGGCAGGTTTTCCGGGTTGGGCTGGCGTACTGGCTGGGCCGCCACCACGTTCTTCTGTTCTTCTTTTTCCTTTTTCTTTTCGAGTTCGCAGCCGGTTGCCGAGGCGCGGCGGCACAAGTCGTTACGACCGGGGGCTGTCGCCGTAACTTGTGCCGCCGCACCCGCTGAAAGGTACCGGCGGCCCCCACCCCGGTGGGGTGAGTGGGGACGGAGGCGGGGACCGCCGATACCCGTTCGACCTCGGTGGCCAGGGCACGGTTAGCCGGCCACCGAGGAGCTTGTAGGCGTCCTCCGGCCGAACCGAAGACGGCGCGAAAAGGGCCAATATCGCGCCGCCCTCGGCCGGCCGGAGGCGGGAGAAACGATCTCGCGTCCAGCCCTCTTCCGCATGTTTCCAGCGGCGGTTGGTGGCTGAACTGTTTGGCAGCTTAGGGCGCTTCAAGCACGTGCGTCTACTCCCAGTTAGGCGACATCCGTCCCAGCGGAATTTGGTTCGCCCGCTGACCGCCGAGCCCTGAAATTACCGCGCCGCGCCGCATACGAGCGAGGCGATTCGCTGTCCCCGGAGCTGCCCGTGTATGAATTCTCGGTTCGCCCCGGCGTATCGCTCATTTTCCGGTACCGGTCCGCCGAAATACATTCGAGACGGTATCGCCGAGGTGAACTCCGCCCTGCCTGGAATACCGGTCCGTGCCACCGGCGCCACCGGAGCCGGGGCCGGGGTCGGGGCGACGGCCCACCCGCGCCGGTGCCGGTATGGCCGTGCCGGCATCGACGCGACGCGGTGAGCCGCGGTGCGACGCGGTGCGGTGAGCCCGCGGCACGCCGTGGTGAGCCGCGGCGCTGGGCACGATGCGGTCCGGTGTTTGTGATCGAATATTTGCATTATCGAGAATATTGATGTAGGGCTTGGGTCGCGACGGTGGCCGGGGTGTGACCCATACGGATCCGGCAGGCACCGGTCTGGATCAATCCGGGGGCCGTCGTGCCCATGCCACTTCCGGCCGTCCTGTCGGGAGCAGCGCGGATGGCCGCTGGAGAGAGCGCGCCGTACCCGGACGGCAGGCGTGGAGGTATCGAAAATCGTTACGCTGCGTAAATGAAAATCTTGTGCTTCGCGAAACTATGAGCCAGGTCGGCACAAGCGCGATCCAGCCAGCCGGTAGTCCGACAAATCTGGAAAAAGCGCTAGGTAAGCAGCTCATGGGCGCGCCGGGCGCCGATCTGTGAGGAGGCCAACAGCGATCCGGCCGGATAGCGGCCGATGATGTCCGAAGTCGTTAGGCTCACTGCGACAACAGAAAGCACATGACGGCAGAGAGGTTCCCTGACGTGGTTACGCGAGTGGGTGTCAACGGCTTCGGCCGTATCGGCCGCAACTTCTGGCGGGCGCTTCAGGCGAGTAAGCGTAACGACGTACAGATCGTCGCGGTCAACGATCTTACTGATAACAAGACCCTTGCTCACCTCCTGAAGTACGACACGACGCTGGGTACGCTGGCGGAGGCGGTCAGTGTCGGCGATGGTGGGATCAAGGCCGGTGACAGTTTCATCAAGGTGCTCTCCGAGCGTGATCCGGCGGCGCTTCCCTGGGGCGATCTCGGGGTCGATGTGGTTGTCGAGTCCACCGGCCGGTTCACCTCGGCCGACGACGCGCGCAAGCACGTCCAGGCGGGCGCGAAAAAGGTCATCATCTCCGCCCCGGCCAAGGGTGAGGACCTCACCGTGGTCATCGGCGTGAACGACGACGTGTACGACCCGGCGAAGCACACGATCCTGTCGAACGCGTCATGTACGACCAACTGCGTCGCGCCGCTGGCCAAGGTCCTTGAGGACGCCTTCGGCATCGAGCGCGGCCTGATGACGACCGTGCACGCCTACACCAACGACCAGGTCATCCTCGACTTCCCGCACTCGGACCTGCGTCGTGCCCGTGCCGCCGCGCAGAACATCATCCCGACGACGACCGGCGCGGCCAAGGCGACGTCCCTCGTCCTGCCGCAGCTCAAGGGCAAGCTGGACGGCCTGGCCATGCGGGTGCCTGTCCTTGACGGCTCGGTGACGGATCTGGTCGCGACCCTCAAGCGCGAGGTCACGATCGAGGAGGTCAACGCGGCCTACCGGGCGGCGGCCGACGGCGCGCTCAAGGGCATCCTCGTCTACACCGAGGATCCGATCGTCTCCTCCGATATCGTCGGCACGTCGCCCTCGTGCACTTTCGACTCGCTGCTCACCATGGCCAGCGGCAACCAGGTGAAGGTCATCGGTTGGTACGACAACGAGTGGGGTTATTCCAACCGTCTGGTGGATCTCACCGCTCTCGTTGGCGGACGTCTTCAGTGACCATGGCACGATCATGAATTATCCGCGCGTGCGGCCCGTGCGCCGATCCGGGGGTCCGGATGGGCTGACGTGGGAGGTTTCGACAACTTTCGCGTGTTTTTGGAAACCCTGGAGCAAACGGCGTGAGAATGATTGACGATCTGCAGGTCGACGGGCGCAGGGTTCTCGTCCGCAGCGACCTGAATGTTCCGCTGGACCGGTCCGGGGACACTCCCCGAATCACCGATGACGGGCGGCTGCGCGCGAGTGTTCCCACCATCCGCGCGCTGCTGGACCGCGGTGCCCGGGTGGTCGTCTGCTCCCACCTGGGGCGTCCCAAGGGCATGCCGGACCCGGCGTACTCGCTCGCCCCGCTCGTCGGGCGGCTCGCGCAGCTGCTTGGGCGGCCGGTCACGTTCGCCGGTGACGGCGGTGGTGACATCGCGGGGCCGTATGCCCAGAAAGTCGTCTCCGAACTCGGCGACGGTGAGGTCGCTCTCCTGGACAACCTGCGTTTCCACCCCGGCGAGACGAGCAAGGACCCGGCGGTACGCGCCGCGTTCGCGGACCAGCTCGCCGGCCTGGCCGAGTGCTACGTCGGCGACGCCTTCGGCGCCGTCCACCGGGCGCACGCCAGCGTCGTGGATGTGCCCGCAAGGCTTCCGCACGCCGCCGGAGCGCTGGTAACCAGCGAACTGAAGGTGCTGGCGGCCCTCACCGGGTCTCCGGCTCGTCCCTACGTGGTCGTCCTCGGGGGCTCGAAGGTCAGTGACAAGCTCGCGGTGATCCGGGCGCTGTTGCCGAAAGTCGACGCTCTCCTGGTCGGCGGCGGGATGTGCTTTACCTTTCTCGCGGCGCGGGGACATGCCGTCGGCGGTTCGCTGCTGGAAGCAAGCATGATCGATACGTGTAAGGAGCTGTTGGGCGAGGGCGGGGACAGGATCGTGCTGCCCACCGACGTGGTGGTGGCCGAGGAGGTCTCGGCCGACGCGGTCACCGCGGTGGTCCAGGCCGACGCCATCGCCGACGCGCAGAAGGGCCTCGACATCGGCCCGGCGTCGGTGGCGCTGTTCGCCAGCCGGCTGCGCGGTGCCCGCACCGTGTTCTGGAACGGTCCGATGGGCGTGTTCGAGCTCCCGCCGTTCGCGGCCGGTACTCGGGGCGTGGCTGAGGCCATTGCCGGGGTCGACGGTCTGACCGTCGTCGGTGGAGGGGATTCGGCCGCCGCTGTCCGTACTCTTGGTATCCCCGAGGATTCTTTTAGTCATATTTCCACGGGGGGTGGTGCCAGCCTCGAGTATCTGGAGGGTAAGGTCCTGCCCGGTCTCGCGGCCCTGGAGGCATGATGGCGATCGACAAGCAAGCCGGCGACGGCAGGAAGCCGCGCGGCAGCGGGCGGCAGGCGCTGATCGCGGGCAACTGGAAGATGAACCTGAACCACCTCGAGGCGATCGCGCTCGTCCAGAAGGTGGCTTTCGACCTGAAGCCAGCCGAACTGGACAACGCCGAGGTCGTTGTCCTGCCTCCGTTCACCGACCTGCGCAGTGTCCAGACCCTCATCGATGGTGACAAGCTTGCCATCGGTTACGGCGCCCAGGATCTCTCCCCGCACGGTTCCGGCGCCCATACCGGTGACATCAGCGGTGCGATGCTCGCCCGGCTGGGCTGTGGCTACGTGGTGGTCGGCCACTCCGAACGCCGCGCTGACCACCATGAGGACGACGCGCTGGTGGCGGCCAAGGCGCGGGCCGCCTACAGCCACGGCATCACCCCGATCGTGTGCGTGGGGGAGCCCGAGACGGTCCGGGCGGCGGGCAGCCATGTCACCCACGTTCTCGACCAGATCGACGGTTCGCTCGACGGGATCACCCTGGAACAGGTCCGCACGCTGGTCATCGCCTATGAGCCGGTGTGGGCGATCGGCACCGGGCGGACCGCCTCCGCGCAGGACGCACAGGACATGTGCGCCGCGATCCGGGGGCGGCTCGCCAAGCACTTCGGCGCCGCGGCCGCCGCCGTCATCCGCATTCTCTACGGCGGGTCGGTGAAGGCGTCGAACGCGTCGGAACTGTTCACCCAGCCCGACGTGGACGGCGGTCTCGTCGGCGGCGCGAGCCTGGACGCGGCGGAGTTCGCGGCGATCGTCCGCAGCGCGCCGCCGAGCTGAGTCCTGAGTCCTGAGAACGGACGAGCGGACGGGCGGACGGGCGGACGGGCGGACGAGCCACTGCGCGGCAGGTGGCCTGATCCGGGTGTGCTTGGGTGGCTCCGGTGGCGGGACGCGCTCCCGCCGGGAAGGGGCTCAGCTCAGACCATGCGACGCAAGCATGCGCTCACCCGGGTCGGCACCGTCGTGGCTGTCCTCGGTCTTGCCTCGGTCGCCTGTACAGGCGCGAGACGTCACGGGCAGGTCTCGCCCGCCCCGCTGGTCCCGCCCGCCGCGATCAGCTCCAGGATCATCGCGCCGTCGGATCGGACCGGCGGGACGCTGCGGGTGGCGGCGACTACCGACTGTGACTCCTGGGACCCGCAGCGGACCTCGGCCGTCCGGTGCTGGAACCAGCAGCGGTGGATCTCCCGCCAGCTGGTGACCTACAGCGTGGGCGCCGGCGTCGCGAAGCTGGCCGGAGATCTCGCCACCGACGTGCCGACGTCCAAGGACCTGCGTACCTGGACCTACACCATCCGCGCGGGGCTGGCGTTCGAGGATGGCACACCGATCACGTCCAGGGACATCAAGTACGGGATCGAGCGGGCGTTCGCCACGGACGTGATCACCGGCGGTCCAGGTGAGGTCGTGAAGCTGCTCACGGACGACAACGCCCCCTACGCGGGACCCTACAACGATCCGGACCCCGATCGCCTCGGTCTCGCCTCGGTGATGACTCCGGATGATCTGACCATCACGTTCCGGCTGAACCGGCCGTTCGCGGACTGGAACCTCGTGATGGCCTCACCGGTCTCAACCCCGGTGCCACGGGCGCACGACACCGGCGCGGCCTACGGCGCGCGGCCGGTCGCCTCGGGGCCGTACAAGATTGAGAACTACCGTCCGGGTGAGTCCATCACCCTGGTACGCAACCCGAGCTGGAGCCCGAAGAGCGACCCGAACCGGTCCGCCTTCCCGGATCGCGTCGTGGAGCGGATGGGGCTTACCGCGGCTGACATCGACAACCGCATCCTGACCGACCAGGTCGACGTCGCCGCGGCGCAGACCGGGGTGGGAGCCCAGGCCGCGGCCCGGATCGTCGCGAACCCGAGCCTGCGGGCGGACCGCACTGTCGAGGCACCCACGGGCATCCTGCGTTACCTGGCGGTGGTGACCAGGACCGCTCCTTTTGGCAACATCCACTGCCGCGCCGCCGTGGCCTGGGCACTGGACAGGCAGGCCCAGCAGAGCGCCCGGGGAGGCCCGATCATCGGCGGGGACATCGCCGGGACGATGCTCACGCCGCCGGTGCGTTACTACTCCTGGTTTGATCTCTTCCCGAGCCCCGGCGGTACCGGCGACCTTTCCAGGGCCAGGGCGGAACTCGCGGCCTGCGGCCAGCCCGCCGGCTTCGCGACGACGCTCGTCACCGGGCCGGACCCGCTGGACGCCGCACAGGCCGAGGCGCTCCGTGTCTCGCTGGCCCGGGTCGGTATCACGGTCACCGTCAGCGTTGTGGATGATCCGCAATACCCCGCCGCGGTGATCGGGACACCCGACCGTGCGCACGCCATGAACTACGGCCTCATACTGACTGCCCGGCAGGGTGACCGGCCAACGCCGTACGCCTTTCTCGGCCCGCTCGCCGACGGGCGCGAGATCCGTCCCCAGCACAACCTCAACCTCGCCGAGCTGGATCAGCCCGCGATCAATGCGGACCTCGACCGCGCCATCCAGACGGTGGACGAGGATGACGCGGCCGGCATCTGGACGGCGCTGGACCGGGCGGTCGTCGCGTCTGGCGCCTACATCCCGTTGCTCTATGATCGGGCACTCAACGTCTACAGCGATCGGCTCACCAACATCCGCTACTCGTCGGCCTTCATGATGGTGGACCTCACCTCGCTCGGCGTCGTCCCGTAACGGGCACGTGCCCGGACGGTTATCACCCGGGCAGCCGGGGACGTGGCGTGCCGTTCATACGACCGGGACGCCGTGATGTAACTTGGCACGATTGTTGTACCTCCACTGGAGGCGCGATCATGGTCTTTCGCGCGCCTGGTGAGGCCTCACAGTGACGGCTGGATGACGACGGCGCGGGAGCAGGTCTAAGAGATGACTGTTGGGCTGTCCATTGCCCTGATCATCACGAGTGTGCTGCTGGTGCTCCTCGTGTTGCTGCACCGGGCCAAGGGGGGTGGGCTGTCCACGCTCTTCGGCGGCGGTGTGTCCTCCTCGCTCGGGGGTTCTTCGGTCGTGGAGAAGAACCTTGATCGATTGACGATCGCCGTCGCGCTGATCTGGATTACCTCCATCATCGGCCTGGGCCTCCTTCTCAAGGAGTGAGCGGCCCTGGACGGACACGAACGCCGGCCTTGACGCTGATCGTCTGCCTGGTCGTGCTCTTCGGGGCTGCCGCGGCATGCGCCGAGGGTGGTCCCGGGCCGGTGCGGGTGACGCCGGTCACGACCACGGTCACCTCCGAGCCGACGGACAAGCCCGGCGGAACGCTGCGCCTGGTCGGCGCCACCATGCCCACCGGTGACCCCGGCTGGGCGGCTGACCCCGCTTCGAGGATGCTGGTACGGCTGGTATCGCGCCAACTGTATTCCTACCGCGCGAGCACTGACCCGGTCTTCGCCGCGGCACCCCAGCCGGATCTGGCGGTTGGCCCCCCTGAGATCAGCGAGGGCGGGAAGGTCTACACGGTCGTCCTGCGTTCCTCGGTGCGCTGGGACACCCCCGGCTTCAGGCGGGTCACCGCGACCGATGTCGCCCGCGGCATCAAGCGGTTGTGCACCCCGCCGAAGCCTTCGCCCATGCGGGGGTACTTTGCCGCCACCGTGACGGGTTTCGCCGTCTACTGTGACGATCTCGCGCGGACTCCGGTGGGTGGCGCGCGTGACTTCATCGAGCATCGCGACATCAGCGGTGTCCAGGTCATCGGCGATGAGACCATCGAGTTCCACCTGCTTGCGCCGGCCTCCGACTTTGCCGATGTCCTGGCCCTACCGGCGGCGGCACCGGTACCGCAGGAGGCTTTGGCATACCCGCCGGATTCGTCGGGCTACCTGGAGCACCTCATCTCCGATGGCCCTTACCATTTCTCGGCGGCCGTGAACGACGAGGCCTACCGGCTCTCCCGTAACCCGGCCTGGAGCGCGTCATCGGACGGTGTCCGCCCGGCACTTGCCGACCATGTCACGCTACGCGTCAACATGGACGCCGCCACCGCCCAGGCTGAGATCGAGTCCGGGCGGGCTGACCTGGCTCTCGACAGTCCCGTACCCGCCGCGGAGGTGGCGGGGCTGGACGCCCGGGCGGACGGTCGGCTGTCCACCGACGGCCCGGGATCCGTCGTGTCGCTCACCGTGGGGCTGCACGGCCCGGCCGCCGCCGCCCTGCGGGTGAGCGCCGTCCGGGTGGCGCTCACGTACTGCGTGGACCGCGCGGCCGTCGCGGCGGCTCTCGGCGGGCCTGTCACGGCCACCGCGACCGCGCAGTTGCTGCAGGCCCCCATGGCCGGCTACCAGCCTCGGGATCCCTTCCCCACGCTCGGCTCGACCGGCGACGCGACCCGTTGCCGGGAGGGCGCGCGGAGCGCGCCTGGCGGTCCGCTGACCGCGCTGACCCTGCTCACCACCGATTCGGCCGCGGCCGCGGGCGTGGCGTCAGCGCTCCGGGATGGTTTCGCCCGCGGGGGCGTGGCACTGCGCGTCATCGCGGTGCCCGCCGTCGACTATCCTTCGCGCGCCATGGCGGCCACCGAAAGCCAGTCCTGGGACCTCGCCCTGGACACCGTGACGCCACAGTGGTTCGGCAATGCCGGGCGCACCGTGTTCCAGCCCATGCTGGAGCCGGCATGGTCGGGGCCCCGACCGGCCGATGGCGGATACCGTAATGAACAGATCACCTTGTTGCTGCACAGCGCCCTCGCCGAGCGTGATGCCGCCACCGCCAACACCCGCTGGGGTGATCTGGAACGGGAGCTGCTCACCGATGCCGCGGTTATCCCGTTGGCTGTTACCGTGGTGCCGCGTATGCACAGCGTTAACGTTCGTGGTTTCGTACGGCTGGGCTCGCTCGACAACGGTGATCCCACCAGCGTATCTATGGGCATTGCGTGAGAAGTGCGCTTACAGTGACCTGAAACCGTCGTGCGGATGACCGGCGGTGGTGGGTGCGACGAGGTCGGCCCATCTCGTCTTACACTCGGTCAGGCCGAACCGGCAGGCGCTGGGGGCCGGGTCCGGAGTCAACCAGCGGGACGAGACAAAGGAGTAGACGGACCGTGGCAGGTGGTAACGCCATCCGAGGAAGTCGGGTAGGAGCGGGACCAATGGGGGAGGCTGAACGGGGCGAGACCGCCCCGCGGCAGCGGATTTCCTTCTGGTGCGCCAATAATCACGAAACCAGGCCGTCGTTTGCGGCGGAGGCCGCGATTCCAGAGACCTGGGACTGCCCAAGCTGCGGCTTCCCGGCGGGCCGCGACCGTGACAACGTGCCCGCGCCGCCGAAGACCGAACCGTACAAGACCCATCTCGCCTACGTCCGGGAGCGGCGTAACGAAAAAGACGGCGAGGCGATCCTGGCCGAGGCCCTTGCCAAGCTGCGGGGCGCCGTTTAGAGGCTCCGGCAACAGGGGTGTGGGTCAAGGAGCGGGGCTGGGGTCCGTGCCCCAGCCCCACGGCGCCGCGGCGGCCCTGCCTGACCGTGGAGTTCCGGCCGTGGCACCGGTCGCGGCCTTCGTCGATCGGTACCACGCGGCCCCGGCTGTTGTGACGCCAATTTGGTGATCCTGGTTGACGTGTGCCGTCTCGACAACCTACCGAGCCGGCGCCGTGGCGCGTGGTGCCGGAACCTCGGCTGCCGCGGCGCGGTCCAGCAGCCACAGCGTCCGCTCCCGGCCCTGGGCGCCCGCGGCCGGGATCTCTGGGGGGTAGGCGCCCGAGAGCGCCCGCGCCACCGCGGCGGTCTTCGCGTCCCCTGCGGCGAGCAGCCAGACCTCACGGGCCGCCCGGATGGCGGGGAGTGTGAGGGTGATCCGGACCTGCGGCGGTTTGGGGGAGTCGGGGACGGCGACGGCCGTCGCGGTGGCGTGTACGGCTGGGGAATCCGGAAAGATCGACGCTACGTGGCCGTCCGGCCCGATGCCGAGCAGCAGCACGTCGAAGGATGGGGCGGCGATGTCCGCGCCCGGCGGGGCGTGTTCGGCAAGCAGCTGTGCGTAGGTGGCCGCGGCCGCGTCGGCGTCGGCCGCGCTGTCCGGATCGCTCATCGCGAAGACCCGAGCCGGGTCCAGGGGCAGCGCGTCGAGCAGCGCCGCCCGTGCCTGGCCGTCGTTACGGTCGGGCGAGCCGAGGGAAACGAACCGCTCGTCCCCCCACCACACGTCGACCCGCCTCCAGTCGACCGTCTGGACGGCCGGACTGCCGCGCACCGCCCGCAGCGTCGCCACGCCGATACCGCCACCGGTCAGCACCACCGACGCGGTGCCGCGGGCGGCCTGCGCGTCCGCTAGGCTGATAATCATCCTGGCGGCTGTCGCGACGGCGAGCAGGCTCGCGTCGGGGTGGATGATGACCTCGGCAGCCGCGCCCATCAGCCCGCCGCCCCCGCGATCGTGCCCGTCTTCCGTGTGATCGTGCCCGTCGTGCCCGTCGTGCCCGGGCTGTCCACGCTGCTCGCCATCGGGTCGCGCCAGATGTGCTCGCGCACCGGGGAACGAGCTGCCAGCCCCTTGACCGTGCTCCAGGCGGCCAGCGCATCCGCGTAGGGCCCGTCGTGGTCAAGCCTGCGCAGCTCCTCGGCCAGCAGATCGCCGAGACCGCGTTCGGCCAGCGGCACGGCCCGGTCGGGCTGGCCGGGCCGTTTCAGCACAGCGGTGCGGGAGTCCTGCCGGGCAACCGTCAGTTCGCCGTCATTAAGATCAAAACGTACTTCGGCAAGCCCGTGGTGCGACTTCGTCTCCACGCTGACCGGTAGCCCCAAACGGTCGGACAGCCACCCGGACAGCAGACAGACGCTGGGGTCGCGGTCGCCGCCGGCAATGGTGGCCGCCCGCGGCCTCTCGGTGAGCGACTCGAAGGCGGCGGCGATCAGGGTCCGCCAGGCGGTCAGCCGCGTCCAGGCGAGGTCGGTGTCGCCGGGGGCGAAGTCCGCCGCCCGCTGGCGCAGCGCGGCGACGGGATCGTCCGCCGCGGACGTGTCGGTGACTCGTCGGTCGGCGAAAACCCCGAGCGGATCGTAAGCGATGTGGTCCGGCGGGACACCGTGCCACCAGGTGATCACTGGCGCGTCCGGTGCCAACAACGGCAGGACCACCGACTCCGCGTGCAGGCTGAGGCGCCCGAACATGCGCATGACCACAGCCTCACCCGGCCCGAGCCGCCCCCCGATGGAGACCTCGGCGTCCAACCGCGAACTGGCGGCGTCCAGCTGGCGCCGGACGACGATGAGCAGCCGGCACGGGTGGGCCGCCGCCGCCGTGGTCGCGGCGCTCTCAGCGACACCGACGTGCTTTTCGTCCACCACGACCACCAGGGTCAGCGCCAGGCCGAAGGCGAGCGCGCCGGCCGAGCGCCGCTCGGCCGCCAACGCCCTGACAACGTCGGAGCCGGTCGTGTCCCACAGGGTCGTCATAGGTCGCCTCCCTGGTCCTTCAGTCCACGGTCCTTCAGAGTCCACGGTCCTTCAGAGTCCACCGGGCGCTCCAGCCGCTGGCGGGGGAGCGATCGCGGTCACCGGCTTCGCGCTCGCCGGCCTCACGGCCGCCGCCAGCGACGCCCGTCCCGGGCGAGCATCTCGTCGGCGGCGGCCGGGCCCCAGCTGCCGGCCCGGTAGCGGAACGGGACGGTCCTCGCCCAGTAATCCTCCATCGGGTCGATCACCCGCCACGATTCGATCACCTCGGCGTTGTTCGGGAACAGTGTCGCGTCCCCGAGAAGCACGTCGAGGATGAGCCTTTCGTAGGCTTCGGGCAGCGACTCGGTGAACGCCTCACCGAACAGGAAGTCCATGGCGACATCGCGGACCTCCATGGCCGAGCCCGGCACCTTGGACCCGAATTTCAGCGTCACGCCCTCGTCCGGCTGGACCCGGACCACCAGCTGGTTGTGGCCGAGCTCGGTGGTGTCGGTGGTGTTGAAGGGCAGGTGCGGCGCTGGTTTGAACGACACGGCGATCTCCGTCACCCGGCGTGGCAGCCGTTTGCCGGTGCGCAGGTAGAAGGGCACACCAGCCCACCGGCGGGTTTCAATCCCGATCCGGACGGCGGCGTAGGTCTCCGTCCGGGACTCCGCGGGGACGCCGTCTTCCTCGAGATAGCCCTTTACCCGCCGGCCGGCGAGCCAGCCCTGTTCGTACTGGCCGCGGACGGCGTAGCCGGCGAAATCGGCCGGCAGCGAGACCGCCCGCAGCACCTTGAGTTTCTCGTACCGGATGGCCTCGGCGTTGAAGCTCACCGGCTCTTCCATCGCGGTCAGCGCCAACAGCTGCAGCAGGTGATTCTGCAGGACGTCACGGGCCGCGCCGGTTTCGTCGTAGAACCCGGCGCGTGAGCCGATACCGACGTCCTCAGCCATGGTGATCTGGACGGAGTCCACGAAGTGGGAGTTCCAGATCGGTTCGAACAAGGTGTTGGCGAATCGCAGCGCCAGCAGGTTCTGGACGGTCTCCTTGCCCAGATAGTGGTCGATGCGGAATACGTCTTCGGGGGTGAAGACCTCGTCGACCAGCTCGTTGAGCGCGCGGGCCGAATCCTGGTCGTGGCCGAAGGGCTTTTCGACCACGACCCGCCGCCAGCCCCCGGACGCCTCGTTGGATGCCATGCCGGTGCGTTGCATCTGCTTGAGGACGACGGGGAAGGCCGAGGGTGGGATGGACAGGTAGAAAGCCGCGTTCCCCGGGATCCCGTGGGTGTGCTCGAGGTCGAGCAGCGTCTGGGCGAGGGTGTCGAACGCGTGGTCGTCGTTGAACGATCCGGGGACGAGCTTTATCGAGGCGGCAAGGCGTTCCCACACCTCCTCGCGGAACGGTGTCCGCGCCCCCTCCGCCGCGGCCTCCCGGATGATTTCCGCGAAATCGCTGTCGGTCCAGTCGCGCCGGGCGAACCCGAGGAGTACGAAACCCGGTGGCAGCAGGCCCCGGTTCGCCAGATCGTAGACGGCTGGGATGAGCTTCTTGCGGGCCAGGTCACCGGTCACCCCGAAGACCACCAACGCACACGGGTCAGGCAGCCGCGGCAGGCGGCGGTCGCGCGGGTCTCGCAGTGGGTTGGTGTTCACCGTCGGTGTCACCCGAACCCCCTCTGTCCGTCCAGAATCATCGTGGGCAGGTTCAGAACCGTCGCCGGACGGCAACGACGGCAGCAACGGCGGCACCTGTCGCCGCGGGTCCGCAAAGAGCGCCCGAGCCGCCGGCCGCCGCTGGCGGGACGCCTCGCCCCGGGTCAGCCGCCGGCGGCGTCAAGCTGGCCCTCCACCGCCGTGAGCAGCTGGTTCCAGGAATCCTCGAATTTCTCCACGCCCTCGCGCTCCAGCACCTCGACCACGTCGGGGAAGGAGATACCGAGTTCGGTCAGGCGGGCCATCACCGCGCGGGCGTCCTCATAGTACGGTCTGACCGTATCGCCGCTGACCACCCCGTGGTCGGCGAAGGCGTGCAGCGTGGCCTCGGGCATCGTATTGACCGTGCCCGGGGCAATCAGTTCCTTGACATAGATCGTATCTGGCAGTGCCGGGTCTTTCGTGGAGGTCGACGCCCACAGCGGCCGCTGCGGCTTGGCGCCGGCCTTGGCAAGGGCCGACCAGCGCGGGGTCGCGAAGGCCTGCTCGTATCGCTCGTAGGCCAGCCGCGCGTTGGCGATCGCGGCCCTGCCCCGCAGCGCCCGAGCCCCCTCAGTGCCGATTTTTTCCAGGCGGCGGTCCACCTCGCTGTCCACCCGGCTGACGAAGAACGACGCCACCGAGGCGAGGGCGGACAGGTCATGGCCGGCCTGCCGGGCCTGCTCGATGCCGGTCATGAACGCGTCCATGACGGCCTCGTAACGGTTCAGCCCGAAGATCAGAGTGACGTTGACGCTGATGCCCTGGGCGAGGGTGGCAGTGATCGCCGGTAGGCCGGCGAGAGTGGCCGGGATCTTGATGAACAGGTTCGGCCGGTCGACCAGCCACCACAGCGCTCGGGCTTCGGCCAGGGTGCGTTCGCTGTCATGAGCCAGCCGCGGGTCCACCTCGATCGACACCCGGCCGTCCACGCCCGCGCTGGTCTCGTAGGCGGGGCGAAGTACGTCACAGGCGGCGCGGACGTCTGCCGCGGTGATCGCCCGGATGGCCTCACCGACGTCCACTCCGCGGATGGTGAGATCGCGGATCTGCTCGTCATACGCGGACCCGCCGCTGATCGCCTTCTGGAAGATGGTCGGGTTGCTGGTGACGCCGACGACGGCCCGGGTGCGCATCAGCTCGGCGAGGTTGCCGGTGCGTAGGCGGTCGCGGCTGATGTCGTCGAGCCAGACCGCCACTCCGGCGGCGGAAAGCTGGGCCAAGGTGTCGGTCATCGCGGTGTGACGTCCTCTCCACGGGCGTTGGTACATGGTCTGGCACTATCGGGCCGCACCGTACGGGCACGGCCACGCCGACCACCGCGGCGGCAGCTGCGGGCAGGTCGCGGCCTGCCCACGGGGCACCGTCGCGCAGGCCCCGCCGCCGTGCCGCCATGATGGCTCTACCCTCTCTCGGTCGCCTCATCCCAGCGTCCGGATACTCGCGGCAGGGTGGGAAAGTTAGCGAGAACACCATCCTTCCGCTACCTCTGTTTGAGAATTTATTCGTCTGATGTGCGCCCGCGGCAGCCTTGGGTGATCGAAGGTCGTGTATTGGCGCTGGTCCGGTGCGTCCTGTACCGCGGTCGTGACCCGAAATTGTGATCTTTTCTGGCCGAATAGTGATCTTGTTTGTCGGTGGGTCGCGTGCCGGGCACGGCATCCGGCAGTTAGACTCCGACACGTCGTAGAACCATGTTGTGAGCCCCGGCCGCGGGGCCTGAGCCTGCGCGGGTGCTCTTCCTCTCCCGCCGATCGCGAGGTCGTCCTGTCCGCCTTGGCCGCGTCCACACCGGTTTCCAGCCTGCCGCAGCGGAACATGCCCGCGCAGCCTGAGCCCGGTGGGCCGGCGGGCCCGGTGAAGTCCCGGCGCCCGGCCGGAGCACTGGCCCGCTCCTACCTCGCCCTGACGAAGCCGCGGATCATCGAACAGCTGTTGATCACAACTGTACCGGTGATGCTGCTGGCCGAACGTGGTCTTCCGTCCCTGTGGCTGGTGCTCGCGACCCTGGTCGGCGGGACCTTCGCGGCGGGCAGCGCGAACACGTTCAACTGCTACATAGACCGCGACATCGACGAGGTGATGGCCCGGACGCGCCGACGGCCGCTCGTCCGGGCAAGCGTCACTCCGGCGGAGGCGCTGCGGTTCGGGATCATGCTCGGGGTGGCCGCCACGGCCCTGTTCGGTTTTGCTGTCAACTGGGTCTCGGCACTGCTCGCCGACGGGGCGATCGTGTTCTATGTCTTCGTCTACACCCTGGGGCTCAAGCGTCGTACCCCGTCCAACATCGTCATCGGCGGCGCGGCCGGGTGCTTCCCGGTGCTCATCGGTTGGTCGGCGGTGACAGGGACGGTCGGCTGGCCCGCTGTGCTGCTGTTCGCCGTGATTTTTTTCTGGACGCCCCCGCACTTCTGGGCGCTCGCCATCAAGTACCGGGACGACTACGCCGCGGCGGGCATCCCCATGCTGCCGGTCGTCGCGTCTGCCGCAGTGGTGACCAGGCGGATGCTCGGCTACTCGTACGTCATGGTGGCCGCTTCCCTGCTGCTCGTCCCCATCGCCCACACGGGATGGCCGTATCTGGCGGTGGCCGCCTCGCTCGGTGGCTGGTTCCTGTTTGAGGCCCACCGGCTGGTCCGCCAGGTCCGCCGGGGCGGGGACATCCAGCCGATGCGGCTGTTCCATATTTCGATCACCTATCTGACGCTTCTGTTCGTCGCGGTCGCGGTCGCGGCGCTCACCGCTTCCTGAGCTGAGCTGAGCTGAGCCAAGCCGAGCCGCCGACGGCGGTTTCGCCCGCTTCCGCCGGAGCCGGCGGCGCGATTCTCGCCGTGCATGCCGGCGTTTGTCAGCCGTTGCCGGAAGTTGATGTTTTTATCCGACCGGTACCGCGTCGGGTCCGCGCTCGGCCGGCGCGCAGGCGGCCGGCGCACCGGCGGGCGCGTCCGGAGCCGGCCGTTCGACCATCGCGAGCCAGACCCACAGGGTGATCATCCACAGTGCGGTGGCCCCGGCGATGTGCAGTTCCACCAGGCCCACGGGCACACCGGTGAAGTACTGGGTGAACCCGATGCCGGCCTGGGCCAGCACGACGGCGGCGAGCACGGTGGTCGCGCGGACGGCCTCAGCCCGCGCCTCCCCGAGACGGACCGCGAGAACCATTGCGATCATGAGGCCCACCAGCACCATCGCCGCGTCCGCGTGCAACTGCGCGACATTGGTGATATCGAGCCCGAAGCGTCTGGCCTGGGCCGAGTCCCCGCTGTGCGGGCCGGTGCCGGTGACCACCGTGCCGAGCAGCAGCACGGCGCCGGCGACCAGGGTGAGCACCCGGGCCAGCCAGCGCAGCTCGGGCCGGCCCACGGGGCGGGCCGGGCCGGGGCCCGATCCGGCCCGGCGGTCCAGCACGATGACGTCCACCAGCAGCAGCATCGACAGCAGGAAGTGACCGGCCACCAGCGCGGGGTGCAACTTGAAAAGGACGGTCAGCCCGCCGAGCAGCACCTGGCCGAGGAAACCCAGCCACAGGCCGAAAGAGAGCATGACGAGGTCACGGCGACGGTCGCGCAGCCGCAGGGAGACCAGCGGCAGCAGCAGCATCACCAGTCCGACGGCGACTGTCAGCAGGCGATTACCGAATTCGATCCAGCCGTGCGCGGAATACTCCGGCCGGGTGACGAACGAATTGTCGCCACAGGTGGGCCAGGTGGGGCAGCCAAGTCCGGAGCCGGTCAGCCGGACCGCGCCGCCGGTGACGACAATCAGCGCGAGCAAGGCGACGGAGATCCGGGTGAGTCGCCTGAAAACGGTGGGGCTCACTGTCGGTATTCTTCGCGATGCGTTCATCGCGGGTCATGCTACCGTCTGTAGAAGTTAGTGGGTGCGAGGGAGCCGGGCAGGGTGCCGACAGGGTACGCCATGGCCGTAAAAGATTATTCCCATTTGAAGGTCCGCGCCGCGAGGGCCAGCGAACCGATGGCCCAGGCGAGCAACACGGCGAGATCCGTGACAGGCAGCCCGGCGGAGCCCCGCAGGACCGCGCGCAGTCCCTCCGACGCCGCGGCCGTGGGCAGCAGCGCGCCCAGGCTCGCCAGCCAGCCAGGCAGCCGGGAGAGTGGGAAGACGATCCCGCCCACGAGCAACAACAGCAGGTAGACACCGTTGGCCGCGGCCAGGGTGGCTTCCGCCCGCAGCGTGCCCGCCATGAGCAGCCCGAGGCCGGAGAAGGCCACCGTCGCCACCAGCAGGAGCAACGCCACCGACAGCGGGGAGCCGTGCGGATGCCAGCCGGCGCCGAGGCCCACGGCGACTATCAACAGAACCTGGATGATCTCTACGCCGACCACGGCCAGTGTCTTGCCGGCGAGCAGGATCACGCGTGGCAGGGGGCTGGCGCCGAGCCGTTTGAGCACACCGTAGGAACGCTCGAAACCGGTCGCGATGGCCTGCCCGGTGAACGCCGTCGACATGACCGCGAGGGCCAGGACGCCGGGGACGAGAAAGTCCACCGGCGCACCCGCACCGGTGGGCAGCACGTCCACGGCGGTGAAGAACAGCAGCAGGCCAACTGGAATGATCATGGTGAGCAGCACCGATTCGCTGCGGCGCAGCGTCAGCTTCATTTCGATCATCGTCTGCGCCCGCAGCATGGCCGGCCAGCGCGCGGCACCAGGCGCCGGGCGAAGATCGAGTGGGCGCCGGGCGGCTGGTAGCTGTCCGGCCACTGTCGTCTCGGATGGTGCGCCGGTGCTGGCACCGGCGTCCATGCCGGTCACGGACGCAGCCCCGAGCCGGTGAGTTCCACGAACACGTCCTCCAGGCTGCGCTGTTCGACTCTGAGGTCCTCGGCCAGTACACCGTTGCTTGCGCACCACGCGGTCACGGCCGCGAGCAGCTGCGGATCGATCGTGCCGTGCACGACGTAGCGACCGGCGGGCTCCTCGCGGGCGACCGTCCCGTCCGGGAGGGCCAGCACGAGGCGGTCGATGTCGAGACCCGCGGGTGCCCGGAAGCGCAGCTGCCCCTCGGCGCCGCCGCGGGTCAGTTCGGCCGGGGAGCCCGCCGCCAGCATCCCGCCATGGTCGACGATCACGACGTGGTCGGCGAGCCGCTCCGCCTCGTCCATGGCGTGGGTGGTGAGCACCACCGTCACCCCGCAGACACGCAGCTCTTCGACCAGCTCCCAGGTGGCTCGGCGGGCCTGCACGTCCAGGCCGGCGGTGGGCTCGTCCAGGAAGACGAGCTCGGGCCGGCCCACCAGCGCCATTGCCAGGGACAGCCGCTGGCGCTGGCCGCCGGACAGGCGCCGGTAGGGCGTGCGCGCTGCCCCGGCCATGCCGACCCGCTCGAGCAGAGAGCCGACGTCCAGCGGGTTGCGGTGATGAGCGGCGAGCAGCGCGAGCATTTCGCCGGCTCGGGCACCCGGGTAGACCCCGCCAGCCTGGAGCATGACCCCCACCCGAGGGCGCAGGGCGGCCACGTCGCGCCGAGGATCGAGACCGAGCACCCGCACATGGCCCGCGTCCGCGTGCCGGAAGCCCTCGCAGATCTCGATGGTGGTGGTCTTGCCTGCGCCGTTGGGGCCGAGCAGGGCCGTCACCGAACCGGTTACCACGCTCAGCGACAGGTTGTTGACGGCCCGAATGGGTTGGCCGGAACGTGGCCAGTAGGTCTTGACCAGGTCGGCAACCTCGACTGCCAGATCCTCCGCCACACTGGCGATCCTACGGACCACTGCGTGCACGGCGCGCGGCATGTCTCGGCCGGCATGTATCGGTGCAGGTAACGGCAGGCACCGGTACGCGAAGGGCCGGGCGGCAGCGAAGATCCGGGCGGCAGCAGCCAGGGCGTGTCCCGAAAGCCATCTGGACGCGGCTCCCGATCGAACGACGGCTTCCGAACCACGCCGCAGGTCAGGTCTGATGGACCGTCAACCGCGTGGATCGATACCCGCATCGGCCACCGGCCACCGGCCACCGGCCACCGGCCACCATCCAGCAGACATGCGCTAACTGTGCCGTCCCCGAGGTGACGGGGGCCGCTGGCCGGGGCTCGGGTCCGCGAGCGCGCCCCACGCGCCGAGGCGTTGGTACAGGATCAGCGGGGTTGTGCTGTACAGCCGGGCCAGCGGGCGCAGGTCGGTCCGCCGCAGGCGCAGCACGTCCCGGGAGCTCTCCGCGCGCAGCACCTGGATGATCGCGATCCACCGCCGCAGCGGCCCGGTGCGGGTCGGTGGCAGTTTGCGCAGCCGGTGCAGGTCGATGGCAAGCGGCGGCAGCCGTACCAGCTCGGGCCTGGCCGACGGTGGCGGGACAAGCATGATCGTGGCTACGTCGTAGAGCTCGGCCAGTTCCACCAGGCGATGTACGCGCAGCGCGCGGTTGCCGCGTTCGTAGGCGCCGAGGGTGCCTGCCGTCCAACGCCCGTTGGTCCGCTCCTGGACGTCGAGGAGGGACATCCCGCGTCGGTGGCGGGTGGCCCGCAGCCGGTGCCCCAGCTCCGCGGCGTAGTCCCTGCTTGCACCGGAGTGGGCCTCGGTCACGCTCTCCGTCCGGGTCACAACGAACCAGGGACGCCGTTCGCCCCCCTGCCGCAGCCTGGCAGGAGTTGGCCCGCGAGACGACCGTCTCGTTCATGATCCTATGTTGATAGGAGTGGTCTGCCTGTGGTAGCTCGATCGCCGAAGGTACTGGCGGGGGCCGGGCGCCGGCCCGTCCGCGCTCCCGGAGACCTCGCGTCACGTCTTCGGCGCGGCCCGGGAAAGGGGTGTGGCGCATCAGACGCTCGGCTCGATCACATGGTCCACGCCCAGGTCAGATGCCACGATGGTCAGGTATTCCGACAGCTCGCGCCGACTCGGCACACAGGCTTGTTCGACCCCCGGCGGGAAATAGGGCACAGTGGTGTTGTGAAAAGCATGCCCGACGCTTCCAGCGGCACGGTGGCCGATGGCCGTACCCGTGACCGTGTCGCGCGCCTGCTCCTGGAACTCGGTCCCTCGACCGCGGTCACGCTCGCCGCTCATCTCGGCCTGTCCCCGGCGGCGATCCGCCGGCATCTTGACGCGATGCTCGCCGAGGAAACGATCACGATCCGGTCGGCGCGGGCCGCGGGCCCACGCGGCCGCGGGCGTCCAGCCCGGCTCTACCAGCTCACCGCGGCCGGGCACGCGGCGGGCCCGACCGCGTACGAAGACCTTGCGGCCAGCGCGCTGAGTTTCCTCGCAGGCGTCGCGGGCCACCAAGGTGTCGCGGAGTTCGCCGAGGCGCGCGCCGCGGAGCTGGAACGCCGCGTCAAGCCGGCGGTGGCCGACGCCGATCCGGCGGACCGGCCGGCGGTGCTGGCGGCGGCCATGTCCGCCGCCGGCTACACCGCCAGCGCCTCGTCACTGCCGACCGGCGTCCAGATCTGCCAGCACCACTGCCCGGTCCAACACGTCGCGGAGCGATTTCCCGAGCTCTGCGGAGCGGAGACCGCCGCATTGGCGAGGTTGCTCGACTCCCATGTCCAGCGGCTCGCGACAATCGCGCACGGCGACGGGGTGTGCACGACGCATGTTCCCCTGGAGCCTGCCCCCGTTGCCGCTACCAGTACGTCCACCGGCACCTCCACCGGCTGTACGGCTACCGCAATGAACCCCGTCACTTCCACCTCCTCGGAGGGGCCTGTCATATGACCACAACTCCCGAGACCGAGATCGACAGTCGGCCA
>NZ_CAKJTL010000081.1:59769-83362 GCF_917627385.1 Protofrankia sp. CiT1
CGATCGTCAGATCGCGCGCCCGGAGGCCGCAGTCCCCGAGGCGCTCGAGGGCCTGGGCGCCTATAAGTTCGGCTGGTCTGACACGGACGCGTATGCGGCAACCGCCCAGCGCGGGCTGTCGGAGGCGGTCGTCCTCGGCATCTCGGCCAAGAAGAGCGAACCGGAGTGGATGACGCAGCTCCGGCTCAAGGGCCTGAAGCTCTTCGGCCGCAAGCCCATGCCGACCTGGGGCGCGGACCTGTCCGGGATCGACTTCGACAATATCAAGTACTTTGTCCGGTCGACCGAGAAGCAGGCTGCCACCTGGGACGATCTGCCCGCGGACATCCGTAGCACCTACGACAGGCTCGGCATTCCTGAAGCCGAGAAGCAGCGCCTGGTCTCCGGCGTGGCGGCTCAGTACGAAAGTGAAGTCGTTTACCACAAGATTCGTGAGGATCTTGAGGAGCAGGGTGTTATCTTCCTCGACACCGACACCGGCCTGCGGGAGCATCCGGAGATTTTCCAGGAGTACTTCGGGTCGGTCATCCCGGTCGGGGACAACAAGTTCGCCGCGCTCAACACCGCGGTGTGGTCCGGTGGTTCTTTCATCTACGTACCGCCGGGCGTGCATGTCGAAATTCCGCTCCAGGCCTATTTCCGCATCAACACCGAGAACATGGGCCAGTTCGAGCGGACGCTCATCATCGTCGACGAGGGTGCCTACGTGCACTACGTCGAGGGCTGCACGGCACCGATCTACTCCTCCGACTCGCTGCATTCGGCGGTCGTGGAGATCGTGGTGAAGAAGAACGCCCGCTGTCGCTACACGACCATCCAGAACTGGTCGAACAACGTGTACAACCTGGTCACCAAGCGGGCGGCGTGTCAGGCCGGCGGCACCATGGAGTGGATCGACGGGAACATCGGTTCCAAGGTGACAATGAAGTACCCGGCCGTGTGGCTGCTCGGTGAGCAGGCCAAGGGCGAGGTGCTCTCGATCGCGTTCGCCGGCCCCGGCCAGCACCAGGACGCCGGCGCGAAGATGGTGCACGCCGCGCCGCGGACATCATCCAAGATCGTTTCCAAGTCGGTGGCCCGCGGCGGCGGCCGGACGTCCTACCGGGGCCTGGTCCAGATCCAGGACGACGCGCACAACGCGCGGGCGACGGTGAAGTGTGACGCCCTGTTGGTGGACGCGATCAGTCGTTCCGACACCTACCCGTACGTGGACGTCCGGGAGGACGACGCCTCCATCGGGCATGAGGCCACCGTGTCCAAGGTCGGGGAGGACCAGCTCTTCTACCTGATGAGCCGCGGGCTCTCCGAGGATGAGGCCATGGCCATGGTCGTGCGCGGGTTCGTCGAGCCGATCGCCCGGGAACTGCCGATGGAGTACGCCCTCGAGCTCAACCGGCTGATCGAGCTGCAGATGGAAGGCGCGGTCGGCTGATGGTGACCGCTCCCATCCACAACGGCTCGCGGGACGGTTCGGCCGCGGGTTCGGCCGCAGGATCCGCCGCGGGATCCCCGGCCGGTCCGGCTGTGCTGGTGCCCGGGTCCTCGACCGGTTCGCCGGCCGGGTCGAAGGCGGGGGTGTCGGCGGGGCGGCCCGACGGCCGGCCGCGTCCGGTGCGCTCCCGCGACCCCCAGGTTCATCCGCTACCGACCGGCCGCGAGGAGGAGTGGCGGTTCACTCCGTTGCGCCGGCTCGGCGGCCTGCTCGGTGGCCCGGCCGCCGACGCCACGTTCACGGTGGATGTCGAAGCGCCCCCGGGAGTGACGGTTGAGCGCGTCGGCATCGATGACGCCCGCGTCGGGCGGGTGCTCACCCCGGCCGACCGTGTGTCGGCGTTCGCGATGACCCGCGCCGAGCATGCCGTGGTCGTCACCGTGCCCGCCGAGGCGGCCCCGGACACGCCGGTGGTCGTCCGGCTGCACGGCTCCGGCGGAACGGCCTACGGCCACCTGGTGGTCGAAGTCGGCGCGTTCGCCTCGGTCACGGTGGTGCTCGATCACACCGGACAGGCCGTCTTCGCCGGCAACGTCGAGCTGTCCATCGGCGACAGCGCCTCCCTGGTCTTCGTGTCGCTCCAGGATTGGGATCCCGGCGCTGTGCACGTCGCCGCACACGCGGCCAGGGTCGGCCGGGACGCCCGGTTCCGTTCGTTCACGGTGACTCTCGGTGGAGATCTCGTCCGCTTGTCGCCCACCGTCACCTATGCCGGACCTGGCGGGGATGCCGAGCTCTACGGGCTGTTCTTCACCGACGCCGGCCAGCACCAGGAGCACCGGCTGCTGGTTGATCACAGCCCGCGGTCCTGCCGCAGCCGGGTCGCTTACAAGGGCGCGTTGCAGGGCGAGGGCGCGCACGCGGTGTGGATCGGTGACGTGGTGATTGGCGCGGACGCCGTGGGTACCGACACCTACGAGCTGAACCGTAACCTCGTCCTCACCGATGGTGCCCGTGCGGACTCGGTGCCGAACCTGGAGATATCCACCGGCGAGGTCGTCGGGGCCGGCCACGCCAGCGCCACCGGCCGTTTCGACGACGAGGCGCTGTTCTACCTGATGGCGCGGGGCATCCCGGCGGACGAGGCGCGACGGCTGGTGGTCCGCGGCTTCTTCGCCGAGATCGTCGACCGGATCGAGATCGGCTCTCTCCGGGAACGGATCACCGCGGCGGTCGAGGCGGAGCTGGACGGGGTCGTCTAGTGGGTGTTTTCCAGCGTGTGTGCGCGTTGGCGGACCTCCGCGAGGAGTCCGCGCTCGGCGTCGAGGTCGGCGGGCAGCCGGTGTGCCTGGCGCTGGCCGGTGGGCAGGTCTACGCCATCCGCGACGAGTGTTCCCACGCCGAGGTGATGCTCTCCCACGGCGAGGTCGAGGACGCGAGGATCGAATGCTGGCTGCACGGCTCGCAGTTCGACCTTGCCACAGGTGAACCCGTCGGGCTGCCGGCAACCGAGCCGGTACCCGTCTATCCGGTGAAGATCGACGGTGACGACGTGCTCGTCGACATCGGGCAGTCATAGCGGCTTGTAGGACATAGCGGTTTTTAGGAGACTGATCAAGTGTCGACCCTTGAGATCCGTAACCTCCATGTCTCGGTGGAGACCGATTCCACCGAGGGGAGGGAGATCCTGCGCGGTGTGGACCTGACGATCCGCCGCGGCGAGACCCATGCGATCATGGGGCCGAACGGCTCCGGCAAGTCGACGCTGGCGTACTCCATCGCCGGTCACCCCAAGTACACGATCACCAGTGGTTCGGTGGCGTTGGACGGGGTCGACGTGCTCGCGATGAGCGTGGACGAACGCGCCCGCGCCGGGGTCTTCCTTGCCATGCAGTACCCGGTTGAGGTGCCCGGCGTGTCGGTGTCGAACTTCCTGCGCTCATCCGTGACAGCCGTGCGCGGCGAGGCGCCCAAACTGCGTACGTGGGTCAAGGAAGTCCGTGAGTCCATGGCGACCCTGGAAATGGACCCGGCATTCGCCGAGCGCAGCGTCAACGAGGGTTTTTCCGGTGGCGAGAAGAAGCGTCACGAAATCCTTCAGATGGCCCTGCTCAAGCCGAAGATCGCTATCTTGGACGAGACCGACTCGGGCCTTGACGTGGACGCGCTGCGGATCGTCTCCGCCGGCATCGAATCCGTCCGCGCGGCCGGGGAGACCGGTATTCTTCTGATCACCCATTACACCCGTATCCTGCGTTATGTGAAGCCGGAGTTCGTCCATGTGATGGCTGGCGGGCGCATCGTCGACTCCGGCGGCCCCGAGCTCGCCGCGGTCTTGGAGGACGGCGGCTACGACCGGTACGTCAAGGCGACCGAGGCGACCGAGGTGCCTGCGCCGGCCGGGACGGCGGTATGACGATGACGGACGCGATGCCCTCGCCCACGCGGCGCACCGCCGCTCAGCCGGGGGGCGGGTACGACGTCGATCAGGTCCGCAAGGACTTCCCGATCCTGGCCCGGCGTGTCCACGACGGCCGGCCGCTGGTCTACCTCGACAGCGCGGCCAGCTCGCAGAAGCCCACGGCCGTCCTCGACGCCGAGCGGGACTACTACGAGCTGCACAACGCCAACGTCCACCGCGGCATCCACGTGCTGGCCGAGGAGGCGACCGCGCTGTACGAGTCCGCTCGCGACCGGGTCGCAGCCTTCATCGGCGCGCCCGGGCGTGACGAGGTCGTCTTCACCAAGAACTCCTCCGAGGCGCTGAACCTCGTCGCCTACGCGATGAGCAACGCCGCCACCGCCGGCCCGGAGGCGGAGCGGTTCCGTCTCGGGCCGGGCGACGAGGTCGTCATCACCGAGATGGAGCACCATTCCAACCTGGTGCCCTGGCAGATGCTGTGCCAGCGGACCGGGGCGGCCCTGCGCTGGATCGGTCTCACCGACGACGGCCGTCTCGACCTGGCGGATGTGGAGAAAGTGATCACCGAGCGGGCGAAGGTCGTCTCGTTCGTGCACCAGTCGAACATCCTCGGCACGGTCAACCCGGTGGCGACGCTGGTCGACCGGGCTCGGGCGGTGGGCGCGCTGACCGTCCTGGACGCCTCCCAGTCCGTGCCGCACATGCCGATCGACGTGACCGCGCTCGGGGTGGATTTCCTCGCCTTCACCGGCCACAAGATGTGCGGGCCGACCGGTATCGGCGTGCTGTGGGGCCGGGGTGAGCTGCTGGCGGTGATGCCGCCGTTCCTCGGTGGCGGCGAGATGATCGAAGTGGTGACGATGGAGGCGTCGACGTATGCCGTGCCACCGCACCGGTTCGAGGCCGGCACACCGATGATCGCCCAGGCGGTCGGCCTCGGTGCCGCGGTCGACTACCTCACCGATCTCGGCATGGACGCGATCGCCGCCCATGAGCACGACATCACCGCCTACGCACTCGACCAGCTGGCCACCGTGCCGGGCCTACGGATCATCGGGCCGCCGGACGCGGTCGACCGGGGCGGCGCCGTCTCGTTCGTGCTCACCGGGTCCGACAACCGGCCGCTGCACCCCCACGATGTCGGCCAGCTGCTCGACGAACGGGGTATCGCCGTTCGCGTGGGACACCACTGCGCCCGCCCGGTCTGCCTGCGCTACGGCGTCCCGGCCACGACTCGGGCTTCCTTCCACCTGTACTCGACCCGTGGTGAGGTCGACGCGCTGGTGGAAGGCCTGGGGCATGTCCGGAGGTTCTTCGGGACGTGAAACTGGACTCCATGTACCAGGAGATCATCCTGGACCACTATCGCAACCCGCACCACCGCGGGCTGCGCGAGCCGTTCGACACCGAGGTCCACCACGTCAACCCGACCTGCGGGGACGAGGTGACCCTGCGGGTCAAGGTAGCCGACGGCAAGGTCGCGGACGTCTCCTACGAGAGCGAGGGCTGCTCGATCAGCCAGGCGTCCGCGAGCGTCATGACCGATCTCGTGATCGGCCGGTCCGTGGCTGAGGCGCTCGAACTGGGCCGGGAGTTCCTGGCGCTGATGCAGTCGCGCGGCACCGTCGAGCCGGACGAGGATGTGCTGGAGGACGCGGTCGCCTTCGCGGGCGTGTCGAAGTACCCGGCCAGGGTCAAATGCGCCCTGCTGTCGTGGATGGCCTGGAAGGACGCGACCGCGCAGGCGGTGGGCGGCATCCCGGAACAGGAGGTGGACCGGTGAGCGAGACCACCGTGACCGAACAGGACCCGACCGTGGCTGAAGTGGGAACGGCCGAACCGGTCGCGTCGGCCGTAGCGACGGCCGGTGACACTGCTGTGGACAAGGCCGCTGTCGACGACGTCGAGGAGGCCATGCGCGACGTCGTCGACCCCGAGCTCGGCATCAACGTCGTCGACCTCGGTCTCGTCTACGGCATCAACGTCCACGACGACAACACGGTCACCCTGGACATGACGCTGACGTCGGCGGCCTGCCCGCTGACCGACGTGATCGAGGACCAGACCCGTTCGGCCCTGACCGACGGGCCGGATGCCCTGGTCAACGACGTGACCATTAACTGGGTCTGGATGCCCCCGTGGGGTCCCGACAAGATCACCGATGACGGTCGCGACCAGCTGCGGGCTCTCGGCTTCAACGTCTGACCGCTGCGGCGGCATCGTGCGACGGATGCGGCCGGGTGTGTTAGTCTTACGCTGCATGCGTGTTGGCACGTGTGCTCTAACAGTGCCGGACGTAATGGCCGGTTCGGGCATCAGGCGTTCATGGTCATGGGAACAAGACCGGAGCGCCAAGGGCGGAATCGCCGGGAGCGGGTCCTGTGCTCCCGGCGATTTTGCCTGAGTTCATGTCGGTAGTTGAGGCAGCTGTGAGCCGATCGACATCGCTGACCCGTACCCCCGATCTGACCGCGGATTCGTGAGAAAAGCGGGAAACCGCGCACCGCGTTCAACGTTCTCCTGTCCCGGGTGTTCCAGCTCAATTGGCTGCCCGTCGGCTTCGACGAAGCCCCTGCTGGAGCAGAATCCGCTCGGTTCTGTGACCTGGACCGTTGTCACGCTTTTGCGCTGCCACACCCCGGGCACGCTTGGCCGTGGGTCGAGGGATCCGACGTAGCGCAACCCGCTGCTGGCATCCAGATGAACCATTACGCTCATACCGGGAAGCAGGAATCCGGGCGGTACCCGTAACCTTCGGCGCTTCGGACCGAGTCGTACCTCGATACTGGTCTCGTCCAACCAGCGACTTACAACGGCGGTATCAAGACTGATCGGCAGGCCGCGTCGGCTTACATCGTAAACCACCCGCGGGAGGTCGTTCCGTCCTCGTCCCAGGTCGACACCGACCGGCCAGAGGTCTACTTGCCGTCCACGTAGTGCCCTGCCGGACAGGCGATCAGCGGGCATGCTGCCGAGCGAGCCCTCCGGCCCGTTGAGCATGATCCGGTGGGTCGTTTCATCGACGTAGTCGATGTCCATCGTTTGCAGTGTGTCGGTAAAGCAGGTTTGGGCTATGATCATTCGTAGCTGGTGTCCATGGGGTTTGACGCGAAGATCTACAGATGCGGCAAGGGCTTCTTCATCCAGTAGCAACCACCGATGGTCATCGTATCGCCACTGTACGCCGTCACGGGCTGCGACCCAGACCGGGACACCGATTTCTTCTGCAAAGCGATATGCGGGGATGATATCCATGTCCCTGCTCACGGAAATGATGCCGCGAGCCTGGTGAAGTCCATCCCGTATGGCGACCGCCAGCCGGCAGATCTCCACGGCGCAAAGGACATCCACCATTTTTTCGGCAGGTTGGCCGTCATCGATCTTGCCTTCGTCGCTTCTGTCTGCGAGGCGTCCGTCGAGGACCCTCGCTCGTGGGTCCCGCTCCCAGCGGGCCTTTGCCGCCTGGTTTTTGTTCAGGGCGTCCACGAACCTCGTGCTCTGCTTTTTGCGGCCGTTGCCACGCTGAGCCGGCTCCGTTGCGAGGGAAAAATAGACTTCCTTTATTTCGAAACCATATGGACGCAGCGCGCCGATCAGTCCGTCTACCGTCGCGTGCCGTGGCTTTCCGGAGGAGGCCATAACCTGGCGCCGCAGGTTCCAGGCGTCTACTACCGCTGCCACCGGCATACGTCGTGCTGAATCCGTCGGGTAAAGGAGGGGTATGTGCAGATGGTGGCGGGACATGGCACCTCATGTGTGGTAGGCCAGCTATCGTTTCGGATAAATTGATCATTGTGGAGTGTGCAGGCTGCTCCGCTTGGTGGGCCGCCAAATCGGTTCAGTTCGGCAGGTCGGTGGGGAAAGCGCAGTGGAAACGAACGCTGCTGGTCGTAACTGGTGCTGTGGCGGCGATCCCCTCCGGGATTTCTCGGCGCCGGTCGTCCGGCCTGGTCTTGCGGTCCTAGCTCTTGATCGTTTTTGGGGCCCGGTTCCTGCTGCGTGACACCCGTGCTCCCCTCACGTGGTCGGCTGGGACATGATGATGCCATATAGCGTGTCGATCCCCGAGATCAGGGTCTGGTAGGGTCTCAGCAGTAGCTAGCCACCATCTCGACTCATGAGCTCCATCGCCCATCGCGGGCATCGTGATTTTTTGTGCTGAAAGCTCCCTGGAGGGATCGCAACAGATGGTGGCGCGCGACGGCTGCGTCATCGATGATGATCATCCCTGGAGGGATCATTCTTGAGTCGATCATTGCCGATGGCCGCCCATTGGCCGTTGAGGACCTGGAACGGTTTGAGGAGACCGTGGATGAGCCTGGCCGACTCGGCAACGCTCCGTCGGTTGATCGAGTTCGTTTGCTAGATTAGTTGATCTTGATGATTGTCGACAGAGCGGTGAGGGACTGTCGTCCCCGTCGTCCGTCAGTACCTGATGGATGCGGCGGCTTCGTGAGGACCGGGCGCTCGGTACCGATAGTGGACAAGATCCTAATACGAGGAGAGTGGGGAGCTGGATGAGATTTCGGGTGGACGTCGCCGCGGATGTGGACAGCATTCCGTGGGACCAGGTGTTCAGCCCTGCGCGCGGGGTGGCCTACGATCTGATCCGCGTTCAGGACGAGGCGCTGGCCGCTGAGTTACACGATCACGGCTACGCGGGCAGTTCGCTGCGTCCGTTGGGTCTGTCGTCGCCGTGCTTCCGCGGGGCGGGCCGGCGTACCGGCGTGTACGGCGCGTCCGGTGACGGCACGGTCTGGTTCGGCTCCCCGGTGCCGCGGGTGGCCGCGGCGCTGCTGGCCGGTGTTGCTGGGCGCACGGAGCTCCGCTGGGGCACTGTTGCGCTGCGGGTGCGGGGCGTCCAGCTGGAGCCGATGCCGGACCACAGCCGCGGGTGGGCGGATTTTTCGACGGTGACACAGGTGCTGGTGAAATTCGAGGACCGGTTCATCCACCCCGACCATCCGCGGTATGCGGAAAGGCTGTGCCACAACCTGCGGCACAAGGCGGACGTGCTGGGCCTGCCCGGCGACCTGGAGATCGACATCGTGTCGTACGGGCCTGCGCGCAAGTTCCTGGTGCAACGGGCACCCCGGCACGGCAGCACCGTCCAGCTGCGCGTGCATGCCGATCCCGCGTTGCTCGACGCCCTTTACGAATGGGGCCTGGGGCTCAACACGAACCAGGGATTCGGCTGGATCCGATGACCGCACCACCGGATGCCGGCGAACAGTTACGGACAGAAGTGCTGGCCTTGACACGTCATCCGATCCAACGTTGCGGAGCATGGGCGGTCACGATTCTCGCGGGCCGCGATCATCCGGATGACGTGACGGTGGAGGATCTCGATGATGTCGCGGCACGGATCGTGCGGGATGTCGTGCGGGTGGCCACAGCGGGTAAGGATGATGCGGCCTATGACTGGTGGAAGGTCCTGTACGCGCTGTTCCCGAACGCGAAGCCGACCCACGCGAGCCGGCCGCGGGACGCCGCCGCGCTGACCGCCGAGGTGGACCGGTTCTTCGCCGTGGACCGGGCGCGCGACGTGCTGCGGCCGTGTGTGTTCTGCGGCGCGATGGCCGGAGTCCTGTGGGCGAAGTCGATGCTGCCGATGTTCGACACGACGAAGTTCCGCAACACGCTGCCACCGGGGACGGCGGGCTGGCCGGTGTGCCGGGCGTGCCGGATCGCGGTGTGGGCGATGCCGTACGGCGCCGCGGTAACAGCCGGGTCGGCGACGGTACTGACCTGCGACGGTGACGTGGTCGAGCGGAATTTCGCGGCGCGGAACTGTGAACGGGCCGCCCGGATCCAGCAGGTCGGATTCAGCTCCCTGCCGTCTCATGCCTCTCCCGAGGCGGTGACATTGTGGGGGCTGCGAAACTACGCGGCACGGTCCGGCACGAACCAGCGGCCGGTCGCCACGACATTGTGGATGTTCAAGAACGACAACCAGGAGCCGTGGTTGCGGGTCACCGCCACCCGACTGGCGGTCGTGGGATTTCTGCGGGCTCTGCCGACCCAACCGACCGCCGCCCGGGGCTGGCGGCGGCTTGAAAGCGCTATGACCCGCCGCGCCGCGGACGGAACAGTCATCCGCAGCGGCCGTGACGCCATCGCCCGGACGTTGTTCGAACCGGTCAACGATCATCGGGACCGGCTGCTGGTCGAGCTGTTCAACCGCCGCGACGCGGTGGAGAAGACGTCGGCGTCGACCCTGCGGGACTGGCGGGCGTTGTCAGCGCTGTATCTGAGGGAGATGTGTGGAATGGACACGGGTGACCTGAAACCCGTCACCACGCTGCTGGTCGACTGGATCACGGCGGAGAAGAATCCCCGCGGCCGGTTCAACGAGTACCGGCAGGTGGCCGGGCGGACGTTCGCGCTGCAACGCCTGCTGATGGAGGCGAGCGCCCGGCTGCTGCTCGACGGGCGTCGTCCGTCGGACATCACCGGGGCGACCGAGACGCTGCTGGCCTCGACCCCGCCGGGGTGGCGCCTGCGCGGGCAGCTGTTCTTCGAGGTCGTCGCCGAGCTGGTCGCGCGCGGCGCGGCGATCGGGACGCGGGCCGAGAGCGACGAGGACGACGCCGACGACACCGACGGGCCGCACGTGGGGTTCGACCCGGAAGCGGACGACGATGATGTTGACAATGACGGGGGGTACGCCTGATGGCGTTTCTGGCAGGAAAGATCGTGCTCGCGGTGGAGGCGGGCGCGCCGAACAACGGGGCGGGTGACACGACGACTGGCAGGGTGAAGAAGACCCGGATCCGGGGCCGGTACTACCCGTATGTGTCCGCGCAGGCGTTCCGCCGCTGGCTGCGGGACACGATGACCGCCGCCGGCTCGGTGCCGTCACCGACCGAGCGGGTCGGAAAAGCGCAGGGTAAGGCGCAGAAGGTGACCACGAACGCGGACCCGATCCGGTACGTCGATGACGACCTGTTCGGTTACATGAAGGCCACGGCGAAATCCACCGACGAGGCCACGACCGTGCGGGACACCCCGTTCATGGTGGGTACGTTCCTCGCGGTCGAGCCGGCGCAGCTCACCGAGGATTTCGGGGTGATGTCCCGGAACATTTCCGAGCCGGTGCTGCACTCGCACGAGTTCTACACCGCGGACCTCGCCGCGCCGTTTCTGTTCGACATACCGCGGGTGGGCACGTTTACCCTGCCGGGTCCGAGCGGGTCGGGCCGGCCCAACTATCTCGACGAGAAAACCGCGCTGGGCTTTGCGGCTGCGGTGCAGGCCGGTGCGACCACGCAGACCTTTCGCGGCCACACCGCGGTACGCCTGCCGCTCGCCTCCCGGCGGGAGCGGGTCGCGGTCTTGGTGGAGGCGCTGGCGGAGCTGGCCGGTGGCGCGAAGAAGGCGTTGCACTACGGTGACCGCGTTCCGGCGCTGCTGGCGGTGGTGCCGATGGCGGGTGGGGTGAACCCGTTCGGTTTCGTCATCGACGGGGCGGAGGACGGCACCGGTCTTCAGGTCCGCGGTGACGTGCTCCGCAAGGAACTGGCCGCATGGCAGGGCGAATGGGAGTCGCCGGTGCTCATCGGCTGGCGGCCCGGCTTCCGCGATGTCCTGCGCAGGCGGTTCGAGGCCGACCTGGCCGAGCAGATCGCGGCCGGCCAGGTGGTGATCGATCATCCGCGGACGGTGCTGCTGGCGTTGGCCGCGCGGGTGCGGGACGGGCAGCACGACGCCTGGTTCGACGACCCGGCCCGGTGACCACGGTGAGCGAACATCCACGCTCGGTCCCGGTCGAGGCGCTGCGGGTCGAGCTGTTCGCGCCGGTCGCGTCGTTCCGGGACCCGATGTTCCCCGGGGTCACCCGCTGCCTGCCGGTGCCCGCACCGTCGACCGTGCGGGGCATGCTCGCGGCGGCCACCGGCCGGCCCGACGAACCGGTCCGGCTGGGGATGGCGGCCAGCGCCGCCGGTGACGGCATCGACCTGGAGACCTACCATCCGATCACCGCGGACGGGAGCAACCCGGCGATCGGTGGCCGGGTCCGGGCGGGCAAGGGCGGCGCCACCGTCCGGGAACGGCCGTTCCTCACCGGCGTCCACGTGACCCTGTGGATTCCGGGTGCGGACGGCCGCCGGATCGAAGCCGCGCTGCGCCGGCCGACCTGGGGTTTGCGGCTGGGGCGTTCCCAGGATCTGGTGTACCTGCGGGGCCGGCCCCGGTGGACAGTGCTGCACCCGGCCGCGCAGGCGGTGGTCGGTCACGCTCTGGCACCGCCGGACGGGCATGACGCGCCCGGGGCGGTGTCGGTCCGGCTCGCTGAGACCGTGAGCGCCGACCGGTTCCGTACCGTCTACGGATCGTTTCTGTGGTGCCCGGCACCGGCGGGGCGCCGGGATGTTCAGGGTGCCTACCGCGACGAGGGCACCGGCGAAGCGGTCTGGCTCCACGGCCCTGACCAGGCCGGCACCACGGATGGCGCCGATGCCGGGGAGATAGCCGATAGCACCGATAACACCGATAGCCCCGGCGCTGTGGGCAACTCGGCGAGCGCCCGCGGCGATAGCGGTGGCGGCGGTGGTGACGGCGGTCATCGAGCTGCGCTCGACCAGGTGCTGGCGAAGTCCGCCACCGGCTCCGCGCACGGCCGGCCGGAGCCGCTGACCGACCACTGCGCGGCGGTGCGGGACGCCGCCCGCGCGGTCGCCGACCGCATCGGCTTGGCCGGGCCGATCGCCGCGGAACCGCGCTTTTGGGCCTGGGTGGAACAGGCCGCCCTGCTGCACGACGCCGGCAAGGTAGCCGCCGGTTTCCAGCGGCAGTTGCGGGTGCGCAAGGCGCCGTGGGGCGAGCGGCACGAGGTGCTCTCGCTGGCCTACGTAGACCTGCTCACCGCCGGTCAACCCGATCATGACCGGCTCATGACGGCAACGGGTGTCGCTTTCCACCACAAGCCACTGACGGTCAGCGGTGGCCTCGGCGACGGCCTGGCTGACAGGTACCCGTATGACGGTGGCTGGGAACACCGCTTCGGCCTCAACCCGGATGCTTTCGGTGACGAACCCCGCATCCAGGTCACCCCGGCGCGGCACGCCGAGCTGCTCACCTGGTTCACCGGCCAGCTCGGCACGAGCCTGCCGCCATCGGACGGCCAGCGGTTGTGGCAGCGGGCCCGTGATCTGTTCGTGGCGACGCGGGACGCCTGGATCGATCCGGTCACCCTGGAGGACGGCCTGCTGGCGGTGCTGTTGCAGGGCGCGGTCACCCTCGCTGACCATTCCGGGTCCGCCCAGGTGCCGTTGCAGCGGCACATGCCGTTACCGTCGCGCTTTCTCGACCGACTGGCTACACCGTACGATCATCAGCGGGGGGCGGCGGCGGTCGACGGCCATCTCGTACTGACCGCGCCGACCGGCAGCGGTAAGACCGAAGCGGGTCTCGCCTGGGCGTCCACCCAGCTCGCGGGAATGCCGGGCCGGCCACGGCTGGTGTGGGTGCTGCCCTACCGGGCGTCCATCGACGCCGCCGCCGAGCGGTTCACCCATGCGCTCGACCCGCCACCGGGCGAGGCGGAGCCCGACATCGGCGTGCTGCATTCCACCGCTGCCCGCACGCTGCTCACCCGGGCGGTGGCGGAGGACTGCGCGCCCGGACCCGACGACGCGCGCAAGGCCCGCGCCCGCGCGGGGGCGATGCGACTGTTCGCCCAGCGGGTGCGTGTCGCCACCCCGCACCAGCTGCTACGGGCGGCGATTGCCGGGCCGCGGTACTCCTCGGTCCTGCTGGAGCAGGCCAACGCGCTGTTCGTCCTGGACGAACTGCACGCCTACGACCCGGTCACCTTCGGCCGGATCTGCGCGGCCCTGCAACTGTGGGAGCGGCTCGGGAGCCGGGTCGCGGTGCTCTCCGCGACCCTCGCACCGCCGATGATCGAACTGGTTAAGGAAAGTCTGTCTCCGCAGCCGGTGGCGGTCGTGCCCGCCGCCGTGGGCACCGCGCCGGACCGCCACCGGCTCGTCCTCGACGAGGAGCCGGTCACCTCGCCGGCAAGCCTTGAGGTCATCACCGGATGGCTGTCCGAGGGGCGCAGCGTCCTGGTCGTGGCCAACACCGTCCGCAGCGCCCAGGCCCTGTTCGACGTGCTGGCGCCGGCTGCCCGCGCTGTTCATCCGGATGACGACGACGCGGCCCTGCTGCTGCACTCAAGGTTCAAAGCCCGTGACCGGACCGCGATCGAACGGCGAGTCGCCGCCCGGCATCCCGAACGCGAACCGGGCGAGCCGGCCCTGCGTGAGGGCCGTGGCGGACTCGTCGTATCCACCCAGGTGCTGGAGGTCTCGCTGTGCCTGGACTTCGACCGCGGGGTCAGTGAACTCGCCCCGATCGAAGCGGTCGCCCAACGTGCCGGCCGGGTCAACCGCCGCGGGCGCCATCCGGACGGGCCTGTCGAGTTCCGCGTTCACGCCGTGTCGTCCCACCTGCCCTACGAAGAGGAGGCGCTGGACGCGGCGTGGGCCGCCATGCAACGCACCGTGACCGCTGATCCGATGATCTCGGAACACACGATCGGTGCCTGGCTCGCCGACGTCTACGCCACCCCCTGGGGGCAGCAGTGGGCCCAGATCGCCCGCGAGGCGCGGGACGAGTTCGCCGCGGCTTTCCTGACCTTCCGCCAGCCGTTTGAGGACCGTGGCGAGTTCGCCGCCAGGCTTGACAAGGATTTCGACACCGTGCACGTCCTGCACGCCGACGACGTCGACGAATATCGGACGCTGTCGGACAGGCGTGACGGTCACCCGCTGCTCGCCGAAGGGCTGCTCATCCCCATCCGCTTCGGGCAGTACGCAGGCCTGTTGCGCGACCGGCATGCCCACGTCGACCGGCGTCTCAAACTGGCTGTGGTCGATCTGCCGTACACGGCCGAGGCCGGGCTGGATCTGTCCGCCGACCCGGACACGGGTGCTCGTGCGCAGGCCATCCCAGTGGACACCGTCCTGTGAGCGACACGAATCCTGTGAGCACCGTCGGCCCCGTGAGCGACACGAGCAGCCCCACGAGCAGCCCCACGAGTGAGGTGGGTGACGACGGCCTCGGCGGTGTCCACATCAAGTACCTGCTGCACTGCCCGCGTCAGCTCTGGCTCTACATGCGTGGCTACCGGCCGGAGGCGTCCAGCGATCTGGTCGCCTTCGGTGAGGTCGTGGACGACACCACCTACACCCGCCGCCGCGACATCGACCTCGGCGAGGCGAAAATCGACTGGGTCACCACCGGCGCGGTCGTCCATGAGACCAAGTCCTCCCGTGCCCCTTCGGCGGATCATGAGGCGCAGGTCCGCCACTACTGCCTGTTGCTCGAACGGCGCGGGGTCCACGTGCGAGGCGGGACTGTCCACTACCCGTTGATCCGCCGGACGGTCACCGTGACCTGGAACGACCAAGCCCGCGCCGCCGCTCTGGACGCCGAGCGCCAGGCCCGTGCCGTGATCGCCGCGCCGTCGATACCACCACGGCTGGAGCGCAGGCGCTGCCGCGGCTGTTCCTATACCGACTACTGCTGGGGGTAGTTCATATGACCGACCATCGCCGGACGTCTTGGCCACCGGCATGAGCGCCGCCGGCCGCACGTACTGGCTGACCGAACCGTGCCGCATCCGCCGCGAGGACAACAGCCTGCGCATCGAGCGGGCTGACGCCAGCCCGGTGCGCATCCCGGTCACCGATGTCCGCGATCTCGTGACCTTCGACCACGTCGACATCAACACCGCGGCGGTGTCGCTTCTCGGCCGGCACGGCGTGATGGTTCACGTCCTGGACCACTACGGCAACTATGCCGGCGCCGTCACCCCCGCCGAGGAGATGTCGTCGGCCCAGATGGTGCGTTGTCAGGTCGAACTTACCGCCGACCCCGAACGGCGCGCCACCGTAGCCCGAGCGATTGTCGCCGCCACCGCGGCGAATGTGCGATGGGCCCTTGACACCGACCATCTCGATCGCTCCCTGGAGACCATCACCGCCCAGCTCCCGGACTGTCACAGCGCCGAACAGCTCATGGGCGCCGAGGGGAACTTCCGCCGAACGGCCTGGGGCGTGTTCGACACGATCCTGCCCGCCTGGCTGCGGCTGGACGGTCGAACCCGCCGTCCACCGACCAATGCGGGAAACGCCTTTATCAGCTATACCAACAGCATCGTCTACGCGCGAGTCCTCACCGCCCTGCGTTGCACCCCGCTGCACCCCGCGCTCGGATTTCTGCACGCCGACACCGACCGGCGCCGTAACACCCTCGCCCTGGACCTGGCCGAACCGTTCAAGCCGCTGTTCGCCGAGCGCCTTCTGCGCCGCGCCGCCGCGCAGAAGACCCTGCGACCCTCCGACTTCGAAACCGACGTCGGTCGGGCCTCCCTCAGCCGTGACGGCCGTAAGAAGGTCTCCACCATGATCCGGGAGGAGCTCGCCACGACCGTCTACCACCGGACGCTGCGCCGCAAGGTCTCCTACGAGGAGATCATCCATCTCGAGGCGCTCAAGATTGTCCGCCTCTGCCTGGAGGGCACACCTTACAAGCCCTTCCGGCCCTGGTGGTGACGCATGTTCGTCGTGCTCGTCTACGACACCGCGGCCGAACGCAACCCCGTCGTCCTCAAGACCTGCCGCAAGTACCTGCACTGGACTCAGCGCAGCGTGTTCGAAGGGGAACTGTCCGCTGCGCAGTATCGAGCACTCCTCGCAGCGCTCCGTACCCATCTTGATCTCGACTATGACAGCATCCGCATCTACCGGACCCGTTCCCCGCACCTGGTGGAGACCGAGTGGCTCGGACACGAGACGGCAACCAGGACTCCATCCTCTAGAATGACGATCAAGGCTCTGACCTGCGGCGTTGCACTACCGCCGGACCGCTGCAGAACGAGCCCCGGAACGATCTCCAAAACAGGCTGTGACCTGCGTGTTTATCTTCGGGTCCCTGATCATCCCTGGAGGGATTGAAACCACCGGAGAGGCCGGCCGTAGGGCATCCCGCCCCGGGTCCCTGATCATCCCTGGAGGGATTGAAACCCCGACCCCATTCCCGGATTAGCCGGTTAGCCTCGCGTCCCTGATCATCCCTGGAGGGATTGAAACAAGCCCAGCAACTACATAATCACGATCGCGATGGAGTCCCTGATCATCCCTGGAGGGATTGAAACTGACCGTCCCAGTCCGAATCCGGCTTGGATTCCAGTCCCTGATCATCCCTGGAGGGATTGAAACCAGCTCGGCCGCGCGCACGAACCGATCCCAGCCCGTCCCTGATCATCCCTGGAGGGATTGAAACCGGCGCGGGGTTGCGGCCGGGTGGCTCGCGGCGCGTCCCTGATCATCCCTGGAGGGATTGAAACACGGGTCGCATCGGCAGCGGTCGGCGATCTCCGGTCCCTGATCATCCCTGGAGGGATTGAAACAACGGCTACTACGTGTTCGCGACGTTCGACGGCGTCAAGTCCCTGATCATCCCTGGAGGGATTGAAACAGAAATCGCTGCGCGGCCTGACCCGCGATCTGCGCGTCCCTGATCATCCCTGGAGGGATTGAAACTGCTCCGGGCGGGCGGTGAGTGTCAACGCCCCGCGGCTGGTCCCTGATCATCCCTGGAGGGATTGAAACCAGAGAACATGGTCAGCCGGTGGCTATCCCAGTCGCACGTCCCTGATCATCCCTGGAGGGATTGAAACGGTCCGTTGTCCGGGTCTCTTTCGCTGACCCACGTCCCTGATCATCCCTGGAGGGATTGAAACCCGGTCCATGCGGTCGGCGCGGCAGGCGTGACCGGTCCCTGATCATCCCTGGAGGGATTGAAACGCCGACCGGGAAGAACAGCTCAGGGTCTTCGTCACGTCCCTGATCATCCCTGGAGGGATTGAAACCCAGTCCCGCGGGCGGTCCGAGTCCACGGCGCTGGTCCCTGATCATCCCTGGAGGGATTGAAACCGGCCGTCCTCGCCCCACGCGCGATCATGAGTGGTCCCTGATCATCCCTGGAGGGATTGAAACCCTTCCGCGAGTGTCACCTGGCACACAGCACATAAGGTCCCTGATCATCCCTGGAGGGATTGAAACTGGCGGCGCCGCTGCTGCGCCGCGGCGCGGCGCTGCTGTCCCTGATCATCCCTGGAGGGATTGAAACTTCTGGCCTAGCCGCGCCCACCTGCGCAACGCCTGCTGTCCCTGATCATCCCTGGAGGGATTGAAACCGGGGGAGCAGCTGCCAATCCCCAGACGATCTGGTCCCTGATCATCCCTGGAGGGATTGAAACGGATGGTCCCGCGGGACGGCAGGTCATCCCCTGTCGTCCCTGATCATCCCTGGAGGGATTGAAACCCGTTCGTACGGCGTGGACTCTTCCAACGGTCCTTCGTCCCTGATCATCCCTGGAGGGATTGAAACCCGGTCTTCTCCGCGAGCGCGAGCACTTGGCGGACCTGTCCCTGATCATCCCTGGAGGGATTGAAACGCGGCCCTGTCGCCTGCGCACCGTGCGCGGCTCCAGTCCCTGATCATCCCTGGAGGGATTGAAACCGAAACGACCGACGGTCGGCAGCGCTAACCAGCCGCAGTCCCTGATCATCCCTGGAGGGATTGAAACGACTGTGGACCCTCTCGCCACGGGCCATAGGACCACGTCCCTGATCATCCCTGGAGGGATTGAAACCACGTCACTGGCAGTCCGGTCATCCCGGCCGGGCCGTCCCTGATCATCCCTGGAGGGATTGAAACGTCTTGACGGACTGGATGGCAGGCCGATCGGCACGAAGTCCCTGATCATCCCTGGAGGGATTGAAACCTCTCCCTGCTTTTCAGAGGCCCGCGGAGGGCTCATTGTCCCTGATCATCCCTGGAGGGATTGAAACCACAAACCCCGGGTGCAGCACTCGCACCTCGGGCACGCGTCCCTGATCATCCCTGGAGGGATTGAAACACGTTCGTGTAGTCGTCCGGGAAGAACCGGTCGGGGGTCCCTGATCATCCCTGGAGGGATTGAAACGCCGACACGACCGCCGCCCTTAGGCGGCCCAGGTTGCGCGTCCCTGATCATCCCTGGAGGGATTGAAACCCGCCCAGAGCCGGTTCATGTGCTCGCTGGCGGCCGTCCCTGATCATCCCTGGAGGGATTGAAACGGATGCGGAGGTAGCCGGCCCGTTTGCGAGGATCATGTCCCTGATCATCCCTGGAGGGATTGAAACAGGTATTTCTGAGCTGCGGCAACGATCGGCTGACCGTCCCTGATCATCCCTGGAGGGATTGAAACTAGATGCGGCGGGCCCCCGCGGTGCGCAGGACGTCGGGTCCCTGATCATCCCTGGAGGGATTGAAACAGTGCCGGTCGGGCCCGGGTGCCTGTCGAGTGCCGGGTCCCTGATCATCCCTGGAGGGATTGAAACCTGAGGATGACGGGGTCCTCCAGCGTGCCGGCCGGTCCCTGATCATCCCTGGAGGGATTGAAACTCATACAGCGCCCCGGCCGGCGACCTGCGGTCAAGTCCCTGATCATCCCTGGAGGGATTGAAACCACCATATTGTGACTGATTTTCTTCTGAGATCGCGGTCCCTGATCATCCCTGGAGGGATTGAAACCCAGACCCAGGCCGAACAGAACCCGCTGGTATTCGATGTCCCTAATCATCCCTGGAGGGATTGAAACCGAGACCCACCGGGATGGAGACTTCCGGCCTGAGGCGTCCCTGATCATCCCTGGAGGGATTGAAACGAGATGCCCGTCTGGAACGCCGCCTGACAGCTCTGGGTCCCTGATCATCCCTGGAGGGATTGAAACGACGGACCGGCGGGAGTGGCGGGAGTGGCAGCCGGAGTCCCTGATCATCCCTGGAGGGATTGAAACCGCCGCCGATGATGAAAATATTCGAGTCCCCCGCGAGTCCCTGATCATCCCTGGAGGGATTGAAACCAGGTGACGGACAGCATGAGCGGCTTGCCCATCTGTCCCTGATCATCCCTGGAGGGATTGAAACCGCGCGCCACCCTGGAGTCCCTGAGAGATAATCCCCGTCCCTGATCATCCCTGGAGGGATTGAAACCGGATGTTGCGCTGTGTGTAGTCCGGGGACCATTCGGGTCCCTGATCATCCCTGGAGGGATTGAAACCCGCCCAGATCACCTACCTGGCCGGGATGACAGCGCTCGTCCCTGATCATCCCTGGAGGGATTGAAACCCCCCCGGCGCGGAGTGGGCGGCCAGCAGCGCCGTGGTCCCTGATCATCCCTGGAGGGATTGAAACTTTGCGACAGCACGGGCAAGCTCTGTGGTCAAGGGCGTCCCTGATCATCCCTGGAGGGATTGAAACCCCCGCCCAGTGCGGCATGGGAACGGGGAGCTTGGGGGTCCCTGATCATCCCTGGAGGGATTGAAACAGGGGTACGCGTCCGCATTCGAGCGGGGCTACGAAAGTCCCTGATCATCCCTGGAGGGATTGAAACTGCACGTTCAGGAGGGCAACGGCAGCCCGTACAGCTGGTCCCTGATCATCCCTGGAGGGATTGAAACCCGGGGAAAGCTCGGCCAGCGCGATCATGCAGCGCTAGTCCCTGATCATCCCTGGAGGGATTGAAACGCGGGCAGGGCCGGGGGCACCCACCCGGCGGCCGTCCCTGATCATCCCTGGAGGGATTGAAACCACGCCACGTCATACGCGGCGGTGGCCAGGTCTGACCCAGTGAGTCCCTGATCATCCCTGGAGGGATTGAAACCGTATGCCGCGATCGACCCGGGAACCCCGACCGGCGTCCCTGATCATCCCTGGAGGGATTGAAACCCGGTTTCCCCGCCACATGATCTGGGCGACGGGCTGTCCCTGATCATCCCTGGAGGGATTGAAACGATGGCAAACGGCCCGGGAAGGTCGTGCCGTCCCGGGTCCCTGATCATCCCTGGAGGGATTGAAACTTCAGTTCCCTTAGCGCGACGGCCGCCAGCGGCAGGTCCCTGATCATCCCTGGAGGGATTGAAACTCATGGCCGAGTACGTCGCCGTCCCCGGGTCCCCGGGCGAGTCCCTGATCATCCCTGGAGGGATTGAAACGCCACGGAGGTCACGCCCGAGCCTCATCCCACGGGCCGTCCCTGATCATCCCTGGAGGGATTGAAACGCTGTGACGATCGCGTACCGGCCGGTGTGCCAGCGGGTCCCTGATCATCCCTGGAGGGATTGAAACACGTTCGTCCGCCCGATGGTGACGACGGGGTGCAGCGGTCCCTGATCATCCCTGGAGGGATTGAAACAGGCCCGCCCCGGCGCCAAGCCTGAGGAGATCGCAGTCCCTGATCATCCCTGGAGGGATTGAAACGTCACCTCGGCCGCCGTGAGGCCGCGCCAGGCCATGTCCCTGATCATCCCTGGAGGGATTGAAACATGGGCGCAGCTGGCGACCAGGGGGCGTCGCGTCCAGTCCCTGATCATCCCTGGAGGGATTGAAACGGCTGCTGGTTGCTGCTGCATTTTCTCTCCTGGGTGGTCCCTGATCATCCCTGGAGGGATTGAAACGGCCTCAGGCCCACGTGGCGTCTGGCGAGGTGGGCGTCCCTGATCATCCCTGGAGGGATTGAAACGCGGATCCGTACATCCGCAGGCGAAGTACGAGTTGTAGTTCCTGATCATCCCTGGAGGGATTGAAACGCGCGCGTGATCGCGTTCGCGCACCCTTCCAGGGACCTCAGGTTCCTGATCATCCCTGGAGGGATTGAAACGCATGAAACGCCAGGCGTCCACGGACCTCGACCAGTTCCTGATCATCCCTGGAGGGATTGAAACGCATGAAACGCCAGGCGTCCACGGACCTCGACCAGTTCTTGATCATCCCTGGAGGGATTGAAACTTTGTGGACAGCGCGGGCCGGACGTGGACGTTGTCGTTCCTGATCATCCCTGGAGGGATTGAAACGTGCGTCCACGCACCCGCCTGAGCCGCCTCTCGTTCCTGATCATCCCTGGAGGGATTGAAACCTGCGTACGGTCGTGCCAGGTGGCGATCTGGACCATGTTCCTGATCATCCCTGGAGGGATTGAAACGCGTTCTTCCAGCGTTCGTGCGCCTTCACCTTCGCGGGTTCCTGATCATCCCTGGAGGGATTGAAACACGCGATCCCGGCCGACAGCCCTGGTCCCTACCAGACCGTTCCTGATCATCCCTGGAGGGATTGAAACCCGAGCAGACTGCGGCCCACCGTCGGCTTATGGCGGCCGTTCTTGATCATCCCTGGAGGGATTGAAACACGAGCCGCTGTGCCAGCTCGTTCTGGTCATCCCAGGTTCCTGATCATCCCTGGAGGGATTGAAACTCGGGCCGGGCCGGACGGCACCGGACGCTCTGAGGTTCCTGATCATCCCTGGAGGGATTGAAACTAGAGCCCGGACGCGTAGCCGGAGATCACCACGGCGGCCGTTCCTGATCATCCCTGGAGGGATTGAAACCGCGTCCAATACCAGCGCAGGCCGCCCCGCTTGAGTTCCTGATCATCCCTGGAGGAATTGAAACTTTCCTCCCCGGGGTCCACGTGCCCGCCGGGCAGTGTTCCTGATCATCCCTGGAGGGATTGAAACCTTTTTAGCGGGGCTCGTTGATGACGGCGATCAGGTCGAGGCGGACCAGCAGGTCACGCACCACGGGCAGCGAGCCGAGGAACTTCTCCAGGCTCGGGGGCTCGGGGCCCGTAGACGAGGTCCGCGGTCGCTAGCACGCTGCGAACCATGCCAGAACGGACGCACTACGCACCAGGGCGATCACCACGCCACCCGACCAAGAAGTCACACTGTCAGCACACTGCACGAACGTGCGGAGTACGGGCGTTCAAGCCGCTGTTCGCCGAACGCCTGCTGCGTCGCGCCGCCGCGCAGAAGACGCTGCGGCCCGCCGACTTCGAAAGCGACGTCGGCCGGGCCTCCCTCAGCCGTGACGGCCGTAAGAAGGTCTCCACGATGATCCGGGAAGAGCTCGCCACGACCGTCTACCACCGGACGCTGCGCCGCAAGGTCTCCTACGAGGAGATCATCCATCTCGAGGCGCTCAAGATTGTCCGTCTCTGTCTGGAGGGCACCCCCTACAAGCCCAGGGCTGCGCGAAGATCGCAATCGGTAACGAGTAGTGGCTCAAAGTCACCACGAGGGGCCCGCTGCCGGACTACCGCTGACGCCCACAGTGCTTGTGCTTCAGGGATTTTTGGATTGTCAGGGGTGCCTGACCGTGGCCGAACGTGTAGTTGGATCAACCTGGAGTGCTACCTTCGCGCAGCCCTGCCTACAAGCCTTTCCGGCCTTGGTGGTGACGTATGTTCGTCGTGCTCGTCTACGACACCGCGGCCGAACGCAACCCCGTCGTCCTCAAGACCTGCCGCAAGTACCTGCACTGGACTCAGCGCAGCGTGTTCGAAGGGGAACTGTCCGCGGCGCAGTATCGAGCACTCCTCGCAGCGCTCCGTACTCATCTTGATCTGGACCATGACAGCATCCGCATCTACCGGACCCGTTCCCCGCAGCTGGTGGAGACCGAGTGGCTCGGGCGCGAGATGGGCAACCAGGACTCCATCCTCTAGAATGACGATCAAGGCTCTGACCTGCGGTGTTGCACTACCGCCGGACCGCTGCAGAACGAGCCCCGGAACGATCTCCAAAACAGGCTGCGACCTGCGTGTTTATCTTCGGGTCCCTGATCATCCCTGGAGGGATTGAAACGCGGATGATCCGTGCACGGTGCCTGCTGGCGCCGATGGTCCCT